>JAFRAV010000029.1 GCA_017405225.1 Candidatus Saccharimonadota bacterium | reverse complement strand
TAAAAGCGGATTACACCTCTGTCAAAAATATGAGTAATTACCTTATGTGAAGAAGCGAAGCTATTTCTTTACATAAGGAATTACGAGCTATTTTTGACGAGGCTGTAACCAAGATGACTTAAAATTACTGTAGTGAGAATGGTTTGGGCTGGGAAGACCACATATTATGATATAATCAAAGTATAATAATTGGAGCTAAACATGTTTGACACCAAAGAAGAAAAACTTGCAATGGAAAAAGTATTAGAACGTTTCCGTGATGAGATGAAAAAAGTCCGAACTGGTCGTGCGCATCCTGATATGCTTGCTAGTATCAAGGTAGAGGCTTATGGACAATTTATGCCATTAAATCAAACAGCCAACGTCACAGTGTCTGATGCTACAATGCTCCTTATTACACCATTTGATCCTGCTAATATCGCCGCTATCTCTACGGCAATTCGCGCCGATTCTACACTTGGACTTAATCCTGCAGATGATGGTCGTGTAATCCGTGTGCCTATCCCTCCACTTACAGAGGAGCGTCGTCGCGAAATTGTCAAAACTGCTTCGGAGAAGGTAGAAGAAGCTAAAGTTGGCATTCGCAACGTTCGCGAAGATGCCAGAAAAGACATCAAGGAAACCAAACTTCCAGAAGATGCCACTAAGCGCGCAGAAAAAGAAATAGACGACCTCACCAAAGAATATACAGACAAGATAGAGGCAGAGTTCAAAGCCAAAGAAGCAGAAATCATGAAGATTTAAGCATAATTATTGTGATATAATCATTATATGAATATAGTTCTTGGTGTAATTGTTGGTTTTCTAATCCTAATGGCATTAGTTGTTATCCATGAATATGGTCATTTTCGTGCTGCCAGAAAAAACGGTGTAGAAGTAGAAGAATTTGGGATAGGTTTTCCACCTCGTGCTAAGGCTTGGCTAAGAAATCCAGACTATGAACATCAGTTAACAGAATGGAAAAACCACGGCAAAAAAGGAGAAAAACCTCGTAAATGGTCAGTTTTGCCTAAGTCCGAGTGGAGCCTAAAGGATGGCAAATACAAATCGCAAAAATCTCTAGTGTTTTCCATAAACTATTTGCCTATAGGCGGCTTTTGCTCCATGAAGGGGGAGTCTGATAGTGATAAACGTCCTCATAGCTTTGGAGCCGCCTCGTTTTGGTCTAAGACCAAAATCCTTTTTGCTGGTGTAGCAATGAACTGGCTAGCCGCATTTATAATTCTAACCGTTTTAGCGTGGACTGGTATGCCTACATTTATGGAGAATCAATTCAATATGCCTGGAGACACTTATCAAAACGAGATTCAGGTTTTTGTTTCTCATGTTACAGAAAATTCCCCCGCAGAGCGCAGTGGTCTAAAAGTAGATGATCAGCTCATCAAAGCAAACGACACCAGCATTACCACCGCAGATGACGTTTTTGCATTTGACAATAAACATGCAGGCGAAGATGTTACTTTTACCGTTCGTCGGCAAGTCAAAGTTGTAGACGATACAACTGACGAAAGTAGTAACAACCAACACAATAAAACCGAGGAGCTAGTTATCCCAGTCAAGCTCAACGAGAAGGGGAGTGAATATACGCTAGGGATAAGAATGCGAGAAAGCGATTTATTGCTTCATCGGGCTACTTGGTCTGCCCCTATCGTTGCGGCAGTAAATACCGTACAGCTTACTGGCGAAACTTATCGCGGGCTTTGGACCATGGTAAAATCACTCGGCTCTGGCATTGCTAAACAATTTAGTTTTGATGAATCCACTCGTTCTGAGGGAGTTAACGAACTAAAAACCGTTGGCGACTCTGTCTCTGGTCCAGTTGGCATTATTGGCGTATTATTTCCAGCCTCTGTAGAATCTGGCCCAACCACCCTAGCATTTCTTGCCGCATTAATATCTGTATCTCTTGCCTGTATGAACGTTTTGCCTATACCAGCTCTGGATGGTGGCAGATTTACACTAATTGCACTCTTTAGAATACGCAGAAAAACTCTCACAAAAGAGATAGAAGAAAAAATTGTGTCGCGCGCCTTTATATTCTTGCTAGCCCTAATAGTTATCGTAACAGTTCTAGATATTACGAGGTTTTTCTAATGAATAAGCAAAGTGCAGCAAATATAGCCACCAAGCATACTCAAACACGTAAAATTCCAGTCTGGCTAAAAGTTATTATTCTGCCATTGTGGGTAATTGGTATACTATTTTTATCGCAACTAATCTTTAGTAATTTATTCCGGTGGATTATACCTCAGCACATCTTAACCTATCCGTGGGTTCAATCACTTTATATCATAATTTCAGATGTTGTGGCATTGCTCATTATCATTTTAGTACCAAACTACCTGGAGAAAAAACATCATATTACTAAAAAAGAATCTACTAGGAAAATCCTCGGGTTACTAGATTTGCTTACTTGGAAGGATATTTTACTATCCTTCATTGGCTATTTTGTATACTTATTTTTGTCATACCTGTTGTTCAGATTATTCAGCGCATTTCCTTGGTTTAATCCTGATCAAGCCCAAGATTTGGGCTACACTTATAGCCTACTCTTTGGCATTGACAAGATAATTACAATGTTGGCCTTAATTGTTGTAGTGCCAATTGTAGAAGAAGTACTATTTAGAGGTTTTCTATATGGCAAACTAAAAAGAATTATGCTATCTACCTTTAAGAAACGTGCCGAGCTACTATCAATTCTTTTTTCTACATTAATCGTATCTTTGGCCTTTGCTTTGCTACATGGTCAATGGAATGTTGGTGTAGATGTTTTTGCAATGAGTGTTGTACTCTGCATTATGCGTGAAATCTCAGGCTCAATTTACCCAGGCATTTTAGTTCATATTATCAAAAACACATTAGCCTTCTTTGTATTAAGTAGCCTGCTTAGATAACTAGCAGTCTTGGCTCTTATCAGATTATATGTTAAAATATCCCTATGAAATTATCACATTCTTTTACTAAAACCCTACGCGATGCACCAAAGGACGAATCGGCACGTTCCGCTCAGTATCTAATTAGGGCAGGCTTTGTACATAAAGAACTTGCAGGAGTATACGATTATCTACCACTTGGTCTTCGTACGCTTAACAAAGTAGAGAATATCATTAGGGAAGAACTAGACAAGATTGGCTGCGAAGAAGTTAGAATGTCTGCTTTGCAAAGTCCAGATACCTGGAAAAAAACTGGACGTTGGAGCGATCAGAAAGTAGATATTTGGTTTAAGACAGAGCTTTCTGCTGGTGGTGAATTAGGTCTTGCCCCTACTCATGAAGAGCCTATGACTAACATGCTAAAAACTTACATCAAAAGCTACAAGGATTTGCCTTTATATGTGTATCAATTCCAAACTAAATTCAGAAATGAGCTTCGCGCCAAGTCTGGAATTATGCGTACTCGCGAGTTTCTCATGAAAGACCTATACTCTTTTTCTGCCGATGAAGATTCTCACAACAATTTTTATCACAAGGTAGAAGACGCTTACAAAACCATCTATCAACGCGTAGGACTAGGCGATTGCACGTATCAAACATTTGCTTCTGGCGGTATTTTCTCCAAATTCTCACACGAATTCCAAACAGAAATTCCTGTAGGAGAAGACACCATCTACTACAACAAAGATAAATCCATAGTACTAAATGAAGAAGTGAAATTGCCAGAAGTACTGGAAGAATTGGGTGTCCAAGAGGAAGATCTAGAATCTACTCGCGCCGCTGAAGTAGGTAACATATTCACACTCAAATACAAATATTCAGAGCCACTAGGCCTCACATTTAACGACCAAGCCGGCAAAGAACAGACGGTATTTATGGGTTGTTATGGTATAGGTGTATCACGCGTAATGGGTGTGGTCGCAGAAAAGTACGCAGATGATAAAGGTCTAGTTTGGCCAGAAGAAATTGCGCCATACTACATGTATATAATCCCAATCGGCGAAGAGGGAACTAAAATCGCAACAGAATTAGAAGCTCAGTTCCCAGACCTAATCTTACTAGACGATCGTAATATGCGTCCAGGAGAAAAATTTGCCGATGCTGATTTGATGGGTATTCCTCATCGTATTGTCATTTCAGACAAAACCCTAGCCGAAGAAAAGGTAGAACAGACTTATCGCCAAACTGGCGAGCAAAAACTATTGACACTAAACGATTTAACCGCTATACTATCTGGGTATGAAAAAGACCATTAGTCTAACCAAACAAGGAAAGCAAGATTTAGAAAAAGAGCTAGAGGCCTTAATTGCTCGTCGTCCGCAGATTGCTGAGCGTTTGCAGATAGCACGCTCTTTTGGCGACTTATCTGAAAACCAAGAATACACCGATGCCAGAAGCGAGCAAAAGACCGTAGAAAACCGTATTGGCGAGATAGAAGAAATTCTAAAAAATGCCAAAATCATTTCCAACACCTCCCATAATAAAGTATCCATGGGCGCAGAGGTTACAGTTACCTTATCTGGCAAACGTCACACATACTCTATTGTTGGTCCAGTAGAAGCAGATCCACTCAATGGCCGTATCTCTGATAAATCTCCTATCGGCCAAGCATTAATGGGCAAAAAAGTAGGTGATACTTACGAGCTACCAAACGGCAACAAGGGCAAAATTGTAGAGATAAACTAGTCTACCTAAAATTATAGCTCATGATGTCAAAAAGTATTGACTTTTTTCTTGATGTGTGCTATAATAAAGATATGATGAATCCTTGTCTCTACAAGGATTTATAGTAAATTTTACAGGGGTAGAAACAATTGTCCTCTAATATGCTTAGAAAAAAAGCGAGCACGCTTGATTATGCGATTTTTCGCAAAAAATTCAAAAAATTTCGCTTATATCTAAACCCTTAATGGACTTTCACATATAGTTTCATAAGTTTCATCTCGTGTAGCCCTTAACTACACATTTTATATCTATTATCCGCGGATGAAATCTTATGAAACAAACAAATCCCCCTTCATCAGGGGTAAATGCATGGGTTTGCTCCCTTCAAGCAAAAACATTGCATTTTTCCCCAAAAAGATGAGCTCTACCCCTAGAGCTCACCCACGCGGCCCGACTTCCCATCGGGCCGCTTAACTTTTTTATAAGCTTTGTCCAGCTAACATACTATCTATCGCCTAAACACTGAAGATGTGTTATAATAATTTCATGACTACATTAGCCGATTATAGAGACGAACGTCTCCGCAAACTTGAAGAAATCAAACAGCTTGGCATTAATCCGTATCCTGCTAAGTCTCATCGTGATACTCATATAGATAAAATTATTACTGATTTTGACGCTTTAGACGGCCAAGTAGTTACCATAGCCGGCCGCATTACTACTATTCGCAGTTTTGGTAAACTCGCTTTTGTCAAATTAAGAGATTACTTTGGCGAAGTGCAGATTTTTATGCAACAGGAAGAGCCACAAGACGGCATGTTTAATACCAAACGCCTAAAATTATTAGATACTGGCGATTTTGTAGAGGCTACAGGCAAAGTTGGCAAAAGTAGCACCGGCGAGATTTCTGTTTTTTGTAATCAACTTAAACTACTAACCAAATCGTTACGCCCTTTGCCTGGCCGTGATGGTTTTACTAATAAAGAAGAACGCTACCGTCGCCGCTATGTAGATATGAATGTCAACACAGAGGTGCGAGAGCGTATGGTACGCCGTAGTAAATTCTGGCAAGCCACTCGCGATTTTATGAATCAACATGGATTTATAGAAGTAAATACCCCAGTGTTAGAACATACCACAGGTGGTGCTGATGCCACTCCTTTTGTTACCCACATGGATGCACTAGACGAGGATTTTTATCTACGTATTTCCCAAGAGTTGCCACTAAAGCGCCTACTTGGTGCCGGCTTTGAAAAGGTTTACGACATCGGCCCAAGATTCCGTAATGAAGGTGTAGATGATGAACATCTGCCAGAGCACATCGCTTTTGAATCTTATGCCGCCTACGAAGATTACGAAGATGGCATGAAGCTCTACGAAGAAATGATTAAATATGTTGCCAAAGAGACTTGGGGAACACTTCAGTTTAATGTAGGAGGTTTTGATATAGACTTAGATAATGGCGGCAAGCCGTGGCCTCGCATTAAATATGCAGATTTACTAAAAGAAAAATTTGACATAGATGTTTTTAATCCAAACCGCAAGCAAATGGAACAAATTTTACGCGACGATTTCGCTAAATCGTCAGACAAAAACGACGCTGCGGCACGCAAGAATCTAGAACATACACTAGAAGTGGCATCTGACGCACGTTTGATTGATTCTATCTGGAAAATCATTCGCAAAAAATCAGCTGGTCCATATTGGCTAATAGAAGAGCCGCTAGCCCTCAGCCCACTAGCCAAACTAGTACCAGAGAATCCGTTAGTAACACAAAGATTCCACCCTATTATTGCCGGGACAGAAATGGGCAACGGTTACTCAGAGCTAAACGATCCGCTAGATCAACTAGAAAGATTCAAAGAGCAACAAGCTATGCGCGATGCAGGCGACAGCGAGGCGCAAATGCTAGATATGGATTTTGTGGAAATGCTAGAATATGGTATGCCACCAGCATGTGGGTGGGGAAATAGCGAAAGAAACTTCTGGTTATTAGAAGGTGTATCAGGACGCGAAGGTGTGCCATTTCCAATTATTAAATCCAAATAACAGTCAGTCTTCCCAGTCCAAATAATTCTCTGGTAATTATATGTACAGGGCATCCTTTAGGAAGCTTGGCTATATGCAGCCCACGGGCCGGCTTGTGTCGCCTGTCTGTCGCTACGCGCCAGAATCTACGTCATTCGGAAATAGAAAGCAAGCTTTCATTTCCTCATTTCCTTGGTTCGTTACAGGGACACTACGCGATAGCATAGCGCTCGTTAGCGCTATATTGCCCGTGGTTCTGCATATAGTCAAAC
>JAFRAV010000028.1 GCA_017405225.1 Candidatus Saccharimonadota bacterium | reverse complement strand
TGTAACGAACCAAGGAAATGAGGAAATGAAAGCTTGCTTTCTATTTCCGAATGACGTAGATTCTGGCGCGTAGCGACAGACAGGCGACACAAGCCGGCCCGTGGGCTGCATATAGCCAAGCTTCTTAAAGGATGCCCTGTAGATATAATTTTGACAAGGCTAAACCTGTATGACTTAAAATTACTGTAGTGAGAATTATTTGGAGTGGGAAGACCATATGCTATGATATAATTATCTTATGTATAATTCATTTTCCGATTTTTTGAAGGACAAAAAAAGATTATCTATCATCCAGGCCGAAAACCCCGATGGCGACTCTCTTGGTTCTGCGCTTGCATTGGACTATCTTTTAAGTAATCATGAAATATCTTTGTACTGTCCTGTAGATATCCCAAAATATCTTAGGTATTTTGATGATTGGTCCAGAGTAACAAATGAATTTGATTTTAATGCTGATGGTTATATTATCGTAGATACTGCCGCAGAAATTTTGCTAAGCAAATTATTAGATGAGCCAACAATAAAAAATAGGTTAGAGCGTAGCCCAATTTTTGTACTAGACCATCACGAGACAGATGATGATTTAAGTTTTGCGCATCAAGGATTAATCCAAACATTGCCAGCTTGCTGTGATTTAATCTACAAAATTGCCTCAGAACAAAATCTTTTATCCAAAAATCCGGATAAATTAAGCCCAGAGGACCATGAGCGCGAGCAAAAAGCCTGTGAATATCTCTATTATGGAATTATGTCTGATACACTAGGAATGGTATCTCCTAGCGTCTCTGCCGATACCTATGAACTTGTGGCTGATTTATTGAGACGAGGTGTAGACGTAGCCAAATGTGATGAACATCGCCGTGATTACATGAAAAAATCACCACGCATTTTAGATTATAAGGCAGATTTAATCAAACGCGTTCAGTACTATTTAGATGGCAAGCTTGCCACTGTCCATATTACATGGGATGATATTTCTGAATACTCAGACGAATACAATCCAAATGTCTTGATATTAGAGGAGCTTAGGATGGTGGAAGGGGTAGAAATTGCCGTGGCAATTAAGACATACCCAGATGGCAAGGTAACTGGCAAAATTCGCACATCTTCCAAGTTTCCATACTCAGACAAGTTGGCCGAATATTTTGGTGGTGGTGGACACCCTTATGCCTCTGGATTTAGGACGTACGACTTAGACTATGACGAGACTGTTCACGAGATTATATCGGCGATTTACGCAATAGAAAAAGCAGAGAATACGGAAAGCGATAATGAATAACATCAAATTATATAATCAGTTATCTAAAACAATTGAAGATTTTGTCCCTCAGAATCCAGAAAATGTTAAAATATACACCTGTGGCCCTACCGTGTATAGCTATCCACATATCGGCAACTATACTTCTTACATCTATTGGGATTTATTAATTAGGATGCTTACACTAAATGGCTTCAAGGTAAACCGTGTACTAAATCTTACAGATGTTGGGCATTTAGCATCTGATGCAGATGAGGGAGAGGATAAATTAGAAAAAGGAGCCAAAAAAGAGGGCAAAACCGTCTGGGAGATTGCGGAGAAATACATAAAAATATTTAAGGATGATTTTAGGTCTCTAAACTTAGTAGAACCACAAAAGACTGCTCGCGCTACAGATTATATTCAAGAAGACATCAACCTAGTAGATTTGCTAACACAGAGGGGTTTTACTTACGAAACCTCTGATGGTATCTATTTTGACACAAGTAAATTCCAAAAATATGGCGAGTTTGCTAATTTAGATTTAGACCAAATGCGCGCTGGAGCTAGGGTTAAATTTAGTGACGAAAAGAAAAACGTCTCAGATTTTGCCCTCTGGAAATTTATCAAACCAGGCGAGAATCACGCTATGCGCTGGGATTATTTAGGAAGACCTGGTTATCCTGGTTGGCATTTAGAATGCTCTACAATCATTAAGACAGAGCTAGATATTCCCATAGATATTCATACAGGCGGAATTGATCACATTCCAGTTCATCACACCAATGAAATTGCCCAAACAGAGGCTGCTTACGATACGGAGTTAGCCAAGTTTTGGCTTCATTGTGATTTTATTACAATTGATGGAGAAAAAATCTCAAAATCACTTGGCAACACCTATACTCTAGCAGATTTAAAAGATAAAGAATTCAGCCCACTTGATTTTAAGATGTGGGTCCTCCAGGGGCATTATCGCGGCAGGAGAAATTTCTCTTTTGACGATTTGCAAGCAGCAAAAACACGCAGGCTAAACTGGCGTAACAGGATTGCGCGACTTTATCAAGAAGACCTCAAAAACTCCTCTTTTTCTCAGAAGCAAGCTCTGGAGATAGTTAATAACAACCTTAACTCAGCTGAGTTAATGGCACTTATAGACAATAGCACACTTAGCTTAGATGATTGGAAGTATGTAGACAGGTTATTTGGCTTAAAACTTGTAGAATCAGCACCAGATATCTCTGATGAGCTAAAAGAGATTATATCAAAACATCACAATGCTCGCTTAGAAAAGAATTACGCACTGTCTGATAAAATTAGAGAAGAGCTAGCATCAAAGAACATATCAATACTAGATAGTGCAGATGGTGTAATTTGGGAATATATAGATTAATCTTGCTCTGAAGCGTTTTTGATAGCTTTGATTTCTGGATAAGATTCTATCAATACCTTAACAATGCCCGCAATTGGGATAGATATAATTGCTCCAAGTAGGCCAAACATATACATGCCAAGTACAATAGAGATAAGGATAATAAGCGGTGGTAGGTTCATAGAATTGCCTTGGATGCGTGGAGCAATAACATTATTTTCTATTTGTTCGTATACAATATAGAAAATCAAGAAGGAAAGTCCTGCCCAAGGATTAGAGAAGAATAACATCATAGATACTGTAATAGCAGTAATAATTGGACCAAAAAGAGGAATTAAATAGAAAATTGCCGCAATCATAGCCATTGGAATTGCTAGGCCTGAAGAAATACCAAACAGAATTGTAATAACAAATACTGATATACCTACAACAAGACCATCTAGTATTGCTACAGTGAGTTGCCCCGTAACATAACGCGATATTACGTCTGCAAATCTATTTACCAATTTGCGGCAGATTTTGGATGCACGACCATTTTTGTTATCAATCACACTTAAGAAAGAATTCAACACTTGTGGGCCTTGGGTAATAAAAAGTATTGTAAGTGCTATAACAAGAATTGTGGCTGTAAGAAAATTGACTATTGTGCCTACACTAGACAGAACGGTAGTAGGGAATGAGCTAAGAAATGACTGCGACCAATCCTTTAGTAAATTGATAATTTGAGTTTTGGCATCGTGGATGCCAAAACTGTTTCCAATCTCATTAAGTCCATCCCAGCTAGAAATTGTGTGTTGTATTTGTTCTGGTGCTGTAGAAACAAAATGTGCGGTTTCTCTTAAGACGACAGGACCAACTATTGCAACCACAGCTAGAATTACTACAGCAAGACCACCCACTACAAGACCAGCGGAAAGACCAGGTTTGGACCTGTTTTTGTGAAATTTTTTATCTATTTTTTTGACAAGAGGCATCAAAGCAACCGCAAAGAAGAGTGCAATACCAATAATTATTAATGCTGGAAGTGCGATACTGAATAGACTTGCAAAAATAATTAATATGGCAATAATAATCCAAAATCTTACAAAAGTTTTTGTATCTACATTAACATTGATAGACCTTGACATGGTTATATTATAACTTAACCATAATAATTCTTCAAGAAGTCATTTTTGTATTCTTCAAAGTAGCCACCTATGATTGATTTACGAATATTCTCTGTAAGACGAATGATAAATCTAACGTTGTGCATAGATGCAAGATTATAGAATTCTTTTTTCTTTGTTTGATCGCCTGATTTCCAGAGGGCACGTAAATCACCTCTAGTATATCCAGCTTTGCAAGTAGGACAATCACATTTTTCATCTAGCGGTAAAGTAGATTGATTATATTTGCGTAAATTATATTCACCATGTGCAGAATATAGCTTACCATGCCTTGCTTCTCTAGTAGGAGCTACACAATCAAAGGTATCTGCGCCCATTTCTGCGCCAATAAAAATATCATCTGGATGTGAAAGGCCAAGCAGATGACGAGGCTTATTGTCAGGCAACTCCTCATTGCACCAACGCAGAATATCACCCAAGTCTTCTTTTAGAAAAGCACCACCCAGGCCAAAACCATCAAATTCCATTTTGCCTAATTTTTTGGCAGTTTTACGGCGTAAATCCTCCCATCTACCACCTTGGAGTACTCCATAAAGGGATTGTCTATAACCAAGGTCGTCACGGTGTTTTAAATGCTCATTTAGACTTCTCTTGGCCCATTTTTCTGTGCGTTTTAGCGCTTCTACATTGTACTCATAAGTGTCAGCTAAAGAAGTAAGCTCATCAAATGCCATGTGTATATCTGCTCCAATTCTGCATTGAATTTGCATAGACTCTTCTGGACCAATAAAATCCGGCTCGCCAGTAAATGGATCAATAAAGTCTACACCTTTGTCTGAAACCTTGGCTAAGCGATCTTTGTGTGCGGTGTTAGTGGCCTTAATCTGCGTTGTACCATCAGCTTTAACGCCACCTTCTAATTGAGCACGTTCCATTGATACAACCTTGCCTAACCCAGATCCAAGCGACATTACTTGAAAACCACCAGAATCTGTGAGTGTTGGTCCATTCCATCCAGAATAGCTTGCAAGCCCACCAGACTCTGCAATTTTATGGGATTTCTTGCGTAAATGGTATCCATTAGAAAGCATTGCTTGAGCTTTTATTTGATGTAAGTCTTTGGGCGAAACATTTTTTACTTCTCCCATTGTTCCTACCACCATAAAGGCAGGCGTCTTGATATCGCCATGTGGAGTATGAATAACACCAGCTCTACCAAGCCCGTTTGGTAAGGTTTTTTCTATTTCAAAACCAAAGTAAAAGTTTTTATCAGATACCATTCTTGCCTCTTCTAACGCAATTTGAATGCTTTTTGTAATTGAAGCAATTTAGCATCAGCAGCATCGTTTGCGTAGGCTTCTCCTACCTCTAGTAATTCGTAAATTTGCTCGTCTGATATAGCCTGAAAATCTGCCTGAAAATTTGCAAGAAATGTAGAGACACTCTCTGCAACCTTTTTCTTGAGATCTCCGTAATGACTCTCTCCGGCCCAAGTAGAAATAACCTCTTGTAGTGGCACACCAGTAAGCAAAGATTCTATCTGAAGAAGATTAGATATTCCTGGCTGATTAAGCATGTCATACTTAATATTAGCGTATGAATCTGTAGTGGCAGACATAATTTTTTTGGCAGCTTTTTCTGGATTGTCTAGAAGCATAATCTTACTATTATCTCCAATAGTAGATTTACTCATCTTCTTTTCTGGGTTGGTTAAATCACGAATTCTAATTCCATCACCATTTACTATTCCCATAAATTTTGCTTGATCAGCTGATTTTTCTGGTATTACAAAAATATCTCCAAATTTGTGGTTTACCCTAATTGCAATATCACGAGTAAGCTCAATATGTTGGAATTGGTCTTCTCCAACAGGAACGTAATTTGCGGAATAAAGTAAGATATCTGCAGCCATAAGCACAGGATAATCAAAGATGCCAACGTTGACAGACTTTTGCCCAGCGCTTTTTTCTTTGAATTGAATCATCCGGCCAAGCTCGCCTGTAGTAGCTACGCAATTGAGTATCCAGGCCATCTCACTATGAGCTGGAACATAACTTTGGCGGTAAATGTGGATATTCTCATTAATTCTAAGACCTGCAGCAAGGTAATATTTGATAGAATTGACTAGATTTTTTTGAAAATCGCCATCTACTTCAGAAATGATAGAGTGTAAGTCTGGCACAAAAATATTGACCTGCCATCCTTGCTGACTATACTCATTGGCAAGCCTAACCATAGGCAATATAGCACCTAGAAAGTTTCCAAGCGTGGGCTCACTATTGACTCTGACACCAGTTAAAATAGTTTTCATAATAAAAGTGGTGGAGTATAGGAGATTCGAACTCCTCACCTCTTCCATGCCATGGAAGCGCTCTACCAAATGAGCTAATACCCCATGGCTATATTTTATCATAAAAACTAAAAAATAGTATGTTATAATTAAGAAAACTAACCGAAAGGATTTTTCAATGGCTGAGAAAAAAGCTAAAGATACTAAAAAAGCAGACAACAAAAAGCCCACAGAAAAAAGCACAAAAGCAGATTCCAAAAAAGTAGCCAAAAAAGAATGTAACAAAAGTAAGCCAGTGTTTATCTGTATCATTTGTGTAGCTGTAGTTGCTGTTTTGACTTTTGTCATTATGGGACTTTGCGGTGCTTTTAAGGACAAGATTCCTGCCGGTGAATATGAGCTTGTAGACGTACTAAAAGATGGAACAAGCCAATCATTTGTGCTTTCTATCATGAAAGGCCTTGGTGTTAGCCCTAGCATCACCGTAAATGATAATATGACTGGTAAAACAAACCTTTCTGGTGGTAGTGAGAAAGAAGACGTAGTATTTAACGAAAAGACCATCAAGTCTGAAAAGACCAACGAAGAAATTAATTATACCTACAAGGATGGTAAAATCACTATAGATGTTGAAGATGAGCAGATGGTCTTTGAGAAAAAGCAATAATTTTCAATGATTATCACAGGAAAGAAGTTTTCTAAACCAGAAATGTCACGCGTCAAAAATGGCGACGTGATATTTCTGGATAAAGACAAAAAAGAAAACCGTACTCGGCTAGACTTATACCTAGCCGAGATTCTTCCTGAGTATAATCGTTCTACTTTGCAAAATTTTATCAAATCTGGCTATGTTTCTGTTGATGGAAAAAGAATCACAAAGCCAAATTATAGTATTTTACTAAGTTACGAAAAAGACGGCGAAATGGTGTCTTGCCTGCCTGATGTAGTGTGTGATATTCCTAAAAGAGACGTTCCGCCGGATATCCGCAAACTTATTATTTACGAAGATGATAATGTCTTGGTGATTAATAAGCCTGCCGGATTACTCTCAATGGCAAAAGGGGAATATACTAAGGAGGCCACACTAGAGGATTATGGTTTGCTAGTTCATCGTCTTGACAGGGATACGTCTGGAGTAGTTATATTGGCAAAAAATGAAGCAACCCAATCTATGCTTCGCAAGCAATTCCAAGAAAGAAAAGCTCATAAAACTTATTACGCCATTGTCTTAGGGAAGCCAAAACTAGACCATGCTATGATAGACTTACCAATAGAACGAAATTATAAACATCCTACAACTTTTCAGGTATCACCAACTGGCAAACCATCTCAGACGGAATATAATGTTATTTGGTCTGGCAGTTCAAGAGGCCTAGAATTATCGCTCTTAGAACTAAAACCAATTACCGGAAGGACACATCAGCTAAGAGTGCATCTAAGATTCTTAGGTTGCCCGATACTTGGAGATAAGGTATATGGAGAGCCAGATAAAAATAAGTGGGTAAGTAGATTACTTTTACACGCAAAAACATTAGAAAT
This sequence comes from Candidatus Saccharimonadota bacterium, assembly GCA_017405225.1. Taxonomy (GTDB): domain Bacteria; phylum Patescibacteriota; class Saccharimonadia; order Saccharimonadales; family Saccharimonadaceae; genus Nanosyncoccus. The sequence continues at coordinate 15,565 of JAFRAV010000028.1, read as the reverse complement.
TACAATACCAGGCGCAGAAACCGGTGTTCGCAAAACATTTGAGGCCCCAATCCCTTCTGATTTTTATGATATAATTCCAGATATCAAGGAATAAAATGTTTTTTACAGACACTAATAGAATCAATGAGTATATCAAAAATTCCGGGTTCTCTATTTTTGTTTTACCAAATATAGAGTTAATAAACCTTCCAGAAACATTGTCTATACATCCTGATGACAAAGACAAAATTGGAATTGATGCAGTAAGGGATACTATTAACCAATGTATTACAAAACAAGTAGACAACTTTTATATTACGGTCTTTAACGCAGAAAAAATGAGCATTGCCGCGCAAAATGCTTTTCTAAAATTCCTAGAAGAGCCATCAGAGAATTATCATATCATTTTTGCAGTAAATTCTATCTCTGGGTTGCTAAAAACTGTCATTTCACGTGCAGACTTATATATTTACAAAGAAAAAAACATTTTAGAAAAACCAATAGACGCCCAAGAGAATATCAAAGTCTATGCTCGTAAACTTTTGGCTTGCACAGATAGCGAACTAGTAAGTTTAAGTAATGAAATAACCAAAGACAAAGAATATAAAAAGAAAGAAAATGCCCGGGCTTTTGTTCTTAAAATTTGTCAATCTGCCATAGAAATAGCTTACAAATCATATTTCAAAACCAGAAACGATGTATTTATTAAAAAAATTCCAAAGCTACTGTTGCTATATGACAATCTAAGGAAAAACGGTAATATTAAACTTCATATCGTAGCGGATTTATGCTAAAATAATACTATGCTAGGCATCTTTGCGATTCTTTTGATTTGTATATATATTGTTTTTGTTTTTCCTATCATCAGAAAGAAATCAGATACAGAAGAGAATCAATCATCTGTACAGGTAAAGAAATTATGGGGCATAGCACAGACCTCCATGCGTGAGAGAAAACCTTTGCGCGCAGAAAAGGCACTACTAGCCATCCTAAAATTAGATGAGAAAAATGCCGCCGCTTACAACCGTTTGGGAATATTATACGCCAAAGGACAAAAGTATGATGAGGCGATTGAATGTTTTGAAATTGCACAATCACTAGACGATAATGCGTCATCATTACACAATGCGGGATTAATCTACCTAGAAACAGGTGAGTATGAAAAAGCAGCCATGGCGTTTCAGCAAGCAATAGATTTAGAAGGTGATGTCCCTGCGCGCTATATTGCACTCTCTAAGGCACAAGAAAAAATCGGCAATCGCAAGGCAGCATTAGACGCACTAGAGTCGGCTTATTCTCTGGATCCTAGTGTAAGCACACTAAAATTAATACTGGCAATTCATGAAGCTGCCGAAGACACAGAGGCTATTGCAGCTACCACCGCCAGAATAGAAGAACAAATTGCTGTAGATGCAAAGAAAAGAAAGCATATTGCATCTCGCCGGATTATTCGTCGCAATAGACCTGTCAATATGCGCATGACTACTAGTAAAAGAATACAAACTCCACTAAGGCGCCCCGTCCCTCAACCAACCATAAAAAAACCCGTCAGAAAAGTTAATATTAATCATAAAATTCAATAAACTATTGCGATAATCTATAAAATTTGATATTATGATTACTATAAGTTGTATTTTTATATGCCGTGATAGCTCAGTTGGTAGAGCAGCCGCCTTGTAAGCGGCAGGTCGTCGGTTCAAGTCCGACTCGCGGCTCCATTATTGCTGGAGTCGTCTAGTGGCTATGACAGCAGACTGTAAATCTGCCGGGGTTCCCCCATCGTTGGTTCGAGTCCAACCTCCAGCACCAAAATAATAAAAGAATCCCCGCAGGGGATTATTTTACTATTTTGATCCCTACGAGAGGTTGGAGAGCGAACCGTAGGTTCGATCCTGGTAGGAGCTGAGTGAAAAGCCGTGCTCGCACGAGCTTTCCCGAAGCGACGCCCCAGAGGAGTCGACGAAGTCGACGCCTTCCAACCTCCAGCAAAGCGATGTCCAACCTCCTCCGAAGTCGACGCCTTCCAACCTCCAACCAAAAACCACTACTTTTATGTTAAAATAATACCAACACTATGAGAAACCGTGAGCGTAGAGACAAAATCATTGATAAATCAATTTCTACCCTAAAATTTGTAGGTGGCAATGATTTATTGTTTGGTCTTTTTCTTATTTTTGAAGGACTATCCCTTATCTATATGCCTGGACTATTCCCACTATTTGTAATTTTTAGCATCTTGATTGCCTACGCCTTTGCGATTGAGTGGTTCTTTAATGTCATGCGAGGTGAGCGTTCATTTATAAACACTTTGCAACGTGTTATTATAGCAATACTTGTTATCGCCTTAATTATCTATTGTTGTATGATGATTGTAGATAGTGAGTTTAGAATTAATGTAGATAGAGTATTGGTTTCTGCTACTACAATTATAGATGGTATTCAAAACATTATACAAGCTATCAAAGTAGAGACATATAGACCTTCTAGAAATATTATAATAGCGCTAAGTGGCCTTTGTATAATTTATGGTATAGTTTATGGCATTTTGGGCGGGGCAGAGGCCAGTTTCTTTACTACTACCATGCACGGAATCGTCTTTATCTTTATGGGCATTATCAATATTTGGCTATTTATTCGCGTAAGAATGATAGAGAAGAATCCCATGCACAAAGTCCAACCAAAAAAACGCCAATAACCTCTACCATACTTGACTTTTTATAGTGTTTGTGCTATAATATAGTTATGGGGTGCTTTTTATGCTTGTAACTTAAAAAATGAGTCCTGAAAGGGGGATAATATGGAGTATTTTATCATGGCTTTCTCTTGTGGGGCTTCATTAGTGCTGATACTATTGTCAGCAGTTAATGAATCCATCCCTAAGAGGATGAAAATGCAGCTAATTGGGCTGGCTTTTGCTTCTGCTATCTTGCAGGTTGCAAACAAGGTAACACGCCTGTACGATGGCAATGTTACCCTAACTGGTCTGATTTTGGCCAGGAGTTGTAAACTACTGGCATACTTTCTATTCCTGGTAATAATCTATATCTTTAACTCATACGTTAAAGATATGTTTATGAGGGATAAGAATGGATGCAAAATACCATGCGTGCTACAAGTGGTAGACATCATACTACTCGTGGGCGCATTAGTTTTGGCGATCTCACAATTCACAGGTTTGTATTATCATTACGATAATACAAATACATACGTGAGATCACCATATAATGCCATTGCATATGTAATACCTGTGCTAGCATTATTATTGCAGCTAGTAGAAATCATTTGGCATTATAATCATTTTGTCAGGAGGATGGTTATTCCTCTGGTATTATTTATTGTAATGCCAATAATGGCATCTGTTAGCCAGTTTATATTCCATACGGTGTCGCTTACTGGTCTAACAGTTGTCGCTATGACAGCGGTTCTTTACTCATTCTCATTATTTGATATAAACGAAGAGCTAAAGGCCGCTCATAGAAGACAACTGGACATGCTCAGAAGTAGAGAAGAGCTGTCCAAAAAGATGCTGGCAGAAACGGCCTCTGCATTAGCAGAGGCGATAGATGCCAAAGACAGCTATACGAACGGACATTCCAATCGTGTAGCAAAATACTCGCGCATGATAGCGCAGGTAGCAGGCAAGAGTCAGCAGCTCTGCGATGAAATCTATTTAATCGCACTACTGCATGATGTTGGTAAAATAGGTATTCCCAATGCCATTATTAATAAAAATGGCAAATTAACAAATGAGGAATACGATATTATCAAAACTCATCCTGCTAAGGGGAATGAAATTCTGAAAAAAATCTCGTCCTCACCCAACTTAGCTATTGGAGCTCATTATCATCATGAAAGATATGACGGTAAGGGTTATCCAGAGGGCCTTAAAGGGGAAGAAATCCCCGAAATCGCACGCATTATTGCGTGTGCGGATGCCTACGATGCCATGGCATCCAAACGGAGCTACAGAGATGTACTCCCAAGAAACGTAATAAGAGCAGAATTTGAGAAAAACTTGGGAACACAATTTGATCCCAAGTTTGGACAAATTATGCTGCATCTGATAGACTGTGATACAAACTATCAGATGCGAGAGAAGTAAAAGCACCCAAAAAGGGCCGCCAAATGGTGGTCCTTTTTTACTGACAATAAGAATAGATGGAGCCGTCAACCAGGTTTGAACTGGTGACCTTCGCCTTACCATGGCGACGCTCTACCAACTGAGCTATGACGGCATGTGATATAATGTACTTAAAATGCCTGTTTAGCGTTCAGGGGTCAGACCTTCGCCTTACCACAGAAGTGCTCTACCAACTGAGCTATCGCGGCACTTCCTATATTATATCACACAAAATAGGAAATATAGATATGTTAGAGTTAAAAAATATCAAATACAGCATAATAGATAAAAAGCACAAAACAGATATTATCAAAGATATCTCGCTGCATATTAAACCAGGCGAGTTGATAGTTATTACCGGACCAAACGGCAGTGGCAAATCTACCTTGGCAGAAATCATCGCTGGCATCAAGAAACCGTCATCTGGACACATATTTTTTACCAGCAAATCTAGCAAAAAGCAAGACATCACAAATTTATCCATAACAGAGCGAGCCAGGCAAGGAATTTCTTATTCTTTTCAACAGCCAGTACGATTTAAGGGCGTAACCGTACGAGATTTGCTCCAAGTGGCGCTAACTAGCGAAGAGGCTCTTGTTGCAATAGATGATTTAGCAATTGCAAAATTATTAAAAGATGTAGGCCTAGAGCCCGTAGAATACTTAGACCGCGAGGTTGATTCGTCTCTTTCTGGTGGAGAGCTAAAGCGAATAGAAATAGCATCAGTTCTGGCCAGGCAGGCCAAGCTTACTGTTTTTGACGAGCCTGAAGCTGGTATAGATATTTGGAGTTTTGATAACCTAATCAAGATTTTTCGCAAAATGCGTAAAGATATCAAGGATAGCTCTATTGTAGTCATATCACATCAAAGAAAAATCATGGAAATAGCCGACAAAATCATACTAATAGACAATGGCAAAATTGCAAAAACTGGTCCAGCTGACAAAATGTTACGTGAGATAGAGGGAAAAAACAAATGATGGATTTAGACCAAATAGAGGCAGATTTGCTAAAAGAAGTAGCCAACATCAATAGTATTCCAGATGGCGCCTACAATTTTCGTCTGAACGGAAAATCTATTGGCAGAAAAAGTAGCAACAATATAAAAGTAGAATCAAGACCAAGCGGCGATGGGCTTAAAATTACAATAGCGCCAAAAACTATTAGTGAAGTAGTACATATACCAGTAATTATCAATGCTAGTGGCTACAAAGAAACCGTCTACAATGATTTTTATATTGGTGAAGACGCAGAAGTTACCATTGTTGCCGGATGTGGAATCTATAACTGTGGGACAGATGACTCAATTCATGATGGAATACATAGATTTTATATTGGAAAGAATGCAAGGATAAAATACATAGAAAAGCATTACGGTGCAGGCCCAAGCAAGGGAAAAATTCTAAACCCTACCACAGAATTGTTTCTAGAAGAAGGAAGTTATGCAGAGTTAGAAATGGAGCAAATTAAGGGTGTGGATTCTACTGTTCGCACTACCAAAGCAGAGCTAAGACAAGGTTCACAAATTCTCATCAATGAAAAATTATTTACTCATGGCAGACAAAGCGCAACTTCTAAGTATGAAATCAATTTATTAGAAGATAATACCAGCGCCAATATTATTTCTCGCTCCGTAGCTAGAGATATTTCGCGTCAACAGTTTGAATCAAATATCATCGGTCTTGCCAAATGTAAAGGCCATAGTGAGTGTGATGCTATTCTGATGGACAATGGCTCTGTTTTGGCATTGCCAGCGTTAGACGCAAGAAACCTAGATGCGGAATTAATCCATGAAGCAGCAATTGGCAAAATTGCTGGCGAACAATTAACTAAGCTTATGACTTTAGGTCTATCTAGGGAACAAGCCGAATCACAAATTGTAAATGGCTTTCTAAAATAAAATACCCCAAGGTTAAGCCTTGGGGTATGGGGTGGAATGATTAAACGCTTATCACTACTGACTTACCAAGATAGATATTATCTATTGCCTTCATTACTTCTACCGTGGAAATTTGACGACAAAGAGCCTTATCGCTAAGAATAAAATCCACAAAGCTACCATCTGCAATTGCCACTAAACTTCTATTATAACCACAGCTTATTATTTTATTCCCAAGAATTCCAAGGCCAATAAGCTTAAAATACCTGGCCATCCTGGCAACATCATCAATAGTAAAATATACTCTGTTTACACTTTCATATTGATAATTGTTCTTGGGACAAAAACAAGAGATCGCCTTGATATCCAGAGAATAATCCGAACTTGTATAGTTCCAATTCTCAAGAATTGTCTTAAAGCAATAATCAAGCTCCGGCAAAAGCAGGAGTCCAGCACTAGGCTCAAACGGCCTTAAATAACCCTTCTCGGCAAAAGCTTGTGTTAGCTCCGACCAACTATGGGCATTAAGTTTTTTCGGTGCATATCTTACAAAAAAGACATCAAGGTGAGTATCAATGATACATAATGGATCAATGCTACTCCAACCATTATCTACACCTTCCTTAAGCATGTCCACAAGGTCAAGTCTCTCTACGTCATCCAAGGAATAATGCAAAGTCCTAGCTATCAACAGAAGATCCAGATAAGTATCCAAAAGGTGTGAGCTGTAGTTATCTGGATCAACTATGCCGCGGACTTTTTTATTATATTCCAATATCTCATCTGACGTTTCTTTGGACAGATATAAACTACTAACAAAAGTATTCATCTTGCCTGTCTGCTCTATCATATGCATAATCATCCCTCCTTCTTAAAGAACATTCCACCTAGTTTTAATCATATCACAACAGATATTTTAGACAAGCGTAAGAGAATTCATAGAAGGTATGATATAATAATTATAATTAATTAAGCGAGGTAATATGAAAAACAAAGCAACAAGCATTATTATTGCAAGCGTGGTGGCTTTGGCTGTAGGACTTTTGGCAGGCTGTTTAATTTGGAACTCTGGCGAGCATTTGCCCACTCTACCCAAGCCAGAACTAAGCGAAGGCCAACGTGGGGAGTTAGGCATAGACAAAAACATCAACGAGTCCAACATAGACAAATATCTAGGTCGCTCAGATAGCGTATATTATGATTTGCGTATGCTAGAAGACCCTGCTAAATATGAGAATATAGATGGCGATAGCTATCTTTCTGGTATGATCAAAGGTTTTGAGGTGGTACCATATCCATATATTTCCCAGGTAGTAGGTTTACCAGAAGCAGTCGGCGAGCCATATTCTGGTCCTACACTATTTAGAATAGAAGGAGATAATTATATCGCTAATTATAGAGAAGCCATGCAAATCATCACTGATCTCTTTCCAAAGGACAAAAACATTTTCTTGATGTGTGGTGGCGGTGGCTATGCTGGCATGATGAAGAAAATGTTAGTTAAACTTGGTTGGGATACCAACAAAATCTATGACATCGGTGGATACTGGAATTATGATGGCAAAAACAAGATAGAGATCAAAGAGACGCTAAAAGATGGCACCACATACTACGCTTTCTGGAAGGTTCCATATCACGAAATAGATTTTTCTAACCTAACCAAAATATAATTTATGAAGAGTGGGCAGAAAAAACACATCTGGGCACCAATAAGCACAATAGCTGGAATCGTCTTGGCTGCTCTAATAATGATACTCGTCTTTGCTAGACCATTTGATAGCTTAACCCCAATAGAGCTTGGTCCTAGCAACTATGGTGTTAGTGAGGCGATAGATATTTCGGCAGAGCAATATAATACCATGCTATCAGAGAAACAATCTTTTGTTCTGATGGTAGATAATCCCGGCTGTATTACTACCGCCAAGATGAGAGAAATGCTTTCTAGTTTTTCTGACAATCTCAAATTTAGATATTATAGAATCTATTGGCAAGATACTGTAAATACAAACATTAGAGAATATATCAAATATTTTCCTTCCATCCTAATAGTCAGCAGTGGCAAAGTGGCAGAAGCTTTACACGCAGATTCAGATACAGATGCAAAATACTATAACAATGCAGAGGATTTAGAAAAATGGCTCAAGACCTACGTTATATTTCCAAAAAACTAAGGCCCTAATCTGTATTTACAAATTTTATAATCTGTGATAAAATATAGAACAATATGGCAAAGAAGAATAATACTAAACGCAAATTAGTCGGGCTAGTTTCTGAAGAATCTGGTATTCGTGCTTATTACACTAAGAAAAATACCATGAATACACCTGACAAGCTTTCTCTTCGCAAATACGATCCAGTCCTTAGAAAACATGTCGTCTTTACAGAGACAAAGAAAAATCTTGGACGCAACGAAGTTAAAGAAAAGAAACGCTAAAAATCTCCCCTCTAGGCAGGGGATTTTTAGTACATACAGTGTTTACACTTAAATTACGCCTTTTTAGCTATGAAAAGATTTTAGGTTTTGTAATCTCCACTCAAAATCGCGCACCACATTCATATAATACATAAATGCGTCAAATGGCGAGTCAAATGGCGAGAAATAGGCATGCACATCACCATCATTCCAATACTTTGTACACATATAATAAGGATGGTCTGAGGTAGTAAGCCTGCGCCAGTCGCTGATTAGGTCTGCATCACCAGAAGCGATAATGTCTGGGCGCATTGTATATAAAGTATTTTCTGCCTCGTGCTGCATTTCGTTACCTAGCCAAGCTGACAAATCGCGCTCTGTATCGGCCCAAGTAACAGTTTCTGGCATAGAAAGCTCATCTACAGGCTCTTCTATTTTACAAGCCTCTGATACTGTTACAAACTTATTGTCATATTCTTTTAGCCAAGAATAAATCAAACTATCCATAAATTCAAAAATACCGGTATCTTGCCAAATATTCTCGCCAAACGTCTCAAAATCCATAAATAGATTTATTAGATTACCACGCAAACTATCCATATTTAGCCAATTCTGGTATTTATCTACAGTAAGTGGCCATTCCTTCCAATTGCGATCAGAAAAGCGGAAAGCAATATCATCAGAAAGGCGGTAATTTTTTAGTAGTAGTTTGGTACGAGAAGCGCCAGGAACTTTGTAAACGTGATTAGGGCTACGCCAGCCAAGCACTTTGTCCCAACCTTCTGCAAGCACAGCAGAATAACCAATCTCATCAGCCCATTTGCCAAGCTCATCATTATATGCAAACTCAGTATTACGAAACACCCTAGGACGGACACCAAAAATTTTTGCTATAACATCAGAGTGCATCTTAACTTGGTTATTAAACTCATCTCTGTTGTAGAAAAATGCTAGGGAATGATAATATGTTTCTCCTACAATCTCTATTTGGCCAGTAGAAACTAAGCGACGAATTTGTTCTACTAGCGATGGTTCCCATTCTAAGGCCTGTTCTAGCCATGTACCAGTAATAGATAAAGATACCTTAAAACCAGGGTAGCGCTTGATATTGCGCTCTATCAAATCTAACATCGGGTGATAAGATTTTTTTGCTACCTTGCGAAATATTCTCTCATTATTCTGTTTGTCATAATAATCTTTTTCGTACCAATAGTTATGATTGTGTGCGACATCAAAAATGCTATACCTGCGATACCGCCAAGGCTGATGGATATGCAAATACAGACAAATCGCTCGCATCAACAAAACTCCTTATGCTTATCTACTTCATTATACACCGATATAATTTTTTCGGCAATATCAGACCAGGATATACGACGATATTCACGCTTAATTCCATCTCTCAGGGTATTACTAAGTGCCTGACTCTTTGAGATGGCTATAATTTCATCGGCAAGTTTTTCTACATCCCAAAAATCATACTCCATAGAACTTCTTATTACCTCTGCTACACCAGATTGCTTGGTGATAATTAGGACGTTGCCATGATGCGCCGCCTCAAGCGCAGTAAGACCAAATGGCTCAGAGATAGAGCTCATCACAAAAATGTCTGAAACTTGATAAATATCGCGTAGTTGTTTACCCCTTACAAAACCAGTGAATATTACATTTTTTGATATTCCGTATTTGGCTGACATTTCTACTAGTTCTTCTCTCTGCTCACCATCGCCCGCAAATACAAAAAGTAGCTTGGGATTTTTGGAAATAGCACGAGCAGCAGCCCTCATCAGATTGCCTAGACCTTTTTGGATAGTAAATCTACCAACAGTTGATACAACTGTATATCCAAGCGATTTCATTGCCTCTAGATAACGGTAGTCTTGGTCATCGTAATGATAGGCACTTTTCAAAAATTCTTCATCAAGAGAATTGTAAACTACGTCAATTTTATCGCCTGGAATATGATATTTCTTTACTATCAAATCTTTTGTAGCTTGTGAAACTGCTATAATTTTGTCTGCCATCATTAGCCCCTCACGCTCTATGGCGTGCACTACGGGATTGCCACCGTTCATTCCACTACGGTCATATTCGGTAGCATGAACATGTGCTATTAAAGGGATGCCATAATTTTTCTTTGCCAAGACACCAGCCTCAAACGTTAGCCAATCATGAGCATGGACTACGTCTGGCTTATATTCCATCAGATATTTATTAACAAAATCACAGTAATTGTGCTGAACTTCTCTAATACTAATTGCACGTTCTTCTGTAGCATCTGGTATTAACGCTTGATCCACATATTTAGAGTCATAAGCACCCACGCCATAGCGAAAAAGCGGATCTAGCTTCATTGCAGATAAAACGTGCATAAATTTAATATCATCATGCGGAGCCTCATAGGGAACAACAAAATCTATCTGACACCCATCTTTAGACAAAGCACGTGCTAGATTAAGACAGGCAACACCAAGACCTCCAGAATTATGAGGTGGTAGCTCCCAACCTAGCATTAGTATTTTCATCTTTCTAATTATAGCATAAGACTTATGGTTTTTGTATGAAAAAGTCCATGTTTTTTAGCTGTTATTTTTACTAAGATTATGATATTATAAAATGGAAAGAGAATTATATACAATTTTTGAATTAGGACATGTGCCTAATTCAAAAATAGAGCTAATTTTCTTTTCGTTGGGACTTTTCTTTTTAAAAGAAAAGCCCAAAAAGTTTTAGGGGTGTAGCTCAGTTGGTAGAGCACCGGTCTCCAAAACCGGGTGTCGCGGGTTCAAGTCCTGCCGCCCCTGCCATTTCAAATTGTATGAAAAAATTATTTAGCCTCTCAAACAAATCTGATTGTACCTGGCTCTTTGTCTGGGTGCTAATTTTTATGAGTTTTTCTATTCTTGGAATCATCTGGCCAAATTCTCCCCCTGTTACCCTAATCAAACTATCTGGTATTGCACTTTGTGTAATTTACTCTTTTCTTAAATTCAGAAAAGATGGCTTCTTAGTCTTTGCACTCTTTTTAACCTTAACTGCCGATATTATCCTAGCAATCAATAATGTGTCCATTTTTGGGGTAGGAACTTTTTGTTTAGTCCAACTAGTCCACACCTTTAGGCTATCAAACTATCGCCCATACATTTTTATCATCTCAATTTTAGCATCAATTATTATCTTTATCGTATCTGTTTTTAATCATACAAATCCATTATATGTGATGGTAGGATTTTATGGGCTAGGACTGCTATTTAATATCTATCTATCTGGCAAATGGTTTTTCTTTAAGCGTACGCCCGCATCTCGTTTTGCATTTATTGGGTTTGTTTTGTTTTTGGCTTGCGACATCTGCGTAGCAGTATCTTTTCTATCAAGCACAGAGGTAATTCCACCATTCTGGCAACAAATCGCAAACTATGCCGCTTGGTTTTTCTATTATCCATCTCAGATTCTTATCTCAAATTCTACCACTCTATAAATTTTTATGATACAATAGTGGTATTATGGAAGGTAAAAAATCACAGCAACTCTCGCAGCCACGCGCAATTTTGGTCTTTGGCGCCCCGGCCAGTGGCAAAACTACTTTTTGCGAGAAGTTTTCACAACAATTTAGGGCTCCATATTACAACCTTAGCGACATCGCAGAGGAACAAGGTTTTGATAAAGACAAGATGCTATACATCTTAGATTTAATTGCTCGCTCTGGCCAAAACCTTATACTAGAAGGTATGCTTAATACAGAAGAAGAACGCGACGAGATTCGCAAACTTCTGATTGAGCAAAACTACAATCCTTCTCTGATTTGGGTACAAACTGGCGTTAATACTATCAAAGCCCGCCTCAAGAACCGCTACAAATCAGTTGCCAAAGCCAAAGAAGAATTTGATCGCCGCATGGCAGAGCTAGAGGCTCCTGCAGACTCAGAAAAGCCTATTGTGTTGTCAGGTAAGCAGACCTTTTCTCAGCAACTCTCTTGCGTTCTGCGCGATTTAGCCAACTAATCCACCAATACCACTGATGATAATCCAAGATAAAGAGTTTGGAGATGTTGTTGTTCGCAAAAATCCTTGGTCTAATGGGCTAAAATTTTCAATATCCACCTCTGGAAGACTCCAGATGTCGGTCCCAAAATTTACTACTACCTTCCTAGCAAAGCGTTTTCTCAATCAAAACCGCGATTTAATTCGCGAGAAATTACCCGTCAAGGACCCAGCGTCGCAACGCTCCAGAGATGCTAAGAAAAAACTACTAGCAAAAAAAGCCAAGGAGTACTTGCCTTATCGCCTAGAATATCTAGCCAAAAGGTTTGGCTATTCCTACGACCATGTGCGTCTATCGCACGCTAATACTAGATGGGGAAGTTGCTCATCTAACCGCACAATTTCACTAAATATTGGCTTGATGCAAGTACCAGAGGTACTACGCGATTATGTAATTATACACGAATTGGCACACCTAAACCACATGGACCATTCTGCTGAGTTTTGGGAAGAAGTTGGCTCACACGACCCCAGATACAAGGAACATCGCCGCAAATTAAAGATGTTCAGCCCTGGGGTCTAAATGCTCACCCCTGTTTGCATCAAACCTAACAGGGAAGAATTAAGCATAAAAACTATTGACTTTTTTACTAATCTGTGATATAATTGAATTATAACCTTACAAGGGAGAGTGTATGAGTAAAGGTCAGATTATTGCAAATATTTTTGCAAACAACAAGTATCTATCTAAAGTTTTTGTTTTTGCTATATCTTTAGTTGCTGGCATTATCTTTGGCTCTACTTTTGACGTAATCAAAAACGCCAGCGCAGAATCATATATAGACACTGCCCCTGCTTCTATTCTTTCTGAAACCACCAAATCTTACGATGAAAAATCTTCCATTAACAAGGTAGAAATTGCTTCTATCCAGATGGAAAACGAATATACCAAACCAAAGTTTACTACTGGCGCTGGTATCCTTTATATGCCAAGCATTGGCTTATATACTGGCGTATCTGCTGCTACCACATCTGGTAATACTATTAACGTTCCATCAGCTGGTGTTGGAGCATACAAAAACCTTTTAGTTAGCCATAACACCTCTTCTTTTAGCGGACTAATCAATGTTTACAATGATTTTGTTAGTGGTAAGACTACCACCTTTAACTACAATGGTCGTGATTATACTGTGACCGGTGCAGAAATTGCTGATTTAGACCTAAGTGATGGTAGATATATTTGGACAAATAACCACACCACACGTACTGATATGAACAAAATTATGTCCAAGAGTAGCCTAGTTATGATGACTTGTTACGGTAAATCTGTAAACGTTCCTGGCATTGGTGCTACTCTTGATAAACGCATCTTTATCTACGCTAACTAAACCTAGATTTAGAACAAAGAATCCGGCCTAAAAACCGGATTTTTTGATACTTTTTATGGTAATTTGATAATGATTACGTTATAATATAAGCATATGGATAAAACTGCGAGGAGAACGTTTTTTGACCGAGAAATAAGTATTGGTATGCTTATGTTTGTTTTCTATTTTTTGGCAGCATTTTTAGTAGCAAATATCGGTATTCATATTATCAAATCTAGCAATGCAGTATACGCCCAGGAATCAGCTACCGCTTCTGAAATTCTCTCTATCCCAGCTATCAGTCTAGAGGCTCCGGTGGCAACTATCCAGTACACCGGCTCCAATCTAAACGTACCAGAGCAAATCGCCGGCTCTTATTCCGTCCACCACAACAAGACTTTGATTTTTGGACATTCTTCTACTATATTTACTAATCTAAAATACCTTAATCTTGGCGATGCGTTGATTTATCATGAGAAACTTTATCAAATTACAAAAATAGAAGAAAAGCCCAAAGTACAAATATCCATGAAAGAGATTTTACAAGAAGAAAAAACAGACACAATTATAGTAATGACATGTTCTGGCGAGGCAATTCCAGACACCAATGGCGACCATACTCATAGACTTATTATTACAGCTGAGTTATCCACAACAGAAATTTCCCGCTAAAAAATAGGGTAGGGCATCCTCTAAAAAGCTTGGCTACATGCAGCCCACGGGCCGACTTGTGTCGCCTGTTGTTACAGGGACACTACGCCTAAGCTAGCGCTCGTTAGCGCTATATTGCCCGTGGTTCTGCATATAGTCAAACTTCTCGGATGCCCTTAGTACATAATTCTAATAATGTAGTTTTTTGTCTGGTCCTACCTCTTCACCCAGTATGGCTATGGCGATAATCAGGATGGACAACAAGGTCTAAGATCTTATCCGTTAAGCAACATCTATTCAGGCGGCTATTACTGGAATACTGGTCGCTTGTACAGCCAGGGTAACTCTGCGCCCTTATGGTCTTCTACTATCGTTAGTAGCACCGCTGCTTATAGATTGGGTACGTGGTCTACGGCTGTGCGACCTGCAGAATCCGATGGTAAGGCAAGCGGGCGCACTCTCCGTTGCGCTATACAAATTAGTATCCTTGTTCTATCCTCTTCACCCAGTATGGCTATGACGATAATCAGGATGGAGGGAGAGGATCGCAGTCTTATCCAATAGATTACATATCAAATGGTTATTATTTTACATATACTAGTCTATTATATCAATTTGAAATAGGAGGGCATTATTGGTCTGCGACTATAGTGGGCAATAATTTAGCGTATAAACTTGGAACATGGCCATTTGCCTTAAGACCAGGGTTATCAGATCCTAATAAGTCCTTTGGCTATGCTCTTCGTTGCTCCATATAAATTATCATCCTGTTTCTATCCTCTTCACCCAGTATGGCTATGGCGATAATCAGGATGGAGCTAATGGGCTACACTCATACCCATTAGATTATGTCTACTCTGGCCGCTACAGCTGGGTTACTGGTCGCTTGTACTACCAGGGTAACGATGCGCGCTTGTGGTCTTCTACTATCGTTAGTAGTACCGGTGCTTATATTTTGAATACGTGGTCTACGGATGTGCGACCTGCAGACTCCGATAATAAGGCTCACGGGCTCGCTCTCCGTTGCGTCTCAAGATATTAGCAGCCAAGATTTTAGGATTTTCCAGACCTGGAAAATCCTTTAATAAATTGTCTTCCCAGACTAATATTCTCGCTACTAATTTTAAGTCATTAAAAGCGGATTACACCTCTGTCAAAAATATGAGTAATTACCTT
>JAFRAV010000027.1 GCA_017405225.1 Candidatus Saccharimonadota bacterium | reverse complement strand
TACAGGGCATCCTTTAAGAAGCTTGGCTATATGCAGCCCACGGGCCGGCTTGTGTCGCCTGTCTGTCGCTACGCGCCAGAATCTACGTCATTCGGAAATAGAAAGCAAGCTTTCATTTCCTCATTTCCTTGGTTCGTTACAGGGACACTACGCCTAAGCTAGCGCTCGTTAGCGCTATATTGCCCGTGGTTCTGCATATAGTCAAACTTCTCGGATGCCATGATTGCATAATTCTGATAATGTAGCTTTTAATGACTTAGAGCTAGTAGCGAGAATATTTGTCTGGAAAGACGATTATCACCTTGAGACGCAACGGATGGACTGCCAATTCATCTTATAGTTAGAATCTCTGCTCCATAAACTGCCTGAGTATGTATTTAGTCTATATGCATTCCAGCTCACTTCACTATTAGTTGAAGACCAGTAAAAACCAGCGTGAGTCTGTTCATATAACATTCCCTGGCTACCAAATCTACCTGGATAAACGTAGTCAAATGGATATGACTTTACTCCAATAGATCCATCCTGATTATTGCCATAGCCATACTGGGTGAAGAGGCATAACTAGGATGCTAATTTGCATAGCGCAATGGAGAGCGTACCCGTCTGCCTTATTAACGGATTCTGCAGGTCGCACAGCCGTAGACCCCGTTCCCAATCTATAAGCACTGGTACTACTAACGATAGAAGAAGACCACAAGCGCGCATAGACACCCTGGACGTACAAGCGACCAGTATTCCAGTTGTAGTTGCCAGAGTAGACATAATCTAGTGGGTAGGACTTTACCCCGGTAGCTCCATCCTGATTATTGCCATAGCCATACTGGGTGAAGAGGTAGGACCAGACAAATATTCTCGCTACAGTAATTTTAAGTCATTAAAAGCGGATTACACCTCTGTCAAAAATATGAGTAATTACCTTATGTGAAGAAGCGAAACTATCTCATTTCATAAGGAATTGGAAGTAATTTTGACAAGGCTAAACCTGTATGACTTAAAATTACTGTAGTGAGAATTATTTGGGATGGGAAGACAACGTGTAGTTATAGCTCAATATCACCAATCATTTTAACAGAATCATTAGAAGGCAGTTCTTCTACATCCCGAAGCTTGCGTTCTATCTGTCTAGATGTTGTAGCAGCAGACTCAATCTTGTTGGCAGATTCTACCAATTTTTTGTGTGTAGCATCTAGTAAATCTCCAAATTTACCAAATTGTGTTTTTACAGCTCCTAGTGTTTGCCATACTTCCGATGAACGTTTGCCAATTGCTACAGACTTAAAGCCCATGAGTAGACCATTTAGTGCAACTGGCAATGTTGATGGTGACATAACAGATACATTGTATTTCTTTCGTATCTCGTCTGAAAGACCTGGAATACGAATAATCTCAGCATACAGTGATTCTGTAGGTACAAACATAATACCAAAATTGGTGGTAGCAGGAGGGTCCAAGTATTTAGTGGAAATTTTTTTGGCTTGTTCTTTTACGTCTGTAGCTAGAGCTTTTGCACATTTTATTATTAGTTCCTTGTCGCCATGGTCGTAGGCTGCAATAAGGCGGGAATAGTTTTCTATTGGGAACTTAGAATCAATTGGCAAGAATACAGTGTTTTCATCATCGCTTCCTGGCATCTTAATAGCAAATTCTACACGGTCATTGCTTCCCTTTTTGGTGATAGCATTTTCTTCATATTGAGAATCATTTAGGATGTCGGATATAATTGCACCTAGCTGGACCTCTCCATAGATTCCACGAGTTTTGACTCCTTCCATTACTTTTTTGAGGTCGCCTACGCCTGTTGCAAGATTTTTCATCTCGCCTAGACCTTGATATACTTGGGTAAGTTGGCCAGATATAGTTTTGAAGCTCTCATTAAATCGTTTTTCTACAGAGGCTTTTAGCTTTTCATCTACGGTCTCTCGCATTTGGTCTAGTTTTTTGGAGTTTTCGTCTTGGAGACTTTTTACACGATTATCTACTGTAGTTTGGACATCTTTAAAATTCTCAGAGATTTCTTTGCGATTTGAACGAAATTCATTTTCTATCTGCGGTCCGATTTTGTCCATATTTTTCTCTATGCTTATCATTCTCTCGTCTAGCTTCTTAGTGTGCTCAGCTATTTCACGCGCAGATGTTTCTAAGTTAGTATTACCACTAAATCTACCGCTCTTAAATAATACAACGGTTAGTAAGATGGCATTAAGTAGCCCTATAATAATCAAAATAATATCTACAATATTCATGTATTCATTATAGCATAATTATTATCAGATGCTTGTACGATTCTCTAATGCCGCTGATAATGTTATTTGGTCAGCATAAGACAGATCTACACCTAGAGGTAATCCTCGCGCTAGGCGAGTTACTTTTAGTTCTGGATATTTTTCTATTAGGGTTTTTTGCAATAATAATGCGGTAGATTCCCCTTCTACAGAAGGGTTTGTAGCAATAATTATTTCTTTTGCATTGTCATTTTTGATGCGCAAGATTAACTCTTTGATATGTAACTGGTCTGGAGTGATGCCATCAATTGGTGAAATTGCTCCACCAAGAACATGATAGGTACCATGAAACTCATTTGTCTGTTCTATAGCATATATATCTAGCGGCTCTTCTACCACTAAGATAGTCTGTTTATCTCTTGCTGGATCAGTATATAGACTGGAAACCTCATCTGTGCCGTTTATGAGTGCAAATGTTTTAGGACAAGTTTTTACGCCAGAATGCAGGTTTAGTAAAGCATTAGATATTTCATTACAAATCTCTGGATTAGATCTAAAAAGATAGTAGGCGTAGCGTTCTGCTGTCCTAGGACCTACTCCAGGTAATTTACCTAGAGCCTCTATTGCTTCTGTAAGAGATTTGGGTAGCATCTATAGCCCAAGATTACCTAACCCTGCCATGAGTGGCTTCATTTTGTCTGTAGCGATTTCTTGGGCTTTTGCCATACCATCACGGAAACAGTTTTCTATCCAGCGCTCAAGCTCTCCGATATCATCTAGATCTATTTTTTCTGGATCTATCTTAACACTTTTTACCTTTAGTTCTCCGTTGATTTGGATTACTACAGCACCATCACCTGCTTCTACTTCTACAATCTCATTTTTTAGCTCTTTTTGAGCTTTTCTTAGTTGATTAAGCATTTTCATTTGGTCCATTGTTTGACCCATAATTATTCTCCTAATTCAGTTTTATCTTCGTATAAGTATATTCTATCAGAATTAGAGGTTTTTTGCGAGGTAATAATGCGAGAAAGGTTATAAGGAAGTTTGGCAGGCCATTTACCAAGTGTGGCTATTTTGGTAATATTCTCTTTATCTTGAGTAGATGGAGTGTTACTAGAAATGATATATTGTCCTCTCTTTTGCAGGATTTTGTAAAAATCAAATGTACCGCTATCCTCTGGTACTAGTATTGTACTATGAGGCTCTACGTTATCTAGAATTAAACTTAAATCATTCTGGAACTCGCCCGCAACAATTGGGTTGTAGCGATAACCAAATACATAATGCGAGAGACTAGAGATAATCATTACTCCCAGAAAAGTAGAAATTGGAATTAGTCCTATAACTCTGGCGTATGGATTCTCTGGGAATAAGCCATACCATTTTTCTAGAATATAGCGTATACCATGTGCTGTTAAGATGGAGAAAGGTATTATGATTAATACTGCGGCATCTGGATTAAACCCAGAAACAACGATTGTAAATATGAGGAAAATAGAAGCAATAGAATTGCGCGATGCAAAGAAACCTTTGGTAGTGGATATTAATCCTGTTACAGCTAATGCGATAGAAGCTAATCCAATCATAGGAGACAAAAAGATGGATTCTATATTGCCATTCCAAGAAAAGAAAGGCAAAAAAGCATTACCGATATTACTGAAGAAATCGCCCCAAGAAAAATGTGATTTAAAGAACAGCTGGTTTGCAATGTCTGGATAGCGCAATACTTCATATACAAGAGCCGCTATTACCCCCAAAACCACAAGACTCATCAATATAAAGGGTATTTTGGGCAGTGATTTAATCATAAATCTGAGATGCGGGTGAACAAGCGCATAAATGACTATAAAAATTGCAAAGTAAATCAGATATGGAGTAAATAATGAGAATAGTAAGCAGATGGCAAAGAAGAAAGCATAAATAGTTTTGGCTAGCTTTTTGCCATTAATCTTTGAGCCTAACCAGAGAAGCAAAGTTGGCCAAAATACTAGCATAATTAGAGGTGTTCCGGAGCCGGCTAGATATAAAAACGGCGCAGATAAGACAGTAAGTATGGAAGCGATGATTGCTACATTGTTTTTGAACCATCTATTTAGGAGTAATATAATTAGAACACCAAGAATAAAACTGATGACTATACTAGGTAGTTTTACAGAGTATGTATTGAGTCCAAAAACTAAGATTGATGCCTTTTGCAATGCATGATATGGCAGGTCTACAACATTACCTTCTGATAAAGATTTAACTGATAAATTATCAGAAGCTACAACAGAATTCATTTCTGGAGTAGACAAACCATCTGGACTGAGTAACGGCACCAAGAAAACTAGGACTGCAAATAAGACAAATAAAATGAAATACCCGATTCCATAACGATGTTTATACAAAAAAAGTTTAGAAATAATTGGTTTCTTCACACTATAATTATATCAAGCACTAATGCTTTTTGTCTAGTGACATAAAGCGCAATAATTCTGGGTGGAAATATAATTCAACCTTGCCAACTCGCCCATGACGATGCTTCTGAATCAGTAATTCTGTGATATTGGTTGGTTCGTAATCGTCTTCGTGGTGATAATAATCTATACGGTGAAGCATCATTACAAGGTCTGCATCTTGCTCTATAGAACCAGATTCACGTAAATCTGATAGCACTGGACGAGGATCATCACGACCGGTTACTTCACGGTTTAGCTGAGCTAGAGCCACTACAGGCACATCTAGCTCGCGCGCTAGGTGTTTTAGTCCTTGGGAAATCTCTGTGACCTCTTGCACGCGATTACCTTTGTACCTATCGCTACCTTTTATAAGCGTTAGGTAATCTACTATAATTAGGCCAATATCGTGGTCATGTTTGGCACGTCTTGCACGATTTCTGATTTCCATAATGGTAAGGCCAGATTTATCGTCTATATAGAGAGGCACTTCACCCATTTCGCCCAGTGCATCCTCAATTTGTGCAAATGATTCCTCAGTAACATTACCAGTGCGAATATTCCAGTTGTCTACACCAGACACATCAGAGATGATACGATCAACAATTTCGTTTGCGCCCATCTCCATAGAAAAGAAAAGTACGCCAACTTTGTTGATACTTGCAACATTGTAGGCGATATTTTGCGCAAAAGTAGTCTTACCCATAGCAGGACGTGCACCCACAATAATTAAATCGCCTTTTTGAAGCCCTGCCGTAATATTGTCTAAATCCTTAAATCCGGTCTTTAGTCCCCGCAATGCTCCTTTATTATGATATAGCTCCTCTAATCTGCTAAATGCATCTAAGCTGAGGGTTTCTAGGGATGGTATTTCATCTTTAGCACTATCACGAGAGGTCTCAAATAACTGTTTTTCGGCATCACCCAGCAAATCATCTACGGTATTTTGACCATCGTAAGCACTTTTGATTAGCTCTGTACCAGTTTTGATGATGTTTCGCCTAATTGCACAATTGGAGACAATATCCGCATAGGCTATAGCATGTGCAGCGGTAGGAACAAAATTAGTTAGCTCAGCTAGATATTGTGCTCCACCCACTTCTTTTAGTTTTTTATTTGCGCTAAGCTCTGCGCGTACGGTTTGCAAATCTATTGGACGGGCATTGTTGTAATTGTCTACCATTGCTTGATAGATAGCATTGTGATTTTTATCATAAAAATCGCCAGGTTTTACGCGTTCTAAGATATCAGGAAAGGACTCATCAGACAACAAAATGGAACCGAGTAACGATTTTTCCGCCTCTATGTCTTGTGGTGGGATTCTACCAGCCTCTTCCTTATTTGAATGGGACTCCATCTGACTTAACCTCCTCAATATCTCCCATTATATCAGATATTTTGCTTACAGACTCATCTTTTATAATAGATTTTGGATTTAAGGAGATTTCTACTCTGGTGCCATCTGGTAGATGCTTTTTGATGATGGACTCATTGTTTTTGGATTGTAGAATAGATTGCTCAATTTTGCGGTTAGGATAAATAGATAACATATTGTCCGCATAATTATACTGGCATTTTTTTAATATCAATGACACCGATGGAGCATCTTTATGCACTTTTTCTACAAAATCTTCCCAGGAGAAATCCGCAGATGTCTTGGCCTGCTCTGGCGATGTAGGCTCTATTTTTGTCTCTACTTCTGCTACTGGGGTTGGTGTGCTCTTGGGTTTGATTGTGTTTTTTGGTACTGCAATTGTAGCATTTTGCTTTTTGCCATCATTGATATTGCTCAAAAAAGCTAAGAGCAGCTTTGCTTCTGGGAACGAATCTTTTACCTCTGGTAGTTTTGCCAGTAGTGGCATTAACGCGGACTCTGGTTGTGAGACGATTTTTTTGATAATGTTCTCTGCTAGTAACTCTGGCTTTTCGCCATTATTTAATAGAGTTTGGAGTATGTCTGTAATTTTTGCAAAATCCTTACTTTTGTAAGCGTCAAGCAAAGATGCTATATCTTCTTCTTCTGGAACACCTAGTACACTCCTAACATCTGCATCTGTAATTACTTTTCCACTCTGGATAGTAGAAACCTGATCAAGTAAAGAAATACTATCTCTAAAACTACCACCACCACGACCAACTATAATATTTAGTGCCTCATCTGTAATCTGGATTTTTTCCGCTTTAGCTATTTTTTGAAGGTGTCCTAGCATTATATCTGGGGTAGCAAGCTGAAAATTAAACACCTGAGAGCGTGAAGTAATAGTAATCGGAACTTTGTACGCATCGGTGGTAGCCATGATAAAGATGACGTGTTTTGGCGGCTCTTCTAGAGTCTTAAGCAAAGCATTAAAGGCGGATTTAGATAGCATGTGCACTTCATCTATAATATAGACTTTGTATTTACCCTCTGCAGGGGCTATGATGGTTTTTTCTATCAGCTCGCGGATGTTATCTACTCCAGTATTGCTAGCCGCATCTATCTCTATAATGTCAGTATATTTATCTTCTATTTCATAAGGGAAATTATTAACCTCGTGTGCAAAAATACGTGCTACAGATGTCTTGCCACAACCTCTTGGCCCAGTAAACAGATAAGCATGGGAAACATTGCCAGTTTTGATTGAGCTAGCCAAAGGCTTTATTACCTGCTCCTGACCTATAACATCTTCTAGCTTAGTAGGGCGATATTTTCTGTATAATGCTTTTCCCATATTACCTCTATTATAGCACGCAACATTTTGACGCAACAAAAAACCGCCAATAAAGGCGGTATCTGTACAGTTGCTAGATAGCAGCTTCTACTGCTGCCCAGGAAGCTGAATCATTGTTGGCAGGGATAACTACAGCTACTTGCTGCCCCTCTTTAAGGCGGAAATAGGTAACAGAGGCATATAGAATCCCATATTCTCTACCTGATACCTCTACAAAATATTTATCATCATGGCGAGTAAGTGTACCAATAACAGTTTTGCGTTCTACAGGGCCAATCTGTTTGTATAAGAATTTGCCTTCTGGTGTAATGGTGAGCTTCATGATGTCGCCCTCTACTAACTTAGACTTGCTAGCATAGTTTGCAGGTACAGGATAATTCTTCCCTTCTTGGTCTATCATGATTTGACCATCAAATACGCCCTCAATAATTTTGCCTTCTGGGGCAGAAAACACAACATCGCGAGGGGCTGTAATAACCTCTCCGTCACCGAGAGTGGAAATAAGTAATTCTTTTGCAGCAGACAAATTAGTCTCGGCCTCTTGGATAAGGCTGCGCAATCTTTTTATTTGTTTTTCTGGTAATTCAGACATACCTCGCATCCTGTCTGTTAAATATAGTATTAATATTATATTATACCAAGCATAATTTCTTGTCAATAATTATTTTGTAATTTTTTCCACATTTTTTACAGGGGTAAAATCAAAACTGTTGTAAATTTAACCTTGACTATTTTGGGAAAGTGTGGTATAATGAAAGCATATACGCTTTGATTGTGTTGGGGAGCGTAAATAAGTACATTAGGAGGAAAAAATATGAAGGCAAATATGAACTACACCAAAGCAAGACTGGAATCAATTGAAGCAACCATAGATAGGTTACAATTGCTGTATGAGGTTAAACATAAGGACAGGGCTCAAGCCCTGATGGAGTTTGACTACCAGCTTATAGATAAGCTGGTTGATATCTTCTCCTATGAGAAGTATGCGTATAATTTCAACTATGAAAATGTTCGCATTATCAATAGTTGCTTTGATTTGGACTTCTGGCCAGAGCTTTCCAAGAAGAAGATGGAGGAAAATAATCTCCAGTCATATCTTCTAGAAAACTATTTTAAGCCGGCAGCCAAGAAGATAGCTGAAGCATTCAATGATGCTCGGCTAGTGGCAACATTTGACAGGCTGTGCCAGATTGGCACCACTTGTCTTTTCTTAGAAATGGATGAGTTTTTTACTCATTTCTTTGAAAAGACAGCAGATGGAGAAATCCGTCTTGATGACTATATGTGCATCCTGATGCCATCAACTGTTGACCTCTGTGAAATGAGGTCAGAAATATATTCCTAACCAACACAAACCCCCTCTATTACTAGAGGGGGTATTTTTGTGCGATTAAAATTCGGCCAATTTAATTTGCAAGTGCAAATTATGTAGATTAAGCAAGTTCTACGGTAGCACCAGCTTCTTCTAGAGATTTCTTCATAGCTTCAGCCTCGTCTTTGGCAACCTTTTCCTTTACGGTAGCAGGTGCGCCATCAACGATAGCTTTTGCCTCGCCAAGACCAAGACCAGTAGCTTCTTTGACGGCCTTGATTACAGCGATTTTCTGAGCGCCAGCGTCTTTCAAGACAACATCGTACTCAGACTTTTCTTCGGCAGCAGCACCAGCGTCTGCGCCAGCAGCAGGGCCAGCAACTGCAACAGCGGCAGCAGCAGGCTCAATGCCATATTCATCTTTTAGAACGTTCTTTAGTTCATTTACTTCTAGAACGGTAAGTTTTGTCAACTCTTCAGCGAGTTTCTTGATATCTGTAGCCATATAGGCTCCTTTCGGTTAGATTTAACTATTTTACTGAGTGCATAAGGGAGCACCCAACCCAATGTTGCTGATTTTATGCAGCATGCGCTTCTAGACCAGAGATGATTCCAGAAAGACCACCGGAGAGGCCAGAAATAGAATCGGTGACTGGTGAAAGAAGTTGTGCAACAACCTGAGCGATAAGCTCGTTTTTGGATGGAAGTGCAGCCAAAGCCTTTACTTCATCCTCAGAGACGTTAGCACCTAGATCAGAAAAACCACCACAAATTTGCAAAGCCTCATGTTCTTTGGCAAAATTTGCTAGAACTTTGGCAGGGGCAACCTCGTCGTTATCAGAGATAGCATATAGTAGCTGACCAGTAAGGCCAGTAGTATCTGTATCTTTGTAAACGGCAATCTCGCCCATAACTACACGAACAAGGCGGTTTTTGACAACTTTGATTTTGACACCGTTTTCGCGGGCAGCTTTGCGCAAATCCTGAAGCTCTGCGACGGTTAGACCTTGATAACGGGCAAAAACAGTCATCTTAGAGCTACTTAGTAGCTCTGTCAAATCAGCAACTAAAGTTTTCTTCTTGTCTTTTGTGATTGCCATAAAAAATCCTTTAGTTAATGCTAATATTAGGCCGATTTTTAACCTTCGTTAGCCAAATTTAAGAAAATCTACGTTGTAGATAAATCCCTCGGCGACATGATTAAGGTGTTTAGAACTAAACTCCCGTCGCTGTCTTTGGTAACTGTATAGATTATACACCATTTTAGTTATTATTGCAAGAAAAAGCCTCCTAAATTGAGAGTCGGAGGAGTTAATTTATGGTAAAATACAGATATGATACGCATTATTGCTGGTGGTAAAAAGTCCAAAAATTGGGTACTAGAAGGCCAAACAGAGTACGAAAAGCGTCTTAAAAAGCCTTTTGATGCTCATTTTGAGTACTGGGACGATGATAAAATCGCCGATTTGGCACGTATTTGGCCGTTTAAGGCCTCTGAGTATGTAATCTTACTAGATGAGCGGGGAGAAATTATCTCTTCTCCACAGCTATCACAGCGCCTAGAAAAGGCCTTTTGCTCCTCTAAGTCCATTACTATTATTATCGGTGGTGCTTATGGGGTTTCTGAAGAAATTAGAGCAAAAGCTGATTTTATCTGGAGTATTTCCAAACTAGTATTTCCCCACGAGCTAATGCGGATAATCCTATCAGAGCAGATCTATCGCGCTCAAGAAATTGCCAGAGGTGGTAAATATCACCACTAGACAGATTGATAATTGCCTTTGACAACTGTTGATAATTATGCTAAAATTAATTACAGAGATGGGGGCTAGTTCTTTTATTTTTTTGTAGGTGGATTTATGGCTAAAAAGAAAAAAGCGGGGGACGACTTCTATTTTGAGAAGTTGGACAGAATCCTTAGAGGGATATATGATGAGCAAAGAACTGACATTGAGGGAATACTTGAAGAAATAAAAAATAGTTCTAAATGTTTTGAGTCGGAATTTACGGAGATGGAACAGTTTATGTTCATGGAAACCTTTGGTTCTCTTTATGAGACATGCATGAATAATAAGCTTTTCTTTCTTTTCAAGACAACAAAAGGTGTATCAGCAGCATATGCAATCACACCTTTACCTCTAAGACCACGCAAGGATAAGACTGTATTGTTAACCCATATTGGGTTTAACAACAAATGGTATTGTGTAGATGATTTTCTCAAGATATTCATGGAGGAAATCCAGTACACAGTTACCAACATGAAGTTAGTTACTGGAGTTTCATTAAGGAACCACATCTATTCGTATGTGGCTGTAAACCCCTAACTAACTAACTAACTCTTTGCCGATTACCCGGCCGGAAATTGGCAAAAAATTGTAGTTTTTTAACCACCTCCATCTCTACACCAAAAACCACCCTTGGGAAGGGTGGTTTTTACATTCTCTAATTACTAGTTGTAGAGATTTTCTACAGAGATAGATGGGCCCATTGTAGTAGTTAGATAGATAGATTTTACATATTGACCCTTCAAAGATGCTGGTCTTTGACTCTTAAGAGAATCAAAGAAGGCATTGGCATTTTCTAGTAGCTTGTCAGCACCAAATGATACTTTGCCAAGACCAATATGGATGATGGCCTGCTTATCTACGCGGTATTCTACTTTACCGGCCTTTGCTTCTTTTACTGCCTTTTCTACATCTGTTGTAACTGTTCCAGCCTTTGGATTTGGCATTAATCCCTTTGGACCTAGAGTACGAGCATATTTACCAAGTTTTGGCATAAATTGAGGTGTAGAAATGAGCACATCAAATTCTATTTCTCCTTTTTCTAGACGCTTTAGAAATGCGTCATCTTCTGCAATATCAGCACCAGCTGCTGCAGCTTTTTTGGCCTCATCTAGTGGGGCAAATACAGCCACGCGAACAGTCTTACCATTTCCATTAGGTAGTACAATAGTAGTGCGAATATTTTGGTCTGCCTGACGTGGGTCTACACCTAGACGAACGTGGGCTTCTACTGTTGCATCAAATTTTGTTACGTTGGTCTTGGTAGCAAGCTCTATAGCATCTTTTAGGCTGTAAGTTTTGCTACGGTCTACCAACTTATAGGCTTCTTGATATTTTTTACTGCGGCGCTCTATCAGAGGACGAACCTTTGGAGCGGCGCCCTTTGGCTTCTTTTCTGCCTCTGCGTCTGCCTTAGCTTTATCAGCCTTGCGAGCCTGGCGCTCTTCTTCGGCCTTTACTTCTTCTATGTGCTTCTTAGATTTTTTGCCGGATTTAGCAAATTTCTCTTCTGCCGGAGTCTCTGCCAGAGTCTCTGTTGGAGCTTCTTCAACAATTTTTTCTTCTTTTGCAGCTTCTGCTGCTTTCTTGGCATCTGCCATAATTTCCTTTCTGTGGTTTTAGCGAGCTTTATACTCTCCCACTTATTTAATAATGTGTTTTATTCAACAACTACGCCCATAGAACGAGCAGTACCAGCCACAACTTTTACTGCGCCTTCTAGGTCTACAGCGTTTAGTTGGTCCATCTTCTTTTGGGCAATTTCTTCTAGTTGTGCACGAGTAATCTTACCTACCTTGTCAATGTTTGGCTTACCAGAGCCTTTTTGAATCTTGATAGCTTCGCGAATCAAATCATCTACTGGCTGGCCTAGACAAACCCAATCAAAGGTACGATCTTCGTATACTTTGATGTGGACAATAACGTTCTTGCCCATGAAATCTTTGGTAGCCTCGTTAAATGGATTGATGAAATCCATCATATTTAGACCCCATTGACCAAGCGTAGAACCTACTGGAGGGCCTGCTGTAGCCTTACCACCAGGGACACGAAGTTTAAGATTGCCGATGCATTTTTTTGCTTCAGACATAAAAATCCTTTTCTAATTAATTAGAATATTACTAAAATTTTAGTGCGTAACACATTCATTTTATCATGAAAAGGAGAAATTTGCAAGAAAAAGAGCGCTACTTAGCGCTCTAAAAAAGTGTGCTTTAATAATCTCGATCTTCTGAATCTTTCAGCTTGATTTGTTGTTCCAGATATTCAATTCTTTGATTAGCCATCTTTACCCCCCCTATCAAGTGATTTTGTTGCACCTCTAACGAGAGCATTCTGTTGTTTCACTGTTTCTTTGTGGCGATTCGCTGCAGATTTCACCAGAGCACTCGTTTTTCTTCCAAGCTCCAGAGTCCTGCCGATTCGAATATCCTCTTTCTGCTCTTTCTTAAGCTGTTCCAACTCTTTCATAAGCTGGAATTCTTCCTTTCTACATCTTAGCAGTTGGTATATAGGCGAATTTACAAAGGATGTTTTTAAGATTTTAGATCTTTTTTACTTGGAGTGCATCAAGCTCTACAGGTGTTTCACGGCCAAACATAGAAACCATGACTTTGAGCTTACCTTTGTCGGAATCAATTTCGGCAATTGTGCCATCAAAGCCCTTGAATGGACCATCGGTGATAGACACGACTTCGTCGATTGCATAATTAACTGAGAATTTAGGATCTTCTACGCCCATACGTTTCTTAATCTTGGTGATTTCTTTTTCAGAAACAGGTGTAGGCTGGGTACCGGTACCGATAAATCCAGTTACACCAGGGGTATTGCGGACAATGTACCAAGTTTCATCAGAGAGTTTCATTTCTACTAATACATAGCCCTGGAAAATCTTGCGGTCTACAACTTTGCGCTTGCCGTTTTTTATCTCTATTTGTTTCTCTTTTGGTACTAGAGCATCAAAGATTTTACCCTTCATCTCTATACCGCCTACACGTTGCTTAATAGATTCTGCTACCTTGTCCTCGTAGCCAGAGTAGGTAGAAATTGCGTACCATGCTCTAGTGTCATCATATCTGTTTACTGCCATATTTTCTCCTTATTTTATATTATCCAATTATTAATCCAAATAGCCAGGTAAATAACGCATCTAGGAGCATAATAATTGCGATAAATATACCTGTATATACAAAGATTGCCAAAACAAGTTTCCAGGTGGCTTTTCTGGATGGCCAACGAACTTGCCTAATCTCGCGCCAGGAATTTCTGATATAGCGCCCAAGATAGACAAATGGGCGTACCAAAATAAACGGTTTTTTCTCTGTAGATTTAGCATCTTTGGTACTTTTTGCGGCTATTTTGGCCTCTTTGGCAGGTTTTTCTGGCTTGGCGCTATCCAAGCCCACTTTGGTATCTTTAGCCTGCTCAGACGATTTTAGAACCTTTTTAGGGGCATCATCCTTTTTTCTGCCAGGGTCAGAAGCCTTAATTCTAGTGATTTTTGCCATTTTGCTCCTCTCTATAAAAAATAATCTCTTACGAGATTGTCAAGTATATTTTACCAAAACAAGTGGCATTTGTCCAGTCTTTTATTTTATAACCTCCAAAGTATATCCCCCGGAAGATTCTGGGGGATTTTTTTGTTTTTTGAATATGTTCAGATTTATCTGATATAATTAAAACAAACGGAGGTAAATATGACAAAATTTGACGATCAATACCTTGATCTCTGTGAAAGGGTATTGATTTACGGAGAAAGGGTGAGCAACGATCCGGCTGTTTTATCAAAAAAAATAGCCAAAAAAACTGGCACCAATATGCCAAATCACTATGCGCAGACAGTCAAACCTATTACTACCATACGTTTGCCGCATCAAGTCCTAACATTTGATTTAGAAGAGGAATTCCCTATTCTTACCTCAAAGTTGGTGGCATTTAAGACTGCAGTCCTTGAGATGCTATGGATTTATCAAGTACAAAGTAATGATGTCCGTTGGCTTCATGACAGAGGCATCAAGATATGGGACGAGTGGGAGTTGCCAGAAGACGGAAAATATATGGGCAAAGATTTTAAGAAGTTATACAAAGAAAAGGGACTAAAAGAAGATTTTGCTCATACTATTGGTACGGCTTATGGCTGGATTACAAACAGATACAAGCTTACACAAAGCCTAATAGAAACACTACGGGAAGATCCGCACAACCGCCGTATGGTAATGTCACTCTGGCAAAATGAATTTCTAGAAACTGCAGCGCTCCCTAGCTGTGTTTGGAATAGCGAGTGGAATATTACGGGTGGCAGACTCAACGTTTTGGTTAATTCTCGCTCGTCAGATATTCCATTAGGATTACCT
This sequence comes from Candidatus Saccharimonadota bacterium, assembly GCA_017405225.1. Lineage (GTDB taxonomy): Bacteria > Patescibacteriota > Saccharimonadia > Saccharimonadales > Saccharimonadaceae > Nanosyncoccus. The sequence continues at coordinate 19,637 of JAFRAV010000027.1, read as the reverse complement.
TTTAATATCACACAGTATGCCACGCTTTGCTATCTGATAGCTCATTGTCTAGATATTCGCCCTGGAAAAATGACTTTTGTTACCAACGATGCCCACATCTATGAGAATCAACTGGATGGCATCCGCGAGCAATTAAAGCGTAGAGACGATCTAAGGGCTATAGGCTTAGACTTACCGCCAGCCCCTAAACTATGGATTAATCCAGATGTCAAAGATTTCTTTAAATTTGATAATTCCAGAGAGCTAAAAGACATCCGCCTAGAAAATTATAACCACCTCGGCAAGATTGCTATGCCGGTATCAGCCTAAGGAGCTAAATTGAGTTTTTCTATTATTGCAGCCATTGGTAAAAATCGTGAATTAGGCCAAAAAGGCCAATTAATTTGGCATATCCCAGAAGATTTACAGTTTTTTAAGTCCACTACCATGGGACATCCTATCTTGATGGGCCGTAAAACTTATGAGTCATTGCCTAAGATGCTCCCTGGTCGTAAACATTTTGTGGTTACTAGACACCCAGAGCAAATACCAGAAAAGGCGCAATCTGCAGGCGCATCGCTAGAAATTGTGCCGGATTTATCGCAATTTATCACTAAAAACAAGAGCTCATCAGAAGAAATCTTCGTAATTGGCGGTGGTATGATTTATTGGGAGCTAATGAAACACTGTAACATCCTATACCTTACAGAGGTAGATGCTGATTTTAAAGAGGCTGACACATTTTTCCCAGAATTTGACAAATCCAAATATACCAGAGAAGTTTTAGGAAAAGGAGAGCACAATGGTCTAAAATACACCTTTGTTCGCTATATTTTGAATAAATAAGGAGGTTTATGAATAAAACTAAAGATCCAGTATTTGGTTTAATAGAGCAAGAAGTTACTCGTCAAAAAGAAGGTTTAGAGCTAATTCCTAGCGAAAACTACGTATCTGATGACGTACTAAAGGCGATGGGTTCCGTACTAACTAATAAGTATTCTGAGGGATACCCTAGTTTTGAGGGTATTTCTAGCCTCTCTGAGGCATTTTCTGGCAAAGTAGGCAAAGATACTGGTGCGCTATCAAAGGGCCTAGAACAAGCTGAGAAGGCCATTTCCAGCGATATTTACAGCAATTACCGCTATTATGGCGGTCAAGTTAATGTAGATAGGATAGAGAGGCTGGCAATTTCTCGTGCAATGAGATTATTCCATGCAGACCACGCTAACGTTCAGCCTCACTCTGGTGCTAACGCTAATGAGGCGGTCTATTTTGCTTGGTGTGAGCCTGGAGACAAAATCCTTGCTATGAATTTGGCGCATGGCGGCCATCTTACCCATGGCTCTCCAGTTACTCGTAGTGCTAAAATATACAACTTTATTGCTTATGGCACTACATCAGATGGTGATATAGATTATGAATCAATGGAAAAATTAGCGTTAGCAGAGCTACCTAAGATTATTCTAGTAGGCTATTCCGCTTTTATGAAAATTCCTGATTTTGATAGAGTAGCCCAGATTGCCGAAAAGGTCAAAGAAAAATCTGGACAAGAGGTACTACTGATGGCAGACATGGCACACGTAGCAGGCCTAATTGCCGGTGGGGTTCACCCTAATCCGCTAGATCATGGATTTAACGTTATGACTACTACTACGCACAAGACTTTGCGCGGCCCTCGTGGTGGTTTAATCTTATCCAGAGGTAATGTAGCATCACCTCTAAAGAAACCAGAAAAGTGCCTTGCTAATATCCCTATCCTGATTGATCGCGCAGTATTCCCTGGCACTCAAGGTGGCCCACTAGAGCATGTTATTGCAGCAAAAGCAGTTGCTTTTGGCGAAGCTTTGCAACCAGAGTTTAGAAATTATGCCAAAAACGTTGTAGAAAACGCCAAAAAATTAGCAGAAGAGCTAAAATCACGTGGTTTCATTTTGCAGGGTAATGGTACAGAGAATCACCTAATACTAATAGATGTAAAAAGCAGCTTCGGCTTTTCTGGTAAAATTTACGAAAAAGCGCTAGATTTGGTTGGACTCACCCTAAACGCTAATTCTCTTCCAACTGATAAATCTGCCGCTTTCCATCCATCTGGTGTAAGATTGGGCACACCTGCCATTACTACACGTGGCCTGAAAGGGCCAGAAATGGTAAAAATAGCTGATTGGATGAAACGTGTAGCCGATATTTGTACTAAACTAAATGACGATGAGAGCAAGCTAGAAGATATCTCCATTAAAGATGCATTGTCTCCTATCCATAAAGAAGTGCAAGAATTAGCACTAAAGTTTCCTTTGCCTTCCATCGGCAAATAAATCAGCAAACAGAAAAAGACCTGTGCAAGAAAAGCGCAGGTCATTTTTTGTAGGAGAATTAAGTCTTGTATTTGCCAAAAGTTAGCATAGAAATAAGTGCCAAAACAGAAGAGCCAAACACTATTATTATTCTTGCGCCCAAACTCAGTCTGATGCGATTTCTGATTCCATCAATCACAAAATTAGGCGACTCCATATGCCTTGCCCTGCCGTTTGTCAAGAAACTAGATTGTGTAGTAGGAACTTTGTCTATAGGCAGATATTCTACTTCTGCCTGACTCTGCTTAGCATTACTAGACAATTTGTAGTATCTTCTGGTCTTGCGGCCGTCATAGAAGGTCGCATTTGTTAAACAAGCATCCATATTGTCCTCCTTAAGGTACTAATTATCAGTTACGAATAAAGTATAGTATACGAGACAATTCTCGTCAATATCCGTATAGACAAAATCGTGATTTATGGTATAATACATCTATAGCTACTGTTTGTTCTTTGAAAGGGGGTCGTAAAATGTTTTATTACGAGAGTTATACCAAAAAACACTTCCGCTTAGTTCCATTATGGGAGCTAAAAGATTGTATTTCCGGAGGGCGAGCCGTTGGCCGTCGCAAGAGAGTGATTGAAATTTACATGCACGAAAAAGATTTAGCGCAAGCGCTAAACGTGACAGAGTTAAATATCAAAAACTTCAACCTTTACGATGATGCCAGTAGTACTCACTGGGTATCACAAATCAATGGACTTGCACAGAATAATTCTGGTGTTTGCGGAATCATCACAGGTGTGTCAGATGACCATCTACCGTTTGTGGTTGGCTACGACAATGGTGGTCTACGTTCAGTAGCCCTATATAACGTTCCGTGTGGATTTGAATCCGCAATGCTCCGTAGCCGAGTGGTTCTATTGAATTGGGGAGAGGACAAAGATATTCCCAAACGAAAGAACCTTAGCCATAAAAATACAATTGCAGAACTAAAAAACATATTAAAGGTATGACAACAAGCGCCCAAAGTTTGGGCGCTTTTTACTGATTCAACGTATCTGGTGGGGCTTAATTAACCAGGTTTTACTCGCGTACAAAGAGGACACAGAAAAAACTCCAACGTCGCATATACGAAGAATAGCTGGCTACCCCATACCACTTATATCATACAGGCAAAAGTATCCCATCTGTGCCGTTTTGCCGTTTTAGTGTTTTATTAGATATATATTGAGAGGATAAGTATTGTAAATATGCTATAATGTACAGTATGTTATCTTTTCAAGAATTCAGCTCCCAGGATGATCAAAGTAAGTTGAGTTTTCTTAAGAATGCTGATTTTCAAGTGAGGGGGTTCAAGATTGTTGGTATGTTTGAAAAAATTGAAACTGTAGAACAAATGCGCAATAAAATAAAAGAATTGAAAGAATTATCAGACCATGACCCATGTGAGCGAAAGTTCTTCTGGATTATGAAAAACGATGGCCCTATTGGTGTAATCACTTTACGTCCAGCCCTCAATGGCTTTTGGCTACATAATGCTGGACATATAGGCATCGCTATTGATAAACCCTATAGGGGTCAAAACTATGGCACAGAAGCATTCAAAAAAATGTGCAGAAAGGCTTATGATGAGTATGGCATCAAAGATATTATTACTATGGCGCTAACTGATAATATTGCCAGTCGTACCATGATAGAAAAGTCTGGTGGTAAATATTGGGATACTATTACAGCTGCCGATGGCGAAAAATTAGCAAGATATTGGATTAAATCAAAATGACTAAATTGAAGATTCGTATTGCACCAGACCCAATTCTTCACCAAAAGAGTCAACCAATCAAGGTAACCGAAGTTAAGTCTGCAAAGGTGCGGAAACTCGTTCAGGATATTAATGATACTCTAAAAAGCGGCGAATATGGCGTGGGAATGAGTTCAATTCAGGTTGGTATTCCTTTGGCTATTACTGTAATAATGATTCGACCCACTCCCACAAGGCCAAATCTTAAACAATTCAATAAAGTTTATTTTAATGCTGAAATTACTGGAATTGAAGGCGACAAGGTTCCTATGCGGGAAGGTTGTTGCAGCATATTAGGCAAAGACGATAAGCCCATTTACGCAAAAGTTCCGCGTTATGAAAAAATCCGTATAAAGTATCTTGATGAAGATGGAGTAGCGCAAGAAGAGACCGTGGATGGCTTTCTAGCTCACGTATTACAACACGAGATCGATCATCAAAATGGTATTTTGTTTACTGATTTGGTTGACGAATCAAGTATCGTCTCTTGTGACGATTATAAGCGTATTTCTAATAGTGAATGAGCTTTCACTGTTAGAAGTTTAACAAAATAGCAAGGGTTTAACAGATAAAATTATAGAGGCAAAATACGATTTTTTCGCGTGTTTTTGCTACAAAAATGATATAAAAATAGCCCTCTATTTTGACAAGGGATTTAACAGACATTTATAGGTTACGGAATAGTTGAAAGCCATTTTATAACCTGACTGGTGGACCTGATGGGACTTAAACCCACGACCCCCGCAATGCGAATGCGATGCTCTATCAACTGAGCTACAGGCCCATAGAAGTATTATATCATATTTCCCTATGCAATCATTGGTTTTGAAGCCAAATCACCCCTGATGACAGTAGAAAAGCATTGACTTTTTATGCAATCTGTGCTATAATATAGCATTAGGTGTGGGGAGTACATTAATAGGAGGGATAAAAATGAGCGACAAAGTTAAAAGGCTTTTCTCGTATTTATTAATATTTATGGGATTATTGCTTTTAGCAATATCCTTAATATACCTGCCGGTACGGGCCAGTGTTAAATCTCCTGTGGTAGAAATTACCCGGGAAATAACAATCCATATCGGCGAGCCACAACTGGATCAATCTGAGCCAGCTAGGTCAATTGATATATATCCTATGGAAATTATCCAGAGGAATAAAGAGATTGACTTACTTGCCCGGTTGATAGAGGCCGAAGCAGGTCTTTCTACCATCCCCTTTGGGGAGAAGGTCTGTGTAGGACTTACTGTTTTGCACAGAGTAGACAATGAAGCTTTCCCGAATAATGTGGAAAGTAATGTCTACAAAGGCAGCGAGTACACTGTTCCGGCAGAAACTGCGTCGGAAACAAGCAAAAAAGCTGCCGAGGAAGCCTTCCGCCTCTGGGAAAGTGGCGAGAGCTATAATTATCTCCCAGAGGAGGTCATCTATTTCAAAGGAGATGGTAAAAATAACCATTTCCATGATATAGATGGAAATTGGTATGAGGATTTAGATATCCTCAGCCAAGAGGAGGCAGACATCCTTTCGGAAGAAACTTCCGAGGATATCCTGTCTGACAGCCTAGTAGACGACATTTTACAAAAAGATGAGCCTACAGATATTCTGGAAATCAATATCATGGCTCCAGAATCAGACATTTTAAACTAAAAACAATCCCCCCATCCAAAAAGGACCCCAGATACATCGGGGTCCTCTTTTTGTCTTTTCTAACGCTGGTCGGACTTCGCCCGACGGAGCGTCGCGTCGGTCCAGAAAAGCACGTGCAAGCACGTCTTTTCTGTCCCTTCTAACGCTTTGAGAACTGCTCTTTCTTGCGTGCAGAGCGAAGACCGTATTTTTTACGTTCTTTCTCTCTTGGATCACGTTTGACAAAGCCAGCCTTCTTTAGTACTGGACGTAGGTCTGGAGTATCCAAAGTAAGGGCTTTGGAGATAGCTAATTTAATAGCATCTACTTGTCCAGCCAAGCCTCCTCCATCAACACGAATTGTGATATCATAATCCTTTTGCTTCTGGGTGAGTGCTAGTGGATCAGTGATTTCTGCCAACTTAGACTTGTCTCCAGAGAGATACTCTAATGCAGGCTTATCATTAATGGTGATGTTACCTTTGCCTTTATAGAGGCGTGCACGAGCTGTAGCAGCTTTGCGGCGACCAAGACCATATTTGTAGGTTTCTTTTGTAGCCATTATTTAATCTCCTTTGGATTCTGCGCTGTGTGTGTGTGTTCTGCGCCTGCAAAAACGCGGAGACGACTCATACGGTCTGCAGCTAGTTTATTCTTAGGGAGCATACCTTTGACGGCTTCTTTGATAGCTAAAGAAGGGTCTTTTTCTATCACTTCTGCAAGAGATAGCTCCTTCAAGCCACCTGGGAAGCCACTATGGCGATAGTAGGATTTATTTGTCATCTTATTGCCAGTGACTACAATGTCTTTGGCGTTGATAACTACTACGTAATCACCGTTGTCGGTATGTGGTGTGTAAGTCACTTTGGACTTACCCATCAATTTGTCGGCAATGATTACTGCAAGCTTGCCAAGAGGCATAGAACTTGCGTCAATCAAATACCAATCACGTTTGATTTCTGAGCTTTTTTGAGAATAAGTCTTCATTACTTGTCCTCCTTAATCTCAATGTCATCTACAAAAGAAATCTCTGATAGCTCCGTATTATCACCTTTGCGATATCCAGCAGCGGTAATACGCAAATAGCCGGAATCACGCTTAATTTGTGGGGCAATTTTGTCCATCAAGATATCAGCAGCCTCAATACTATTAAGGCGAGAAATCAAGATGCGACGATTAGCCAATCCGCCTTTTTTGGCGATGGTAATCAATTTTTCGGTACTTCTACGGATTTCTTTTGCTCTGGCAGTTGTTGTTGTTATAGATTGATGAATAATCAGAGAGCACATCAGCCCACGAGTCAGCGCTCTTCTCTGATCTGTCTTACGGCCAAATTTACGGCCTTTATATCCATGGGCGTGCATATTAAATATTTAACTCCGTTATCTTTTCTTTAACTTCGTCTAATGCTTTAGCACCAAAACCTTTAAGGTCTTTAAGGTCAGAATCAGATAGCATTACAAGGTCACGAACTGTTTTAATATCGTTATTTGTAAGTGCGTTTGCTGTTCTGGCAGAGAGACCAAGCTCTTCTATAGGTAGCATCAGACCGGTATCCTCTTCCTCAGTATTGTTGCCAGGAGCAGGAGCACTTTCTACGGTAGTGCCGCCAGCAAGGGCAGTATATTGATTAACAAGGATAGCTGCAGCTTCTTCAAATGCCTCACGTGGAGTCATTGTGCCATCGGTATCAATGGTGATAGTTAATTGCTGCAAATTAGTATCTTGACCAACACGAGTATTCTCTACTTTGTAGCGAACTCTAAGTACTGGAGAAAATACTGCATCAAGTGCAATCATATCTGAACGAATGCGTTCTTCGCCGGATTTTTCTATTGTAAGATAACCGCGGCCTGTATCGCAGATAAGATGCATCTTTAGAACATATTTAGGATCGTCAATGTGACAAATTACCTGATTAGGGTTGGCAATTTCTACTTCTGCAGGAAGTTTAATATCACCAGCCACCACACGTTTGTCACCATCTTTTTCGCTCTGTTCAGAGCCTTTAATCTCTAGATATAGTTCTACAGGGGTATCAGAGTGTGATTTAATCCTAATATTCTTGAGGTTGAGCATAATGTCAACTACGTCCTCACGTACACCAGGAATAGCTGTAAACTCGTGAGTAGTGCCCTCAATACTGAAGGATGTGATAGCAGCACCCTTAATACTTGAGAGGAGAACACGGCGAAGTGAATTACCAAGTGTATTGCCATAGCCATAATAAAGTGGCTTAATGACGAACTCAGCACTGTTTTCACCGAGATCATTCACCTCTGCAAGGTTTGCTTCGTGAATAGCTTTTGTTGTCATAGAATGTTCTTCCTCCTTAGCGTGAGTAGTACTCAACGATTAGTTGTTCGTTAATGCCCGCCTCTGCTTCTTCGCGCTTTGGCAAACCAGTTATTTCAATTTTCATCTTCTTACCATCAGCTTTTAGCCAAGAAACAGAGTTTTGTCCTGCTGCGCCAATAATCTGATCCAAATTCTTGAAATATTCAGATTTTTGGGATTTAGGACGAACTTCTAGTACATCTCCTGGATTTAATCTAATGGAAGGGATGTCAATTCTTCTACCATTTAAGATGAAGTGGCCATGAGAAACGAGTTGGCGTGCAGCACGACGTGTTGTAGCAAAGCCTGCGCGATAAACAACATTGTCAGCGCGTCTTTCTAGGAATTGCAACAGATTCTCGCCTGTTAGACCTTCTGCGCGTGTGGCCTCTTTCATTAACTTGGCAAACTGTTTTTCTAAGAGACCATATAAACGGCGAACTTTCTGTTTCTCGCGGAGCTGTGTTAGGTATAGACTACCGCCACGTACACGCATATCAGAATGTTGGCCTGGAATACCAGTCTTCTTAGCCATTACTTTTTGAGCCTTTGGTGCTAGAGCGTAGCCCTCGCGACGGCTCTGTTTTACGATAGGTGATTTATCTCTTGCCATTATGGTTTCCTTTCTCCCTTAGGACGGACACCACCGTGAGCAATTGGAGTCAAATCGGTGATACTGTCAATTTTCATACCTACAGAAGAAACTGCGCGGATAGCACTATCACGACCAAGACCGATGCCTTTGACATAGACATCTACGCTGGTCATGCCATGATCTTTCTTTGCAATTTCTGCTGCTTTCTCTGCGGCAATCTGAGCTGCATAAGCAGTGCCTTTCTTGCTACCACGGAAGCCGTTAGCTCCAGCGGAAGAGCTAGATAGGACCTCGCCCTTTTTGTCAGAGAAATTGATAATTGTATTGTTAAATGTTGCTTGTATATGCATTTGGCCAGCTGTAACAATTCTCTTGCCCTTTTTGGCCTTTTTGCTTGCAGCTTTTGGAGCTTCGTCCGCGGATTCGGCTTTTGGTGCCTCTGCAGGAGCTTCCATAGCTTCAGTTTTCTTAATATCTTCTTCTGCCATTTATTACTCCTTTCCTTATGTCTTACTTGCTGCTTTAGGTTGTGTACCGCCAACTGCGATAGCCTTACCCTTACGAGTTCGTGCATTCGTACGAGTACGCTGTCCGTTGACTGGGAGCTTTGCCTTGTGGCGAAGTCCCTTATAGGAATTGATATCCTTGATACGCTTAATGTTATTAGTCACCAGGCGTCTCAGATCACCCTCAACGTGATAATTATTTGCAATAATATCGTTGATTTTCTGTTCGTCAGCCTCGGTGAGATCTTTCACCCGAGTGGTAGGCTCAATCTTAGCCTCCGCAAGGATGGCCCTAGAGGTTGTCTCTCCAATACCATAAACATAGGTGAGACCTACCCACACTTGCTTATCGTTAGGAATGACAACGCTTGCAATTCTTGCCATACTTAACCCTGCCTTTGCTTATTCTTAGGTTTCTTCTTATTGATGACACGAAGTACACCTTTGCGGCGAACGATGATGTCATCTGGGGAGATTTTTTTAACACTTGCACGTACTTTCATAAAGTGTCAAAATCCTTTCCTTATTATGTGATGTAAAAATTTTTTACAATTCCTCGCAAAATCACTTAAATCAGTCTATTTGGAGATAACTTTATGTGGCTAGTCACTAAAGACTCATAAACAAACCTCGCAAATTGAATAATTTAAAAGATGAATCGCAACTTGAAATTGTTGTAATTTTTACAACACTTGCTATTAATCTTTTAGGCGAAAACTGATGCGACCCTTCGTGAGATCATAGGGCGTTAACTCAACCTTCACCTTATCACCCGGCACAAGACGGATATAGTTTTTACGCATTTTACCGCTCATGTGGGCAATAATAATATGACCATTCTCGAGTTCAACCCGAAATTGGGTATTAGGTAAAGCCTCAACGACTTTGCCGGTGAGTTCTATCACTTCCTTTTGACTAGCCATAAATTACCATATTATTTTATCACACAAATATATATCTGTAAATACTTTTTTGTAGTTTTCCACAAAAATCTGCTATTTTATTGCCCGCGAATAACGGATGCATCGCTATTATCATCCTGCTCAGCCTGACGACGACGAATTTCAGCCTCGGCTGCAGCAGCTTCTTCTGCGGCCTTCTGTTTTTCTTCTTCCTCTTTTTTCTTGCGATTCTCTTCTAGCTCATTTACGATCTCGGTTTCTTTATAATTGGTGTCAGATTCTATTAGTACTGCCCTTACAAATTGACGCGACAGGTAAGTTTGTTGTACCTGCGACCACTCGCCAGTACAAGTAATGAGCGTAAGGGACTCTCTACCTTTTTCTGGGGTGGTCATGGCAGTTTTCATATATTCATCAGCATTTGCTAGTGGGACTGTAGCATTATCTATTACCTGATACCGAAAGAATTTACCATCCCCTCTTTCTATGGATATTACATCACCCATAGTTAGTTCTGGCAAATGTTTGAAAACTCCTTCCATAGTAGGGCCACCGTTATGCCCATCTATAACCATGGTGCCACCAAATCCTGGACGACCAGAGCCGCGGAACCAACCTACATCAAAAATACTTACAGGCGTTTGAAGTTGACCTAGATTATTTACTCCAACCTCTATCACTCTAGCTCTATCAATGCCTAGTTTCTCTATAGAGAGAAAACGTGGACGATCAGCGGCAACCTTGTGCGCCAGCTTCATCTGCTCTGTAACGTCTGATTCATCTACTTCTTCTGATGAGGTAGGAGCATTAGTGCTACTATCTGCTACTGCACGAGGTGCACCCTCCATGCGGTGATAATAATCAGATTCCCAAATCGCCACCCGTAGCAAGAATATAGCAAGCATAAGCAGTATAATGCCTGTGATAATTTGCGGAAGTTTTTTCTTCCAATCCATTTTTAATGCCATATCACCCCTTCTTACTTATAATCGTCATATGTTATCATTAACGCACGTGAGTCTAGCTGACGCAAACTCTCTAGTGCAACAGTAACCACAATCAAAAGACCTGTACCAGAAATAGACAACCCAATTGGATAGCCCATAGTCATAATAAAGATATAATCGGTAATAAATGGCAACATTGCAATAAGGCCTAGGGCCAAAGAGCCAAACAAATTAAGGCGATTAACTACTTTACTAAGGTATTTTGCAGTAGTAAGACCAGGACGTACACCCTCTATAAAACCACCTTGCTTCTGCAAGTTATCTGCAATCTCATTTGTGTTAAAGATAATTGATGTATAGAAGTATGTAAACATCACAACCAAAACAAAGTACATAGCTGGGTACAAAAACCATTGTGCATTAATGCCATTTGGATACATTGTAGAGAAATTTTGAGCTGATGGAGCTGTAAACAATGTAGTTAAGGTTTGGCCAAATTCATTACCGGGATTAAATGATTGAATAAGTTGTCCAATCAGTGATGGTAAAGCTAAGAAAGATGTGGCAAAAATTACAGGGATAACACCAGCAGCGATTAATTTGATTGGCAAGATTGACTTAATGCCACCATAGCTACTATTACCATGGACACGCTTAGCATAGTTAATAGTTATAATTCGTTGCGCCTCGTTTAGCTTGACTAGGAAATATATTACAATGAGAAGTGCTACAGCAAATCCTAGAATAATCCAGAAAACCGTAGGGTTGACTGGCAAATTAAACCAGCCAAACAAAGAGAGAGAACCAGCGCTAGTGTCAAATAGTGAAGCACCTAATGAGGCAAGAGTAGTAGGTAGTTGTGAAATGATAGATGCAAAGATAATCATAGAAATACCGTTGCCAATTCCTTGCTCGGTAATTAGCTCGCCAAGCCACATCAAGATAATAGAGCCTGCGGTCATAGCTGTAACAGCCAAGAACCATTGACCAGAGGATAAGGTGATATCTGATGTAGTATTTGCAAGAGCCGACTCACGCAAGATAAAGATATAAGCAATAGATTGCACAATGGCTAAAGGAACAGTAAGGCGACGAGTCCACTGATTAATCTTGCGGCGGCCCGTCTCTCCATCTTGGGATAGTTCTTCTAGTTTTGGAATAGCCTTAGTAATTAACTGAACCACGATAGATGAAGTAATAAATGGCGAGAGGCCAACAAGAATAATGGACAGTGAAGTAAGGCCACCACCAGAAATAAGATTAAGAAAACTACTAAAATCAGACTTGGATAGTAAATTCTCTACAGCATCCTGAAAAGTGCCAGCATCACCAAGTGGTACTGGGACATGAGCAAGAAGCCTATATGCAACAATAATACCTAGCACAATTAAGATGCGCTTGCGCATATCTTTATTCAAAAATGATTTAAAAATAGTCTTGAAATGCATATATAACTCTTCTTACTTTCTCTATAATATCATAGTTTTGTATTTTTTGCGATGGAAATTTATCTAGTTTTAATCATTTGATATAATTATAAACATAAGGAGAATTATAAATGGATTTATTAGATAAACCACAAGATGGACAAGCGCCAGACAAACCAGGAGGTAGTTCCCCAACAGGATCTCCTGGAGGAAGCTCTAGCTCGTCAGCTGAGCATAATGCATCTTATACGATTGACAGCGATATATCTATTTCAGACAAAGAGTATACGTCAACATCATCGGCACAAAATGCTCTACTTATAACTGGTGGCACGGTAGAACTCAACAATATTACTGTCAATAAAACCGGTGATGATAGCGGCGACGATTCAGATTTTTACGGGTATAATGCTGCAATTTTTGCCACTGGCGGCAGTAATGTAAAAATAACCAATAGCAAAATAGACACTAGCGGCTCCCATGCCAATGCTGTTTTTTCGTATTCTAATGCTAGTATTGATATAGACAACTCCGTTATTTATACAAAATCTAATAATTCTGGTGGGATTATGGTTACTGGCGGAGGCTCTATCTCCACCAACAATATTACAGTTACAACAGAGGGTAACTCATCTGCAGCCATCCGAAGCGATCGTGGTGGTGGAACTATTTACACCAAAGATGGTGTTTTTACAACATCAGGTACTGGTTCACCAGCTATTTATTCAACAGCAAATATCACTACTGATGGCTCTAAACTTATCTCCACTTCTTCAGAAGGTGTAGTTATAGAGGGTAAAAACTCTGCAACTCTTAATAATACCAAGCTGGAGGCCACAAATAACACTTTAAATGGCAATTCAGAAACTTACAAGACCATCTTTATCTATCAATCAATGAGTGGCGATGCCTCCATTGGTACAGGGGACTTTGTTGCAAATGACTCTGAAATTATTACAAATAAAGGTGATCATTTCTTTGTTACTAACACCTCGGCGACTATAACTCTATCAAACACTATCTTCACCCAAAATGACACGTCTGGCGCTTTCTTACGCGCTCAGAGCGGCAAATGGGGTAATTCAGGCTCAAACGGTGGTAGTGTAGCTCTAACCGCCAAATCGCAAGAGATAATTGGCGACATTATTATAGATAAAATCTCTTCTCTTAGTATGGATGCTATTTACAGCTACATCAAAACATCTTTCCAGGGCGAAGGGACTATCACGCTAAATCTATCTAGCGACTCAATATTAGTGCTCTCTGGCGATTCAAATATCTCCACCTTAAATAATGATCAGAGTGATAACTCCAATATTTACGCAAATGGCCACAAATTGTTTGTAAACGGAGAAGAAATATCCATAAATCAAGCAGAAGCGCCTGAATCGTTCCTGTCACAAAAAGTAAATTCTACCACGACTAGCACAGTTATTACCTCTAGTGGAAATGATTCTGGCTTCCCTACATGGGGCATAATATCAATAATTGGTGTCTTTATTGCGATTTTTGTTGTATTACTGTTTATTATGTTGCATAGAAACAAAAATAAGCCCGCGGATAAACTACCTGAGATGCCACCTTCAACACCCTCTGAGTCCAATACGCCAGATGTGTTTTCTAGCAATCCACCTCAAGCCAACTAGCTAAAAACACACAAGATAAGGTGACTACAGTCTGTAGCCACCTTATTACTATACTTACATTGTAGCACACTTTGACAAAAATGTCAATATAACTCACCTTGCGCTAAAATGTTATTTAGATTCTTTTGCTGCCTTAGCAGGTTTATCAGATGCACCCTTACGGCTATCTTCTGAGGTTTTACGAGCTGGAACAGCAACTTTAGTAAAGCTACCGCCGGCTTTTTTAATCGTCTCAACTGCTGTTTTTGACGCAAATTGAGTAGATAAATCAACCTTGCTAGTTAGCTCGCCACGAGAAATTACCTTTACCTTGGCGTATGGTGTGGAAATCAATCCAGCATCATATAGGGCAAAGTTATCTACAGAGCCCTTTAACTCGTTCAAACGGTCTATATATACTACTTCTGCTTTGGCGTGGATAGACTTAAATCCTTTGAGCTTTGGCACTGCTTGCATAATTGCACGCTGACCGCCCATAAATCCTGCAGGCATCTTGCGATGGCCAGTACGAGATTTCTGACCTTTAGTACCACGGCCAGCAGTTTTGCCCTGGCCAGCAGAAATACCACGGCCTTTACGCACAGGGCGAGTATTCTTCTCTACATTTAAATCATTGTATTTCATTACTTAGTCTCCTTTTTAGCGGCTGTTTTCTTGGCAGCTGGTTTCTTTACGGCAGACTTTTTCTCTGAAATTGGCTTTGCTTTGGTAGTTTCCCATTCTTTGCGTGGAACTTGGCTTCTAAGGCCTTCTACTACAGCATAGGCGATGTTTACTTTGTTAGTAGAGCCAAGACTCTTAGAGATAAGGTTCTTGACACCTGTAAGGCCAATAATAGAACGAACGACACCACCAGCTATAATACCTGTACCAGGAGCAGCAGGCTTAAGTAACACGTCTGCGCCAGTTACTTTGGTTTCTACCTCGTGACAGATTGTTTCGCCGTCTAGGTTAAATTCTATCATGTTTTTCTTGGCTTTTGCTGTAGCCTTTTGGACAGCGGCGGTAACATCGCCACCTTTGGCTACACCTACACCAATTTTATTCTTATGGTTGCCGATAGCAACTAGTGCTTTAAAGCGCATACGACGACCACCTTTGACGGTACGAGAAACGCGATCAATATTGATTGTTACCTCGTCAAACTCTTTTGGTGCGACATCTGCTTTAACGCGGTCGCGACGGCGATTGTTGCGGCGATCAAACGGACGGCCACCAATATCTTTCTGCTTGCGAGTAGCAGCAGTTTCATCTGACATTTTGAGGGTGCCAGACTTATTAATTACTTTTGGTTGATTAGTATTGTCAGCCATATTAGAACTCCAATCCTTCTTTACGAGCAGCTTCTGCTAGAGCAGACAATCTGCCGGCATATAGTCTAGAACCACGGTCAAATACAACTGATTTGATTTTGGCTTTTTTAGCCTTGTCGGCAATCTCTTTGCCAATTGTTGCAGCCTTTTCTGTCATAGTTCCAGAAGTTTTCTTGCCAATAGTAGTTGCATAAGCTAGTGTAACTTTTTTATCGTCATCTATAACTTGTGCAGTAACATGCATATTGCTAATGTGTACGGTTAGGCGAGGTCTCTCGCTAGTACCGTGGATTTTTGCGCGAGTGCGATTTGCACGATATTCAGCTTTCATTATTTCTTACCTGCCTTTCCAGCCTTACGGATAATATGCTCATCAACATATTTGATACCTTTGCCTTTGTATGGCTCTGGCTTCTTTAGTGCACGAATTTCTGCGGCTACCTGACCAACTTTTTGTTTGTCAGCACCAGAAACCGTAATCTCCATCTTATCAACCTTGAGGTCAATACCTTCAGGAGCGGTATATTTGACTGGATGAGAAAAGCCTAGGGCCATCTCAATTTGTTTGCCACCGCCTGAAAGACGGAAACCAACACCATTAATTTCTAGCTTTTTCTCAAAGCCTTTTGTAACACCGATTACAGCATTATTAAGCAATGCACGTTGCAAACCATGCCAAGCCTTAGACTCTGGCTGGTCATCTTTGCGGGTTACGATGATTTTATTATCTTCTACCTTAGTGGTAGTATTAGCCTGAACAGGAACTTGAAGCGTGCCTTTAGGACCAGCGACTGTAATTTCTTTGTCGCCGACCGTAATTGTCACGCCTGCAGGTACCTCTACAGGTAGTTTTCCGATACGACTCATAATCGTCCCTTGTTTAATATCCCTGTTATTTTATCACAGATTAGGTAAAAAAGCAAGAGTTTTTAAAAGAATTACTCAGATTTTGTATCTGTAGTGCCATTTGTTACTTTGCGAGTCTCTTTTGTAGACTCATCATAGCACTTTTCCCCCTGAAAAGCCTTGCGAGCACCAGCGTCTGATTCATATTTTTTACAAGACAAAACATTTTGGGTAGCGGCAAAAAATACCCAGTCGGAAGTTGGTGAAGGGCGATAAAACAATCCAGTTGCTCCAGGTAAGACAACTTGCAATTTTTGATATGGTTCAAAAGGGCTATCCTTAATATTCTTCTTTGATGCAGAAATGTAAATAGGATAATCGCCTTCAACCCGCTTATAAGCTTCAGCTAAAGTGTTTATCAACGCGGTATTATCTGCAGTAATCCAATCTATGTGGCCACAAGCCACTGCAAAAGGTACACCATCAATTATATTGCATAATATTCCATTATTTTTGTTAAAATATTGCCTCTGCTCACTAGGTAGTTCAACCTCCTCGTATTGTTTGAATTCATTTTTAGTCAGGAAGCTGATTACTTCTTCGGAGATAGCTTTTGATAATGTTGAAGAAATATCGCTAGACGTTTTGAGTCCATAGCTCTTTTCTAATGGAATTGCAACCTTAGAGGACGACTTATAGACTGGCAAAACTTGATCGTATATCTGTTCTAAAGAAGCAGTGGACTGCTCCTTGGCCAAATATTGATTCAAAATCGTATTCAGGCTAGTTATAAAACCACGAACAACGGTATCCTTGTTTGGTTTTTTATTACTCTCTGACGATGTTTCTGAATTATTATACTCTGCCTGTGGCTCTGATTTATTATTAAGAATCATGATAACAATTATCGCGACAATACAAACCACAATTACTGTTATAATAATAGCAATTAGCTTTTTGTTGAGTGGCTTCTTATTAGGGATAATTGGCTGAGTTGATTGTTCGGCTGGAGCCATTTGTCTTACCTGCCCATTTTGCTCTGGGGTATTTTCTTGTGGAGAAAACTGTTGATTATCCATGGCTATATTTTAACATAAACATGATTACTTTTTGCTGTAAATTATGTTCAACGCAACGGAGAGCGATCCCGAGCACCTTAGTATTGGATTCTGCAGGTTGCACAGCCGTAGACCACGTATGCAAACTATAAGCATTGGTACTACTAACGATAGTAGAAGACCACAAGTACGCATTGCTACCCTGGCGGTACAAGCGACCAGTATACCAGTAGTAGAAGCCAGAGTAGACATAATCCAGCGGATATGAGTGCACTCCAGTTCCACCATCCTGATTATCGCCATAGCCATACTGGGTGAAGAGGTAGGACCAGGATTTTTATCCAAGAAAAATCAGCCACTTTCGTAGCTGATTTCCCTAGGATTTAGCTATTACCAAACTTTAACTAGGATTTCACCACCTAGACGTTGTTTTTTGGCTTCTGTGCCACTCATTACACCCTTAGATGTAGAGATTAGGACGATACCACGACCAGATTTAATGGTTGGAATATCGTCTGCAGAAGTGTAGATACGACGACCTGGCTTAGATACTTTGGTAATTTCATTAATTTTAGCGTTCTCGCCTTCATTGTTAATGAGGATATGTAGAATATCACGTGGGTGTGACTTCTCTACATCATAGTCTGCAATGTAGCCACCTTTTTTGAGGCCATCTACTACAGCAACTTTTAATTTAGAAGTTGGAACGCGGACTTCGTTTTTGCTAACCAGAATAGCATTGCGGATGCGGGTAATCAGGTCAGCGATTTGATCAGTAGATTGTAATGACATAATTCTCCTTTCTCCTTTACCAGCTACTCTTAGTTACACCAGGGATTTCGCCCTTGCTTGCTTTTTCACGGAAGTTAATACGAGATAGACCAAAGCGGCGCATATAACCACGTGGGCGGCCATCTAGTAGGTCGCGATTCTTTAACCTTGTAGGGCTAGAGTTGCGTGGAAGCTTCTGAAGACCTTCTAGGTCGCCAGCTGCTTTTAGCGCAGCACGCTTATCTTTATATTTATCATACATCTTCTGTCGTTTGATATCACGAAGGATTGCTGATTTCTTAGCCATACTACTTTTCCTCCTTCTTCTCAAACGGCATACCAAAGAGTTCTAACAATCTGGTACTCCCTTCCTGTGAGCCGTTCTTAATAATAAATGTAACTTCTAGACCGTGTAAAACTGCAGCATCCTCAAAGGTGATTTCTGGAAATACTGTTTGTTCTTTTAAGCCTAAGCTGTAATTACCCTGGGCATCAAAGCTCTTTCTAGATACGCCATGGAAATCACGTACGTGAGGTAATGCAATATTAATGAGACGGTCGGCAAATTCGTACATCTTAGCACCACGCAAAGTAGTAAGATAGCCAATTGGCGCGCCCATTCCTTTGCGAATCTTAAATGTAGCAATTGATTTTTTAGCCAAACGAGATGTAGTAGCCTGACCAGTAATTTTAGCTAAAGTTAGCTCTACTGTTTCAGTGTATCTCTTGTCATCGCGTTTTTTACCAACACCAGAAGAAACAATAATCTTTTCTAGCTTTGGTACCTGGTTGACATTTTCTAGCTTTAAGTCTTTCATCAAAGCTTTGACAATTTCTTTGTCATACTTCTCTTTAAGTCTTGGTGTATAATCAGCCATTACTTGCCCTCCTTCTTTAGATTAGAGAGATCAATTCCGACATGGATTGTCTTTTTGCCACCTGCAGGATTAAACTGAGTTTTCTTCATATGGCGTTCACGTAGTTCAATGCCATCAATCATAGCTTTGTGATTTTTTAGGTCCATTTTGACAATTTTGCCAGTTTTGCCCTTATTATCACCAGAGATGATTTTTACTGTATCGCCAGTTTTTAGATTCTGTGCCATATTATAGTACCTCCGGTGCTAAGCTAATAATTTTATTAAAGCCACGATCACGCAACTCGCGTGGGACAGGTCCAAATACACGAGTACCACGTGGGGTTTTGTCATCGTTAATTAGAACAGCTGCATTATCGTCAAAGCGAATAGTAGAGCCATCTGGTCTACGAATCTGCTCACGAGTGCGCACAATTACCGCACGTACAACTGCTTTCTTCTTTACACCACCTGTAGGTGATGCGTCTTTAATGCTGGCAGTAACAATGTCTCCTACTCTTGCATATCTTGCACGAGTTCCACCAAGGACACGGATTACACCAAGTTCCTTGGCGCCACTGTTGTCAGCAACTTTTAATCTAGTTTCCTGTTGGATCATAATTACTCCTTTGTCTCCTCAGATGTAGAAGTATCTGCTTCAGTTGCTACCTCATCAGCGCCAACTTTTTCAGGCATTTCAACTTCTTTTACATCTTCTTGCAATGCCTCTAAATC
>JAFRAV010000026.1 GCA_017405225.1 Candidatus Saccharimonadota bacterium | reverse complement strand
TGTCAAAAATATGAGTAATTACCTTATGTGAAGAAGCGAAGCTATTTCTTTACATAAGGAATTACGAGCTATTTTTGACGAGGCTGTAACCAAGATGACTTAAAATTACTGTAGTGAGAATTATTTGGAGTGGGAAGACCGCATGTTATTAAAAGACTACAACAACGACTGATACCACAAAGAAAGTTCTTCTAGTATAAACGGATCAATCTTTTGCCCTTTGGCATTTTCCGTTCCGCCAGCCTCTAATATTGACTGCATTTCTTCAATCTGTTTAGTAAAGTTAGGCGCTTGACGATTTAGACGGCTAAAACGATATTTTTCCCATTGACCTTCCTCTTCTTTAGACAAAGATGAAGGAAAATTTTTTGCCTTGTAATGAAGCAGCAAATCTGGCAGACGCTCATCTTCAAACTCCGGATGAAAATCAGCTAAACGATCTTCATCTATACTGCAGATGTAGGCACAGAGGTCTTCATCTTTTCTTGAAAGGAAACCATCGTACAACGCAGATTCAGAATCTACTGCAGGCGGGAACTCGTCACGATTTTCATACTGCTCGCGCATTTGTTCGGCAAATTCTGGATGGGCTAACAGCGACTGCAAATTGGCATCTATCTGTTCTTTTGTGAGCTCTATATGTTCCCAACCAGTTTTACCATTATTTTCCACGTCTAATACGCCAAGTGGTGCTACTGCGGGACATTTGTTCAAACATAGCTCTTTGACAATTGGGAAGAAAGAAGTCTTTTTCTTTAGCTCGCTTTCTTCTGCAGAATCATCCTTTTCTTTTTCAGCTGGCTTTTTTCCAGTACCTAAATCACTATTATATTCTACCGCTAGCTCCTCTGTCTCCTGCTCGTTTTTCTCTTTTAGCAACTCATCCAAATTGTATCGCAAATCAAAAACTACAATATTGCCATTACGTCCTGCTGTCAGCGGAAAAGCAACTGTAGTTTTTTGATACTTGCCAGAATAACGTCCAGAAGCATACACAAATGGCTTTTTATTGTCAAGATTTACAAGTTTAGCCACTTTGCGTTTATCGCGCATTTCAAATAGATAATTATATAATTTAGGTTGATGAGTACGTATTAGTTTTGTCACCTCAATCAAGGCAAAAACATCAGCAAGCGCATCGTGGGCATGAGTATGCTCAATACCATTTAGCTTAGTGATAAGCTCTAGGCGGTTTGTTGCACCCTCTACAATTGCTTTCTCGCCAGTCTTCTTATCCGTAATTTCATATTTGGTGGTAGGCCATTTAATTCCACCTGGCCTTAGTGCACGCGTAAGGCGTACTACGTCCAATAAGTCCCACCTGCTGCGCCCTTCCTTCCACTGCCAAGCGTAAGGCTCGCGAAAATTTCGCCACAATGTATTTCTCATAAACTCATCGTCAAAACGGATAGAATTATAGCCAACAGCGCAAGTATCTTTTGTGAAAAATTCGTTTACCACGCGATCGCAAAAATCCGCCTCGTCTATGCCATCCTGCTGAGTTTGCTGCGGAGTGATCTTTGTCACCAGAATAGCACCAGGGCTAGGCAAGGTATCATTAGCTAGCTTAACTAAAAGATTAACAGGCTCTCCAATAGGATTTAAGTCCATATCAGTTCTCTGGCCAGCAAACTGCATAATACGATCATCGCGGGCATTTAGCCCTGAGGTTTCTAAATCATAAAAGAAAAACGACTTCATAAACTAATTATAACACACCAAAAAATCCCTCTAATTTGCGAGGGATTTTTATATTCTATACTGATGCGCTTATTAATAAGATGTAGCGGCACTATTGTTTTGGTAGTATGCTTGCATTAGGCGGGTATAGATATCCTGAAGCTCTTGATTCATAGTGCCAAGCTTATCATCTTCTTCTATTGCTAGAATAATGAATTTGAGCGGAGAGTTAAGACCACCACAAATCTCACGACTATCTCCATAAGCTAACTCGCCCGGCATAGTAATTTCACGGATACCGCCAAGTTTCATTCCTACTACACCCTCATTCCATCCTTCTATCAAGCCTTGTCCAGCATAAAGAGGAACTTTAAGTGAAGCGGGATTGGCAAAATCATTAAACGAAGAGTCAAAGACGCTCTCATCTGCACACCAACCAATATAATAAGCAAAGTAGTTTAGATCTCCAGTAACAAGCTCGCGACCATCACCAATCTTGATGTCTTTCTTTTGGACTCCAGCACTATTTGCCGCCTCGGCATTGTAGGCTTTGACTTGATTGCGAACGCCTGCAAACTCCTCAAAATATCTATCAGAAAGCGACGTAGCGTATGCGCTAATTTCCTCTTGTTTCTCTGCGTATGCTTTTTCTAGGCTGCTCTGCGAGCCTGTATCGCTAGTATTAGATGAAGCTACTATGGCTACATAGGTAGCAATAGTAGAGCCTAGCAACAAAATAGCAATGATTATAATCCAAATACGCTGAGTAATACTAGTTTTTATATATTTTTCATCCATAAATACCTCCTAACTGAATGAATTAAATAATTTCGGCGCCCACAGCCTCTTTTACGCTCTTTGTAATTGAATCCATTATAGCAGAAATTTCTGCGCTAGTAAGTGTTTTCTTTAAATTTGCAAACTGAATTCTAAATGAGAGGTTGCGATACATTTTGTTATCTTCTGGTTGATAAATAGATACAGGGTAAACCTTATATGTGATATCTTCTACCTTGTTTAGCGCATTATTGATTGCCTTGTTAGTCTGAGCAAAGGTATAACTATCTGCTACTCTCATGGTAAGGTCACGCTCTACGGTAGGATATTTGGAAATCGCAGAAATATGTGCACTGCTTGTCGGTAAATCCTCTATTAGATGCTCCAAAACAATCTCATAAGCGCTTATTCCCTGGTCAATCTTGAGACGCTTAAGGATAGCAGTCTTTACCTCACCGCAGCAGACATGTGGAGTAGAAATGGTTGCAGAATGTTGTGGCTCTAAGTACGAAAAATGACCATCGTATTTACGGAAATCTAGATTTGATTCATCAAAGCCAAGATTAGAAAGGAGAGCAACAAGATTTGCCTTCATTTGATAGTAATCGCCAGTAGTGACAAAGGCAAGATGAGTGTATAGTTTTGGCACATTATCGTTATCATAACCATACGATTTTTTAGTAATTTGGTTTATCTCATAAAGAGAAAAATCTTTGTGGCCAGATTTTAGGTTCTCATAAACTTTTTCCAAAAGAGATGGAATAAGCGATTGACGGAAACATTGCAAATCTGGAGAAATACTATTAACTATCTCATATGAATCGTTTATGTCCTCACCAACAGATTCTTGTAATTTTTTACTAACAAAAGAATAGGTAAGCACCTCGTGCGCGGATAAGCGGTCTGACAAGATATTGCGGATTCTCTCTTTAAGAGAAAGCATCGGGTCAATCTCCGTACAAGCAAAAGGATGCAATGGATAATCTAACGCAATATTATCATATCCTAGCAGGCGGCCCACTTCTTCTATAATATCCTCTTTAATATGAATATCTGTACGCCAAAGCGGGGCAATAACGGTAAGGCTATCAGATGAATCTTCTACTATGAAACTTACATTTTCCAAAGTCTTTTTAATTATTGCCGTAGTATACGTAGTGCCAAGTAAATCATTTATTTCTTTTGTTGTAATTTTTACAACATTTTCCTTATCTTGGTTTGGGTATTCATCAACAATGGTAATTACTTGATCGTTAGTCTCCTTAGCATCTGGAATTAGCATAGAACAGGCAGACTCTAGCACTGGCATAGTAGAAACAGCAGGCTGTCCCTTAGTAAAACGGGTGATAGCCTCAGAGAAAATACCGTGTTTCATCTGAGTTTTGCGCAAGTGATAGAGAGAAAAAGTGGCAGATTCTAGAATAATTTTTCTAGTATTTTGGTCTATCTCGGTAGAAGCACCACCCATTGCGCCAGCAAGTGCCACTGGTACATCATTAGAAGTAATCAAAATGTCATTTTCATCGCATTCAATCACTTTGCCATCAAGTAATTGTAATTTTTCACCATTTTTGGCAGAACGCACAATTATAGATGGCGTGTCTATGCCACCAACTGCAACAAATTTATCAAAATCAAAGGCATGTAGTGGTTGACCAGTCATAAGCATGAGATAATTGGTGATATCTACAATCCTAGAAATGCCACGCATCCCAGCCTTGGCTAAGAATACATCCATCTTTGTAAAGAATTTATCATCTTTTAGACAATCATCGGTTTCTATAATTGCACAAGAGTAGCGGGAACAAAGTGTAGTATCGGCAATTTTGATTTTGATAAGATTATCTGCAGTTGAGCTGATAGCAAAGGGATTATTTGTGATATCGGCACGATTCTCATCAAATTTAACGCCCATAATGCCAGCAACTTCACGCGCAAAGCCAATCAAACCAAAGGTATCTGGTCTATGAGTAAGGGATTTATTCTCAATATCTAGAATTACATCGTTCAAATCAAACACATCAGAAAATAAATCACCTGGTTTTACTACATCTCCTGACTTTGAATTCTTTTCGGCAGGATTGATGACTGCAATTCCCTCGTGATCATCACCCAAATCTAGCTCGTCTACAGCGGCAAGCATGCCGTTACTCTCGTATCCTCGGAGCTTTCTTACATCTAGTTTAAAATCTTCATTACCATAAGTTTGGGGCACAATTGAGCCTGGAGCTATCCATACCGCTAACATACCAGCACGGACATTTGGCGCGCCACAAACTACCTGAATTAAACCATCATTATCACGATTGATTTGCTCTGCTGCTTGGCCAGCATCTATCTTGCACAAGTGAAGATGTGTTTCTGGGATAGCCTCACATTCTACTACCTTAACAACGTAAATACCTTGATATTTTGGCGCTAAATTAATTGTTTCTTCTACTTCAACTAGCCGTGAGCCAATCAGTTTGACTAATTCTTGAGTATCAATCTCTCCTGCTTCTGGGACTAATTTTTTGATTTCATTTAAACTAATTCTCATGTTTTCTCCTAGAGCTTAAAATTCCTTTAGAAAATCCAGTTTGCCAGATTCAAAATAACGCACATCATTGATGCCATATTTTAGCATTACAAGACGATCTATGCCGCCACCCCAGGCAAAACCTTTGTATTTAGTTGGGTCTATTCCAGCCATTTTAAGGACGTTAGGGTGGACCATTCCGCATCCGCCCATTTCTAGCCATCCATCGCCCTTGCCGCCAAGAGACTTAGGTTTTTCTATCAAAAATTCAACTGATGGCTCAGTAAATGGAAAGTAGCCTGGCTGTGTTTTGATATTTAATTTTTGTCCATAATAGGTTTCAAAAAATTTCTTCCAGGTACCTAACATCTGCCCCATTGTGGCATTTTCTGACACAAAAATTCCCTCACACTGATAAAAAGTATGCTCGTGTGTGGCATCCACATCCTCATTTCGGAAAACGCGACCAGGGATAACCACAGCAATCTGGCCACCATCGTCTAAGTTTTTCTTGTATTTTTTGAGTGCGCGATATTGCATGGTGGATGTATGTGCAGGAGGAATAAATCCCTCTGAAGTTCTAAACGTATCATATCCATCACGTGCAGGGTGTCCCTCTGGGAAATTAAGAGATTCAAACATATGAAATTCATCGTCAAGCTGCTGGGCCTCCATAACATCAAAACCCATGCGAGAAAAAATATCTAATACATGACTAAGTTCTGTCATTAGCGGGTGTTTTGTACCACGTTTGAAGGAAGGGATAGTGGTATTTGGTGCAGAAGGAGCAGTAATATCAATTGGTGTGATATTTTCTGATTCTGCCGCATCTAAGGCTTCTTGTAGCTCGCGCTGGAGCGCCTCTCTTCTTTTGTTCAGCTCCTGACCAAAAGCCTTGCGTTCCTCTACTGGAATAGTTTTGATTTTGGCATATTCGGCATTAAGTGCCTTTAAATCTGCCTTGATTTTCTCTACACTTGACATAGTATATATTATACCATAAAAAATACCTCATTTATATTCTTATGAGGTATTTTATATTAGATCATCACTATCACAACAACAGAAATAATTGCAAGAATAATTAGAACAATCCAAATCCAAGTGTACTTGCCTGTGGTTTTTAAATCTTTGGCATAGTCTGAATCTTCCACCAAATCAGGATCTTGGCCTCGCTCGGTCTCTGTAGCCCTAACGCGAAGGTCTGCATTAATTCTGTCATTTAGACGTGAATTATCTTCATTTGTTTTTGATACCATAATTCCCATAATGTTTAGATTATAGCATAATTATTATAATAAAAACAATGCCATATATGAATTTTATTTACGATAATAAAATGTGCTATAATGATTTTATATACCAATTAAGGAGGAATAATGGCTACAACAAAGTCAAAGAAGACTGCGAAGAAAACTGCTTCAAAGTCTAAAGCCCCAGTATCCACTGCAAGTGTAGATACCAAGGCTACTATTGTTTCGGCCGCTACAGACGAAAGTCCTATGAAAGGTTTCTTTAGTCGCAAGAGCGATCCGAACGAAAACATACTAACAATTTTTAAAACCCCACGCATCTATGGTGCAATTCTAGGTGAGGTCATCGGCACAATGCTATTGACTATGATTCTATTATTGCTAGGCGTATATCAGCCAATGTATATCATGTTTGGCGTTATCGCTATTACCGGTGCTATTTATGGATTGTCTGGCGCAAACCTCAATCCAATCATTACAGTTGGAATGATGGCTAGCCGCCGCATTTCTGCTATTCGTGGTGTTTTGTACATCCTTGCACAGGTACTAGGCGCATGGTTTGCATACTTATTGTCATCTGCGTTCATTAATACCGCTGGTGATAATGCAGCCGCAAAGTTACCTGTAATGGCAGAAGTTCCAGATGGTAAGTTCTGGGTAGTCACCATGATTGAGTTTGTTGGTGCTATCATTCTAGGATTCTTCTTTGTACGTGCACTTATGTACAAGAGAAGCACACTTACCTTTGCTACTATTTACGGTACTGGTATCTGCGTAGCACTACTTATTACTATTGTTATTTCTTCTAGCTTCTTGCAGCTACAGAATAACTTCATCTTAAACCCAGCAGCAGCTCTAATGTATCAAGTTCTACCAACAAGTGGCGATACATTTGGCGCAGTCTTGGGAAGCGTATGTTTGGCACTACTAACATACATTATCTTCCCTATGCTTGGTGGTGTAATTGGCTTTGCGCTTGGCGATGTTTCATCTCGCTTGGCAGGCGAACCACACTGCTGTGGCAAAGAATGTGCTAAGAAATAATTAGTACATCCCCTAAATAGCACTTGAAAGCAAGTGCTATTTTTTGTAAAATATTAATATTACGAAAAAGATTCATATCAATAAATCAGTCAAACAAATAGCTACAAAAATCATTATTCTGGCTTTGGCAGCATTATTTTTGACATGGCTGATAGAATATAGATATTTTATTAATGACGCAAGTGGTGCCTGGCAATTTATTCATAACCGCACGAGAGTTTATCTATATAACTCGTTAATAATGTTTACAATGCTAGGCGTAGTTTATGGCATAATACGGAAATTATTTACAAGTATATCTATTGGCGCAATAGCTGTTCTTATTATTGGATATATTCATATAGCTAAATATGGATTTCGCGGAACTCCACTTTTTCCGGAAGATTTTGCTTTTGGCTCGCAGGCTGGCACACTAACAAAATTTATAGATATGTCACAGGTAGTAAGGTTAATCATAGCCGTAATACTAGTACTGATACTTGGAATCCTGCTAGATAGACTCTCTCAAAAATGGCTAAAACGAGAATCGTCTGCCCCACAAAACGTCTGGTGGAGAAGATATCGTATTATCTCTCGCATTGCGATAATATCAATTTCTATTTGTGGATTTATGATTACCACCGATTTTATCAGGCATCATGGCAAAGAAAGAGAAATACCTATACCAATGCTGAATAGTAAATTTACAGAGTGGAACCAAGTGACAAATTATTCTGATAATGGCTTTATTATAGGCTTTTTATACAACACTTCCAAGCTAATTATTTCCGAACCATCTGGCTATACAGAACCACGGCTAGTAGAGTTAGGACAGTCATTAAGCCTACAAAAAACATTAGATGACTCTAAACGAGTAAATATTGCCAACACTGACTATAATATTATAGTAATATTAAATGAGTCATTTTATGATCCATCTATAATTTCTGATTACTATCAATACACTGGGGGAGACGTCACACCAAATCTGCATCGCATCCAGAAAGAATCGCTAAGTGGCTATATGTTTTCGCCAGACTATGGTGGAGGTACAGCTAATATAGAATACGAGGTTTTGACTGGGCTCACTAATTACTGGTTTAAGACTGTTCCTTATACTAATCTAATCCCAAGCAAGGAAACCGTTCCTAGCTTAGCCTCATATATGAAATCTACTGGACTGCATACAGCCACGATTCATCCATTTGTTGGCGGAATGTACAAACGCGATGCTGTCTTACCAAAACTAGGATTTGATGAGTTTATTGATATCCATGGATTTAGTGAAATAGAAAAAGAGGGAGCAAGTGAATATGCAAATGATCGCACTGCTTATGGTAAAACGCTAGACTATATAAGAAATACCCCGGAAAAGGATTTTATCTCGCTCATCACCATGCAAAATCATGCTCCATATTTACGTAACGAATATGGCAGTTCAGACTTTGTAATCACTAATGTACCAGAGCAATCTGAGAAGGATTCAATAGAAACATACCTAATGACAGCACATAAATCAGATCAATACCTAGGCGAGTTTATAGAAAAATTAAAAACGTTTGATGAAAAAACTATTGTACTAATGTATGGCGACCACGCGCCCGGTGTATATCCAGACGTCTTAGAAAATAAAGATCACAAAGTATCTAATTTAATTAGGCTTACACCATATATTATATATGCAAACTTTGATTTCCAATCTGGGTTTGATATTAATTCCACCAAAAACTCCACCACTGAGGCAGATTTTTCTGATGTTTTGACAGGTTATTCTACTGAATTACCAGTCACAACGCCAAACTGTCTGACTAATCTAATGCTAAATATCTTTAGCTTGCAAAAACCATCTAACTACTATTTGTTAGATACCGTCTGCAAAGAAAATCCTATCCTAACTGATGTTTATTTTGGCAATAAATCACCTTTTGATAGTACTGAGTTATCAGCTTACAATTTGCTCACTTATGACTTAGTAGCTGGCAAACAGTATTCGCAAAAATAAGTATCTACTTTTTGTATTCTTTTGGGAATAACGGAGTATCAGGTGGGAGAATTTTATCGCTTGTAAAGACCTTACTAATGGCTGCTGCTGTATTTGGGAGAAATGGTTTTAGTAGGTATGAAACCTGTAGAAGTTCATCAGATAGTTCTCCTAATATTAGCAATAGCTCATCGTGTCTTTCTGGGTCTTTGGCTAGCTCCCAAGGTTTTTTGTCATCAATTGCACGGTTTAGTGATTGGACTTTTTCCCAAACGTAGTCAAAAGCTTTGCTAAAATAGAAGCTATCCATAATAGCCTCGTAGTCGGCATCGCGCTTTGGCTGATATTTGCGACCTGGCAAATCTTGTTTCTTGCATAGATTAGCCAAGCGTTGCACTAAATTACCCAAATCATTTGCAAGCTCATTATTATATGCTGCGTTGTATTTATCCCAGGTAAAATCAGAATCCGCAAAAGAATCCGCGTGGCGCAAGAAATAATAGCGAAATGCAGGAAGACCTTTGCTATCCAAAACTTCTATTGGGTCTACTACATTACCGATACTTTTGCTCATCTTTTGACCATTAGATAGAACAAATCCGTGTGAGCAAATTGTTTTAGGCAATGACAAGCCACAAGCCAGCAAAATTGCTGGCCAAATAATTGCATGAAAACGCAAAATATCTTTTCCTACAAATTGAACGGTGGCTGGCCAATACTCTGATATATCTTGTTCTGGATAGCCTAATACGGTAATATAGTTAGCTAGTGCATCTACCCAAACATACATTACTTGACTGTCGTCACCTGGGACTGGAATACCCCAAGGTAAATGTTCTGCCGGCCGAGAAATAGATACATCTGGACTATCTTTAAGAAGAGATAAAACCTCCTTGGCCCGAAACTCTGGCAGAATCTTCATCTCTCCAGATTCTATTGCTTGTGCAATTTTGTCTTTAAAATTACTGATTCTGAGATAGTAATTTTCTTCTTTGATTTTCTCGTATGGCTTATTATGGTCTGGACATACACCATTTTTTTCGTCATATTCTTTTTGAGTGATAAAGCGCTCGCAGCCTTCACAATACCATCCCTCATATGTGTCGCGATAAATATGATTGCCAAGTTTTTTCCAAATTTCTTGGCAACGACGCTCGTGGTCTTTATCTGTAGTACGTATAAAATCTGTATATTCTACATCTAATTTTTTTATAAAATTCTGGAATTTTGCCGAATTATCATCTGCAAATTGCTGAATAGGAATACCAAGATTCTCAGCTTTTTTGTAATTTTTGTTACCATGCTCGTCTGTACCTGCCTGAAAGCGCACCTCGTTGCCTTTTTCTTTTTGGTATCTAGCGTAAGTATCGGCAATTAGGTAATCCATAGCGTGCCCAATATGTGGGGCACCATTAACATAAGGAATTGCAGTTGTAAGATATATCTTTGACATATCTATATTATACCATAATTATTTGGCTGTACAAGTAAAGCCCTGGGATTCGTAATTGTCTTGGAGAGAATCCACATCACTATAGACCTCACCCTTTAGTACTGGAATACCTAAAATCTTTGCATTGGAGGCATTTATGCCGTTGCCATCTGCCTGATGGCTAACTAAAGCCGACGTTCCATTTGCATTGAATGTACTTTCAAATGGATCGGTGGTAAATTTGAGATTATTATACATAACAGTATAGTCCGAGCGAATCTCATTGAGGCGAACTGATGCTATCTCTGCAGTCTCATAATAAAGCCTTAGGTTATCACCAAAACTAACTAGAATACCATCTTTATACATCACAATAATCTCTTCTGAGCCAGATACTACCTGTGGATATTTGGAAAAGGCGGTATCTCCGCCTTCTTTCTTGCAAATTAAACTAGATTCTTTGGATTGTGGAGTAGTAGTTATAGAGCTTTTGGTAGTAGTTTTTTTCTGTGATGAGCCACCCAGGACAAAGAACAAAACAAAGGCAATTACAGCAACTAGAACAATGATGCCGACTATAATCAAAATCCTTTTGGAATCAATTTTTTTGCCACCAATTTCTACACTGCCATCATCTTCCTCATTGCGCTTTTTGAATAGCTGGAATTTTGATTTTTTGGCAACTGGCGCAGAGTGATTAGGAGCATCCTCGGAATAAGCAATGGCGCTGCCAATAGAGCCAGGTACTGGATCGGCTGGCACAAGAGGCTCGTCTTCCTCAGAATCTTCTTTTTTATCCTCAGTCTTAGGCGCCTCACCAATAAAGCTAGCGGATGTCATTTCTGATGTTTCAGTATTTAGAGATGAGGTAGCATCTGATGATGTATCTAAACTGTCGTCACTATTAGTACTATTATTTGATGAATCATTTGATAAATCACTCTCTGAGTTAGCTGTCGGGCTACTTAATGTATCGCTCGCTGAATCATCTATTTTAGTATCCAAAGAATTGCTAGGTAGTTCCCCACTTAAATCTTCTGCGGAATTATTTAGCGTAGCAGGTGGAGTAACATCTGATAAATCTGGGTTTTCTACAGCTCCAAACGACGGCTTAGACGCTTGCTCTGTTGCCTGCTCTGTAACCTGCTCAGTGATTTGTCCAGAGGCCTGCTCAGACGATAAATCTGCCGTCTGGGCACTAGACGTCTCATTACTAAGTGTATTATCATCTGGTGCACCACTAGTCTCATTTGATGATGCTGAGGTGTCTATACCTGTAGTATCTGGCGTAGTAGTGTCCGGCGTAGTAAGACTAGAGGAGGAAGAGGCGTTCATCATGGACGTAGCGCCATCAGCAGCTGCAGACGCAAGATCTGCGGCGGCCTTCTCCAAAGAGGAGCTATCTAATTGCTCTGAGTCCTGCGAGGCAGCGTCAGCAAGAGGACTCTCAGGCTGGGTAGCACCTGAGTCACTAGGCGTAACTGAATTATTTGGATTTTCTTCTGGTTTCATTAAAAATAATTTTCCTTAGAACTCCTATCTCAATTATAGCGGTTATGCTTAAAAAACGCAAGAAATATTTAAAATGATTCAAACACTAGTGCAACGAAGAGCAGCACCAAATGTTTTATTTTGTTCATCTGCAAACTTCACAAGTCCATAGCTCCTACGAAAACAATTAGCAAAGCCACTCTTAGCGATACTAGAAGACCACAGGTGTACATTATTTCCAAAATTATACAAGCGGCCAGTGCTCCAGATATAAATACCAGAATCAATATAATCTAGTGGGTACGAATTGGCCCCTCTAGCTCCATCCTGATTATCGCCATAGCCATACTGGGTGAAGAGGTAGGGCTAGGATATTTACTTCCAAAGACGCAACGGAGAGGCAAACCATATAACTTTGTGAGGGTTACGCTATATTTCACGTTATCACCAGAAATAGTTAATCTATATCCAGCATCATTTGATTGTACACTGGAAGACCAATTATATCCCCCAAATGTTTTTTGATATAGGCGACTCGTATTCCACGTAAAATATCCCGATAAAATATGATCTATCGGATACGACCTAGCACCTTTGCTTCCATCCTGATTATCGCCATAGCCATACTGGGTGAAGAGGTAGGACCAGGAGAATCTCAATATTAGGATTTTCCAAACCTTGGAAAATCCTTTAATAAATTGTCTTCCCAGACAAATATTCTCGCTACGGTAATTTTAAGTCATTAAAAGCGGATTACACCTCTTTCAAAAATATGAGTAATTACCTTATGTGAAGAAGCGAAGCTATTTCTTTACATAAGGAATTACGAGCTATTTTTGACGAGGCTGTAACCAAGATGACTTAAAATTACTGTAGTGAGAATTATTTGAGCTGGGAAGTCCACATAGTTCTAGCAATTCAAATTTTCCGCTAGTTTTTCCCAGTCGCTTAACTCTAAATCCGCCGGCCTAGCATCACGTTTAATCCCTACTTTATCAAATATTTGTATTAGTTCTTCTTTGGATACTTGTCCTATATTTTTTATTAGTTTCTTGCGTGGAGCAGAAAATCCTCGTTTTATTAGTGTAAAAGTATCTGGGCTTATCTGTGACTTTTTTAGTGGCTCCAAAATTATTACCTGGCTATCCACCTTTGGCACTGGCGTAAATAGCTCCCTGCCGACAACTGGCCCAAGACTAACCATTGCATTATTTTGCACAAAAAGTGATAAAACGGTATGATCGCCAGCTTCGGCCACAATACGTTCTGCCACTTCCCGTTGGATTAATAAAACTATTCGGCTTGGTTTATTTTTTGTCTCTAATAGCTTTTGGATAATCGGTGACGTAATATAATACGGAATATTTCCTGCTACAACATATGGTTTTTTTAGTGCTGAATAGTTATCTAGGTCAAATTTTAGAAAATCGGCATGTTCTACAATTAAATTTTTGCCAGGAAAAGACTTTGGTAAATTATTTGCTAATTTCTCATCATATTCTACCGCGACAACCTCTGGAAATAGTTTAAGTAGACTAGAAGTAAGAGTACCAAGTCCTGGCCCAATTTCCAAACAAATTGGTTGATTGCTATTTGGAACTTCTGATAACTCTTCTGGGTCGCTTCCTCTTGCTAGCTCTGCTATCTCATCCAAAATAGCACGGTCTTTTAGCCAGTTTTGCCCTAGTGATTTTTTGTTTTGCAAACTCATAGTAAAGTCCGCTAATACCAGTGGCCTGATTTATTAATACCGTTACAAGTACCAGTGCACCACCAGAAAGATAATGCTTGCGACCATCCACCATAACGCTTGTTTACATAGTTAGCCATCCATCTAATTTGAGTAACTGGATTAGTTTCCCAATCACTACCCGCCTCAGCCATTTTATTGCCCGGCAAAGCCTGTGGAATACCATAAGCACCAGAATACTGGTTAGTAGCACCTGTACGACAGCCAGACTCATGATAGATTAAGGTAAGCGCATCGCTCAAGTCCGCTTCGGAAACGCCGGCCGCTCTTGCGTAGCCTGCACATGTTTCCCACTCTGGTGGAATAGTGGCCGCAGCTGCTTTTTTAGAGCCAACCTTTGTAATTTTCTCTACTGGTAATTTAACTATCTCTTCTGATACTAGCTCTCTGGATACTTCTACCCCGTCTTGGAATTGAATAGCATAATGAAGAACTTTGCGACCGTTCTCGCCCTCTTGAATAATTTTTGACTCTCCTGGCTCTAGAGATGCATCTTCTTCTGTGCGCTCGGTAAACGGAATAGATTCTTCTACTGTCATTCCCTCTCCGCCACCACGAGTAATTTTGTAGGTGGTAGATATGCCAGTTTCTAGAAAATGCTCATTGCCAGCAATAGATATGTCGTCACCATCATATATTGTAAACCCGGCACTCTCGGCAATTGTTTCAGGATCATAGCTGGCTGTCATTAAGTATTTTTTGATTTTGCCATCTATCACCATAACTGGCCGTGAACGATAGATATTAATACGGAAATTATCAACGTTAATAATTGTGTTTCTCTCTGGCTCTATTATGTCTGTATCAGAAATACTATAGCCAGCTCTTGTTAAAGCCTCTATCACAGTAACTGCATCAGTCTTGACGGTTAGTTTTTTACCTGAATCATGAATTGTAACAAAATGTGGCTCTATTAGGCGGTGTTCGCTATTGTCATCAGTAGCAAAAGTCTTACTTGTAACCGCGTTTAATAAAGTTGCAAAAACAGCGGCAACAACCACTATGCCAAAAATAAACAGAGACACTCTTGTATGATTTTTTGGAAGTCTCATACCGTTTAAGTATATCACAATGCACTAGAAAAATCCAGCAAAGGTTTAATAAACATCAAAAATATGTTAAAATATTTCTAGTCCCCGAGTGGCGGAATTGGTAGACGCGCTAGCTTCAGGTGCTAGTGTCCGCAAGGATGTGCTGGTTCAAATCCAGTCTTGGGGACCATTTTTTATTGAGCAATTAAACTTTGTTGATGACTGGAATCACGATTGGAGTATGTCCAGTAGCATCATAAAGAATATGAGTAACGTCTTCTTTGATTTCCTCTTTAAGGTCTTTCATTGCGGGATCTGTTGATACGGTGCGCTCTGCTTTGACACGAAGATAATGACGAATCTTGCCTATCAAATCCTCAGAATTGTCTAGATATATAAAAGCACGCGATATAATATCTGGGGTTTTGACTAGACGACCGTTCTTTTTGCTGATAGTTAGCACTATGATAAAAATACCCTCACGTGAAATATGAATACGATCTTTTACTACTGCTTCGTGAACTGGTTGGTCGGCATCATCATATAATTTATTGCCTACTGGGATACGCCCACTCTTTTTGATTTTTTTATCTGTAGTAAACTCAATAATATCGCCATCGTCCGCTACAATAATATTGTCTTTTGGTATACCAATCACGTTTTCGGCCATCTCGGCATTGTGCTGAAGCATGTAAAATTCACCATGATATGGACAATAATTCTTTGGGTGCAATCTTGTGACAAAATCTACGTGGTCCTCATAGTAAGCATGGCCTGACAAATGAAGCGGACCGATATTAGTTAGGTGTGTCTTACCATTTTGAATTACCTGCGCACCTTCACGCAACAATCCATCCACCGTATTAACAACGTGTGGCTCATTGCCTGGAATTGGATTAGAAGAAAAGACGATTGTATCAGAAGATTTAATTTTGATATATTTGTGAGCGCCAGTTACCATGCGATTCAGCACAGCGTTAAGCTC
This sequence comes from Candidatus Saccharimonadota bacterium, assembly GCA_017405225.1. Lineage (GTDB taxonomy): Bacteria > Patescibacteriota > Saccharimonadia > Saccharimonadales > Saccharimonadaceae > Nanosyncoccus. The sequence continues at coordinate 23,455 of JAFRAV010000026.1, read as the reverse complement.
TCCCTGGGAACCAGTACAAACAATAGTGATTTTATCATCTGGAAGCTTAATAATGTCTTCCATCTTCATGATGGTATCTTTAGGCGCTTTGATTTCCTTAGTGCGAAGAGCCACTTCTACGTTGTTGATCATAGAAAAGCCAGCAAATGCTACTTTACGACCACGCTTGGCAGCCTCACGTAAAGTAGATTCTATGCGTGAAACCTGACTAGAGAAACAAGAAATAATTACACGACCATTAGCATAGTGGTCCATCACTTTACCCAAATTGTCTCCAACGTCGTATTCTGAGTGAGGATGATGACCCGGAGAGTCAATATTGGTAGACTCATTAAACATCAAATCAATACCCTCGTTTTTAACAATCTCATCTATACGCTCATAATCGGTCTGTCTTCCGTATGGATTTTCTTCATGACGCCAGTCACCAGAGAAATAAATCACACCATTTGGAGTACGCACTACAATAGCGGTACTTCCGGGGATAGAGTGAAGCACGTGGATAAACTCTACTGACAGATGCTCAGAAACTTTGATTTTTTCATGCTTGAACGGATCTACTACATTATAATTTAGGTCTGGCTCATCATCTAGCTCACTCATCTGCTTTTTGATCATGCCAATTGTAAAATCAGTGCCATAAATAGGGGTAAGTGGATTAAACTTTGTTAGTAAATGACGGCAAGCGCCAATATGGTCTAGGTGTGCGTGTGTAAAGAGTAATGCTTTGACCTTATCTCTGTTGTCTTCCAAAAATTTAATATCTGGAATCATATAGTTTACGCCAGGATAATCCATCCCCGCAAAAAGTACACCCATATCTATAACCACCATCTCGCCCTTGTATTCTACGATGGTCATGTTTTTGCCAATACCAAATTCACCAACTCCACCAATTGGGATAATTTTGACTGAATCAGCTGATGGACGTGCAGATTTAAGCTGAGCATGAGTAACCTGTTTGCCATTATAACCGTTGTAACGAGATTTATTGACAGGAATACCTATAATGTGCTGTGTAGCCTGGGCATTAACATCTTGGGATAACATCCTCTGATGATGCACCATCTCTCCTTTTCTAGTAGAAACAGATAGAGCAACTTTTTTACTTTCTGCTGCAGTCTTTGCTCCTGGTGCGGCGACCTTCATTGGCTTGTTGCCAGAGGCAAGCTTACCAACCAAGATAGGCTTTTGTTTAGCAGATTTAGCTGTGGTCTTAGATGTAGATTTGGCTGACTTCTTTGTGGTAGCCTTAACTAAGTGTGCATCTTTGCCACCCGGCTGAAAATTGCTATTAAAGTGACGATTCTGGGCCTCTTCAAATTGCTCTTTAATGCCCGGAAGTCTTTCTTTGGCTGTGGCAATTAATCTAGCTCGTCTTTCTTGTTCTTGTTTATTCATTATAAAAAATCCTTATTATTTTCATAAAATCTGCAGGCCCTCATCTACCTCTGATGAGAAACGATACAAGTAAATATATTAGTAATATAATTATATCAAATAAGGGTTGTTTTGTAAAGAAAAAGCAAAAAAACGATATTATTTATCTTCTAGTGCCGCAATTCCTGGTAGCTCTACCCCTGATAGAAGCTCTAGAGCAGCTCCGCCACCTGTAGAAATCAATGAATATTGCAAATTTGGCTCTTTTTTCTGTAAATTTTCTACAAAACCGGTCGTATCACCCCCACAGATGACGCTAGTGAGGTTTGGGGTGCTTCCTAGTGTCTTGGCAAGGTCTGTAGAAGAAATAGCGTATTCGGGCGTCTCAGCAGCTCCAAGTAGCCCATTCCAGAGAACAGTCTTGGCTTCTTGGCACATTTTACATATTTTGTCGCTAGAAACGGGACCAATGTCCATTTTGCCCTCTCTAAAGTCCTCTGCTACATAGACATTATCAAGCGGGCTAGTATAGCCATCTGCCGCTATCTTGCCTCCTACGGCGATTTTATCGGCAATCTTGGCGAATTTATCTATTAGTGGCTGTTTGTCGTCTACTTTAGCTCCACCTATCACTACTATAAATGGATGTTCTGGGTTGTTCATTACAGAGGTAAGAGCGGTTACTTCTTTTTCTAGCAAAAGACCAGCCACCGATGGTAATTCTGAGGTGATAGCAGAGGTAGAAGCATGTGCACGATGAACCACAGCAAAGCCATCTTGGACAAAGAGATCGGCATGAGTAGATTCTGCTATCTCTCTTGCAAAATCAGTAGAATTTTCTTCTTCTCCAGGGAAGAAACGTAAGTTTTCTAGTAAGAGAATACCTCCTACTGGCAGACTTTCTACGGCATCTTCTACATCTGGACCTGCTACATCAGATACAAAGAAAACTTTTCTCTCTGGTAACAATTTTTTGAGTTTTTCTGCTACTGGTGCAAGAGAAAGCTCTGGCACCTTTTGTCCCTTAGGGCGACCTAAATGAGAAATCAAAATAATTCTACGAGCGCCTTTTTTCTCTAGTAATTCAATAGTTGGCAAGCTTGCCCTTATTCTTAAATCATCTGTGATTACACCATCTTTGATAGGAACATTATAATCTACACGAACTAAAACGTTTTGATTACGAACAGTTATATCAGATATACATTGCTTATTAAACATATTACCTCTCTTATTATTCTACTACTTCTGATTAGATACGAACTATCTTAATTGTATCTGTCCCACCTGCAATATCTTTATGGCCAGATATAATTACAGCCATAATATCTTTGTGATCTTCACGTGTCTGCAAATATCCAGAATCTTTTAGTTCCTCGGCTAAATCTAGGCCATAAGTATCAGAGTATGGACGCACAAAAGCTGAGTTTGCATAAGTTAGAGCTAGCTGGCCAGCCACTCTGGCATTACTAGTAACTGTAACAATAGGTAAGACTGGACGCTGGGCTGCAATAGCTGCCGCCGTAGCGCCGGTAGCAGTCTGACAAACAATAACATCAGCATCAATCTTTTCTGCTAGACGCACTACACCCTCAGCAATAGCATCATAATTTTTGAATTCACCAGTAATATCATGATTGATTGGGGAAACGTGGGAATGGTTTTGGGTGTACAAAATAACCTTTTTCATGGCCTTGACCGCCTCTACTGGATATTTACCATTAGCTGTCTCATCTGAAAGCATGACTGCATCTGCACCCTGTATTACTGCGTTAGCAACATCTGATACTTCAGCACGAGTAGGCTCTGGATTATCTACCATAGAACTCATCATCTGCGTAGCGACAATACACATCTTACTATGCTCGCGACACATTGCGATAAGTTTGCGCTGAACAATTGGAACTACCTCTGCACCAGCTTCTACCGCCATGTCGCCACGTGCTACCATAATACCATCTGTGGCTTTGACAATAGCCTCCATGGCCTCATCTGATTCTATCGCTTTTTTGGTTTCTATCTTAGCAATAATTTGCGCAGTGGAGCCATGACTTAACAAAATTTGACGCAATTTTTCTATATCATCTGCACTCTGAACAAAAGAAAGTGCTACGTAATCAAAGTCGCGACTGGCGCCAAACTCAATATCTGCCATGTCTTTTTCTGTGATAATATCGCCACCAAAATCCGTATCTGGTAAGTTAAGACCTTTGTGACTCATGATAAATCCATCGTTCTCTATCTTGACCTTGATAGCGGTCTTGCTAACAATCTCTGTGACGGTGGACTTAACTTTGCCATCAAACATAGAAAGTGGCTCGCCGACCTTGACCTTTTCTGCTAAATTATATTGAACTGGAATAACATTGCCACCATCGTGGACCTCGCAAGCGTGATCTAGAATTAGCTCGTCGCCAATATGAACATCTAGATGATTGTCTTTGATTTCTCCTAAGCGGATTTTAGGTCCTTGTAAATCTTGCAAAATAGCAACCGAGCGACCTTTTTTAGCGGCAGCTTTTCTAATCCACTCTATTTGCTGATCACGTTCTTGATAGTTGCCGTGTGAAAAATTAAGTCTGCACCCATTAACTCCGGCCATAATCAGTTCTTCAATTTTTTCCTCAGAATATGTAGCTGGCCCGATTGTAGCCAAAATTTTTGTTCTCTTGAATAATTTACTCATATCTTAATTATATCAGAGATTCTTGCCGAATAGAAAACTTTTATGTTAAAATGTACTTATGCGGAGGTATTATTCGTATCCATATAAAGCGGAGCCACTTAGCTTCCCAATAGAGCCTTTTGCGCGCAAATTCACGACAGTTGTCATTATTATGTGTATTTGCCTAGTATTTTTTAACCTTGGTGCACATGCTATCCTAGATCCAAAAAAGATAGCCGAGCAAAAGGTAGAAGAGCTAGCAGTAGATTACTACGAGAATTATTACTATGATTCTTTTGTAAAAGATTTATCAGATAATGAATTTGCTACTGCATTTCTAACCTATCATGATTATGGTTTTCCTAAAGTTTATCTACGTGAATTATTACTATTTGATGATGGTCGCCATGCAAATTATCGTGGCTATTTTGACGGCCAATACTATTGCAACACTAATCACACATATATTCAAATCTTCCCTCAGCCACCGTACGGCAAAAAAGATTACACTATAGAATATAAATACGAGTGTTATTGGAATACTAGCACCAACCAATAATTTGCCTTTTTGCAATTTCTTTGATATAATATAAACACGGTCTCGTAGTATAACGGTTAGTACAACGGGTTTTCATCCCGTCAACGTGGGTTCGACTCCCGCCGAGATCACCAAGCCACGAGCGAAGCAAAAAGAAACCCCGTAGGGGTTTATTTTTATTACCGAGTGGCGCAGGTGATGGAGCGTGCGAAGCACGCGCTGATCACCACTTTCCTTGAATAGAAAAATCCCCCGGAAATTATCCGGGGGATACGAGGAGTATTTATTTTAGAACAGCCGATAAGCATAGAACATTGATGCCAATGTATTGCTGACGGTGGACATCATCTTGATGAAGATATCCAAGGCTACACCAACGACGTCCTTACGGGTGTCGCCGACGGTGTCTCCAGTAACGGCTGCTTTATGAGCCGATGTCCCTTTACCAATAATAACGAAGTTGCCATTCTTATCTTTTATCGGTTCACCATCTTCGCCAAGCTGGTAAAGCATTCCGCATTCGATAAATTTCTTTGCGTTATCGAATGCTCCGCCACTATTGCCCATGAACAGTGCACGGCCGATAGCTACGATTGTTGATCCTATCAAAAGTCCCAGGATAAATATCGGACCAAACAGGAATCCACAAACTACCGGAACTGCCAATGCCAGAACTGCCGGCAGGAACATGTGACCAAGTGCATCGTCTGACGCCTTGGAAATGATAGACTCGTAATCCGGTCTCATCTTGCCTTCCAGAATCTCGGGGTTCTCGTTGAGCTGTCTTGCGCCTGCGTCCGCCAAGTCCTTGGCTGCGGTGATTGTATTCTTGGTCAGTATCGCGGTGAAGAACTCAATCAGAGCTCCGCCGATGATCATACCACCAATTACCATTACCCAGGTCATCGAATCGGTGAAATCAGGCGACGGGAACGAGCCAATGAATGACATGATCAGTGCAACTGTTGCAAATGCTGCTGCGCCGATTGCATTTCCCTTACCTATAGCTGCAGTTGTATTACCTACTGCATCTAATTCATCAGTAATTACACGAACTTCGGGATCCAAATGACAAGACTCTGCTATTCCACCTGCATTGTCTGCCACAGGGCCAAAAGCATCAATCGATACCGTGGTTCCAACGAATGACAACATTCCGAGTGCTGCAATGGCGATACCATAAATACCGCAAAGCGAGCAGGAGATTATCATTGAAACAACGATTACTGAGCAAGGAGCCAAGATTGACCTAGACCCGATTGCATCACCTTCTGTAACAACAAAGGCTTCACCCTCTGTCGCCATGTAGGCCAGATCTTTAACATGCTGAGACTTGAGGGATGTATAGACTTCTGTCAGTTTTCCAACTGCTACAGAACTTCCCATTCCAAGCACTGCTGCAATCCAAGGTGATATCCAACCAGCCTTGAATACTGCCGGTAGATCCACATTGCCAAATACAGCCTTGGCTGCAAAGAGCCCAATCACTGCTACTGCTATGGCAGATACGATAGTTGCATTGTTTAATTCTTCTTCCGGATCTACGCCTTCGCGCGATACTTCTGTTTCTACACCGTTGATCATCTTGATCTGTTTCTTGTTCTTGATGATTATATAATTCACACCAACTACGCTAGCGAGCAGTCCACCACCTGCCAGGATAAAAGGATAGATACTAGCTGCACCAAGCAGTGCGAGATTATCCCTAAACGCCTGAGTAGTAATCAAGATTGTAGCAACCGGAGTTGCTACGAACGATTCCAAGAGGTCTGACACATTGCCAGCGATGTCGTTTACGCAATCGCCGATAAAGTCTGCAATTGTGTTCGGCATCCTAGAATCGTCTTCGGGTAGATTCATAACATTTTTACCAACCAAGTCTGCAGAAATATCTGCTGCCTTGGTATAGTTACCTCCGGCCACACGATTAAACATCGCAACCAGAGAACATCCTAACGAATATGTCGTCAGACGCATCGTCAAAGGGTTTGTTACTGTGCCAAAACTAACATTTGGAAGCATTCCAAGTAAACTTGTACCAGTAGCATCAAAATTGATACCACCAGAAGTAATCCATACGATACAAGCTCCGAATATACCAAATGCTGGAACTGCAAATCCAGAAATACTTCCGCTCATCAGAGCGATACGGATTGTCCTACTCATGTGTTTTGTTACACGAGCTGCGTTGGTCGTACGTACGTTGCCATACGTACCACCACGCATACCAATCAGGCATGCGCAAGAACTCATCATAGCACCAAGTATAAATGTGAAGCCAGACACTACTTCCATAAATAGCATATAGATCAATGCTACTACGACTACCGTGGGAACAATTATTCGATATTCCCTACTTAAAAATGTGCTGGCACCATCACGAATAATCTTGGCAAGGTCCTGCATTTCTTCCGTTCCTTCATCATGATTTTTCAAATCGATGAAGTTGCGGGCAAGCACGATGAATGTTGCGATCGCTATTGCGATGACTGCATAAAATACTGCCATATTTTCCACCTCCGTATTTTTAATGAACTTTGTACTATTTGCTACAACAAAAAGTGCGCGCTCCTCAACGCCCACTCACTGATAAATTAGCACATAAAAAAAATAATTGCAATCTTAAGCGAAATCGCACCAGTACAATGCTGGTTCTCATCCAGCCAACTCTACTTATCATAAAAAATAAATCCCTTACAGGGATTATTTTTTATGGTAGAGCCGGCTGGAATCGAACCAGCATTGTATCCTTAGAGGGGATATGTCCTATCCGTTGAACGACGGCTCCACTCTTATTATTATAACATAAAAATTACTTCTTTGGGTGTTTTTGCAATAACTGTAGAGTGCAGCTTAACTCTCCAATCGCAATATAGAGTAAGAACCCTGCCACTACAGCAAGTACAATCGGTAGCCCCTCTAACAGTTGTTCGCCTACCAAATACGCCAAGACGCCAAATGGAACAATTATTAGGGCGGATAGCATCTGAAAGATAATAATCTTTTTTGTTTTGATGCGAGCCTTTTGCATGATAGCAAAATCCCCTACCTCTTGTGGAATCTCGTGGGCTATGGTTGCAAGACAGGTAGGTATTCCCGTCCAAATTCCAGCCAAGAAGCTAGTGCCAAGCACTATACCATCTGCTATTCCGTGAACAGAGTCCACGGCTAGCATCGTATATGCCTGGGCTTTGTTTTTTATCTCTTCATCGCCATGAATATCTGCGTGATTACCATGACGATGTAAATCACTATGATGGTGGTATCTGCCCATAAATAGTCCAATCATAGCACAAGCCACAAAACCAACAATTACATAACTAACAACTTCTAAAATCTGCAATTCTTCTAGTACTTCTGGGATGATATCGCCAAATACAGCATACATCAGAACGACAAAAGCTATTGCCGGACCCCATTCCTGAATAGTGCGCGCAAATTTTCCGCGACCAAGCACCAATGCAATTCCGCCAACTAGGCTAAGGAGTGCAGTTGCAGCTAGTACTGAAATCAAGATTAAAATATTCACTTCACTATTATATCATATATTTTTATTTTTGTAAAAAACTATAGTTTAGTGTGGTGGCGGAAGGGACAGGATCGCATGATCGAAAGCTACGCTGAGGGTGGAAGGGACAGGAAAGTTTTTCAAACAATCCTAGTTCCCTCAAAGCCGTCAAACCAAATTTGCATGTGGCAAAGACTTCGTCTTTATGCATCCTACTTGGAATAAAAATAAGAGAGCAAGCTCTCTATTTTCATTCCCCGTAGTCTGCTAAAATGCTACGCATTTTTACCACAGCACACAAGGCTTGGCGGAAGGGACAGGATTCGAACCTGCGAAGCGTTAACTTGCTGGTTTTCAAGACCAGTGCCATCAACCACTCGGCCACCCTTCCACATATTATTATAACATAAAAATAGCCACTGAGGGCTATTTTTAGTGAACTACTGTTTTTATAGCTCTGCGTGAAGTTTTTGGAACTTCTTGGACTTACTGTCTAACTCGTCAAAGTCCTTCTCGGATGGCATATCTTTCTTACCAGACTCAATGTAATTCCTGAGTACGCCAACCAAGATAAATGGACGGACGAAGGTAGAGTGAAGGATAGACCAAATAATGATACCAGCTATGCCAGAGCAAACCCAAGTAAGCGTGACTGTGTCAGATACCCATGCTGGGATATCTTCGCCGACGCGAATGATAGCCTCGCTGAGAGCAGTAAATGTATCTGGGAATGCGTTAAAGATTAGGAAGAAGATTCCGGTAAATACGCCACCAATCAAGATGAATGATAGGATGCTCATACCGAATACTCTACCCAGGTTCTTGGCCAAAGTCTTGCCATGTTTAAAGAATAGCACTGCACCTTCACAGGTAGCCTTAGTAGCTTTGACATCTTTGCGGTAAAATACCCAGCCCAGACAACAATCACAGAGGTAATCCACGATAGTATTAATGATGGCAGAAATAGTACTACCAATCGCGCCACCAGAATCGCCACCTACAGCCTCGCCTACAGCAGTGATACCATTACCAATCTGGCGGAATACGCCTTTGATTGCGCCGGTCACTACATAATAAGCAGCTACGGTAGAGAAGCGCTCCTTGACGATTTGCTTGCCAGCACCGATGACGTCATCCGGCAATTTGCCTTCGGCTACACCCTGAGTCATCATTGCGATCTGGCCAGCTTTGTAGCTAAATGCAAAGTAGTGTAGCACAATATACGTGCCAATACCGCCTACGATAGCGCCGACACCTAGACCAAGCAGACCTAGATTAGCGGTAGATTCTAGAATGAAGAATCCTGCCGTCGTACAGCCGACTAGGATGATTGTGGCCAGAATGTCCCACAACAGCCTGCGGATAGAAAACCCGATGGTCTTCTTATATATTTCTTTATTATCCAATGCCATTTTACTCCTTTCTCGGCATTACTATTATAAGTCTATTATAGCAGAAAAAATGAACGTTCCAACTGGGACCAATTCGCTTCGCGAATTGCTCTGGGGCTGGTTGCGTCCCAGTCGGTACGGTAATACCAATAAAAATTATCCCCTGCGGGGATTATTTTTATTGGTAGTACCGACTGGGATCGAACCAGTGACCTTGGGCTTATGAGTCCCACGCTCTAACCAACTGAGCTACGGTACCATTCCGATTATTATAGCACGATAGCCCAAAATAGACAAATCAACATTGCTTTGATATAATGACCTTATGAATAATTCTCGTTTTTCTTTCCAAAAAAACAGTACCAAGAATGGATTTACAATACTAGAGCTAATCATAGTAATTGTTTTTGCTAGTTTGGCACTAATTTTATTCTTTGTTCAAAAAATCAATGTAGATGCTATGGATCGCGACAAACAACGCAAGACCGCTATCAACGCCATGTATTATGCACTAGAAGAGGGATTTTACGAACAAAACCAATTTTATCCAGAGACAATTAATACAGAAAACCTTACCGTAATAGATCCAAACCTCTTTACCGATCCAAGTGGTAAAATACTTGGCGAAAATGGCTGTTCGTATGTTTATGAGGCGGCAAATTGCTCTGACGGCCGTTGCAAAGAATACACCCTTCGCGCCAGCTTAGAAAAAGAAGACGATTTTATCAAGAAAAACCGCAACTAAATCTATTTATAGATAAACTACAAATCACTATTGGTAGAATTGTCGTCTGTATCATTCTCATCAGTTAGATGCTGTTGACGACGCTTGGTTTTTTCTTTCTCCATGTGAACTAGGTGAGTAATCATATCCAGTTCTTCTTTGGGTGTATTTACATACTTAAAGGTATAAGTAGTTTCGTCACCAACCGTAGACATTCTAATTGTGCCTAGTTTAAAAATATGATCGCCAATATTCTCTTGCTTAAATGACACGTCCTCTATAGACACTAGCTCTATCACGTTAACAGATTTAGAAAAAAGCGAATTTGTTTGATGGTGAATTAGACGTTTATTAGTAACATATAGACGATTACCTTTGTAAACCTTAGAGCCTACCAATGCAGAAATAGTAATAATTCCAAACAGCACCAAAATGATTAAATACAGATATGATTTAGCAAAGCCATTAAGCCCAGAAACCGTATCAGAGCCAGAATCGCCAAAAATCAAAAAAACTATCGCCACAAGAAGGGCGACATATCCAGTACAAGCCGCTGCCCAGATAAAAACAAGACCGAGTCTTGACCGCTGAATAGCCAGCTCAACATACTCGTTCTCTTCTAAGCGCAATTCAGGAAAGTCCTTGGCGCTTCTTGCATGGTGGAGTTTGATTAATTCCTGTTTCATCGGGCAAATCTCCTTATATATATTATATCACAGATGTGCAATTATTTCAAGATTAGACATGTTAAATCTTAACAAAACGTATTGCTGTAAACCTTAAGTATTATCGTTTGAACTTTTTTAGGTGTTCGCGAGCTTTGGCTGTAACTCTACGACCGCGTGGTGTTCTCTCTATAAAACCAATTTGCAACAAATACGGCTCGTTGTAATCCTCTATTGTGGTAGCCTCATCACCAGTAAGTGCAGCAATGGTATTAAGCCCAACTGGACGGTCTCCGTAATTCTCTTCCATTAGGCGCAACATATTGCGGTCTGCCGGATCTAGGCCTAGCTCATCTATCTCCATCAAGTCTAGAGATTGTTGCGCTATATTCTTATCTATAATTCCGTCACCATTGACATCTGCAAAGTCGCGCACGCGACGCACCAATCTGTTAGCAATACGTGGAGTGCGGCGAGAACGAGTAGCTAGTAAATTGACTGCGTCTGGTTGGATATCGGAATTAAGAATCCTGGCGGTACGAGCCACAATTTGTTCTATCTCATCCTCATTATAATATTCTAGACGGTGTAACATACCAAAACGATCTCGCAAAGGCCCCGCCAAAGAGCCAGTGCGCGTAGTGGCGCCAATCACTGTAAATTTTGGTAAATCTAGCCGTACCGAGCGAGCAGCAGGACCTTTACCTATGGTGATATCTAGCTTAAAATCCTCCATTGCCGAGTATAACACCTCTTCTACGGCGCGGCGCAGGCGGTGTATCTCGTCAATAAACAATACGTCTCCATCCTGAAGATTAGTAAGAATACTAGCCAAATCTCCGGCACGCTCTATAGCAGGGCCAGAGGTAACCTTAAGGTTGGCACCCATCTCGTGCGCAATAACATTTGCCATGGTAGTCTTGCCAAGCCCTGGAGGGCCATACAATAATATATGATCCAGTGTAGCCGAGGCGGCAATTTCTTTGTCATCAGAGGCTTTACGTTTTTTTACGGCATCTATAGCAATCTTGAGATTTTTCTTCATGCGCTCTTGGCCGATGTACTCATCAAAATTAGTAGGACGCAGAGATTTTTCTATGATTTCCTCTTCTTTGTCGTCTTCTGAAACGGTCGTACTGACTACACGCTCAATTGCCATAGATATATTATATCATTGTTTTTTGTCATAAGATATGATAGAATAAAGGTATAAAGATTTTTCCATTGACACGTGGCGCCTTGCGCGTACCTTCTAGGACAAGCTCCTAGATAGATGGATAGACGACAGAAAGCCCTTCGGGGCTTTTCTGCCTTTATGGCTTTATTTGATAGATAACGCGAACTCTCTTTTTAATATATTTCAAGCAATTATCTCGTTTTTCTTTCTTCTGATTGTAATTCTCATGAATTGCCCCGGCAATCATATCCGCTAACTGTAGTAGTGTTTCATTTTTTGAATCTTCAAGCTTGAAACTCTTTATTCTTTTTCTATCTTTATCATTTAATTCCTTGCGGAGGTTGGATGTAACCTTACGCCTAAAACCTCTCCCGCCTGCTCCATCTAATACTACTGACGCATTTTTCATTTCCTTAAATTGTCTAAGAGTAGAAATCAGAGCTGTTTTATAAAGATCATCACTTTTCTTTATGTGCATTTTTCTAGCTTCTTCTTTGTCTATTATTGATGCAAAAATATTTAGATCGCAATCCTTAATTGACTTAAAGAACTTTTCTTTTTCGTCAGGAGTTGTCTTGTGAAATTTTATTTCTTTAGCTTGTTTCCATTTATGCTCAGATTTGAATTGGGCAATTTTTCTCCTAGTTTCTTTTACCTGAAATTGACCATTGAATACTACGCATGCAATAACAAGAAGACGGCTGGCACCTCTATCGGTCTTCAGCCCAGGATCGCCTGATTCGTCTATAAAGATGATCAGTTGAGAGCTCATTCTTCGGATTATAAATCACTCTGTAAAAAATTGAAAGCATGAGCATGATACTTTATATCACATTGAAAATCCCTCAGTTTCCTGAGGGATTTTCCAGATGCGTGTCCTTAGTATAATATCATTTAAGTTTGGTCATATAAATAAACATTATAGAAAGGTTTTAAATTTACGCGCACCTGATCACATTGTGACCGAAATTAATTAGCTGTAGCTGTATAGATAACAGAACCCTCATAGTCACCCTGCTCTTGTGTACCAAGAGTAGAGAAACCATAGGTAACATTTGTAGTATCACCAGCAACTGGTGTAGATGCGGTATTGATTACAACATCTGAAGTAGTTACGGCTGTAAATGAACCTTCTGCACCCACCTTATAAGCCCAGTGGTTTTGACCAGCAGCAAGAGTAGCATTAGCTTCAAGCTTCTGGTTTGCAGTTGGCGTAGATGCACCATTAAGTACAAGATCAGTTCCACCTGCTCCTGCCTTAATAGCTAAAGAGTATCCAGCTGCATTAGTCCAAACTTTAATTTCAGAAGTAGCTTCATCGACATTTATATCATTAGGCAACAAAGATGCAGTAGATGAAGAAGTTTGAAGTGTAGCAGCTTGTGCAGTACCACCTGTATGACCGTTAATGTTTGTAGCATCAGCTGGGTTAAATACATTTACGCCAGCAGTACCACCATCACCGTTACCTAAGATTTCCATTGCAATTGCATCTGTAACACTTGCGGTAAGTAATACTTCACCTGATACGCTCTCAGCAAACGTCAATGCTGGAAGAGCAGCAACACCAAGACCTGCTACTACGCCAGCAGCAGCAATAATTTTTGTAGATTTTTTGGACATAATATTTATTTCCTTTCGTTTTGTTGTTTTTATATTTATGACCTTTGTAATTTCCATATTACCCCCCCCCCCGAACGCTTTTGTCAAGCATAATTTTTATGTTTTTTGTAAATATAATAAAAACACCAAAAAATCGCCTTTTAACAGATAAAGCACCTGTGGAAAACTTTTCCACAGGTGCTTACGCTTAAACCTTATTGTTCGCTTTTTTACGGTTTTTGTTCGGTTTACAAAACGATATTATATTGTGTGCAATTTAATTATTAGTAGTTGGTGGCACGAATTTCAAAGAAGCTTTGCGGATGCGAACAAACCGGACAAATCTCTGGTGCTTTGTCTCCTACATGGATATAGCCACAGTTGCGACACTTCCATACAGTTACCTTATCAGACTTAAATACAACGTCATCATCTATATTTTTGAGCAATTTTACGTAGCGCTCTTTGTGCTCGTTTTCTATAGCACCTACGCCCTCAAACTTTTGAGCTATTTCTTCAAATCCCTCGTCTCGTGCAATCTTAGCAAATTGTTTGTACATCTCGTTGGTCTCATAATCCTCGCCAGCAATAGCATCCTCTAGATTATCACTGGTGTCTGGCACCGCGCCATCGTGTAAATATTTAAACCAAATCTTAGCGTGCTCCTTCTCGTTGCTAGCAGTCTCATCAAAAATTGCACCCATTTGCTCGTAGCCATCTTTTTTGGCCTTAGATGCGTAGTATTGGTACTTGGTATATGCCTGAGCCTCACCTGCAAAAGCGGTCTGTAAATTTTTTAGAGTCTTAGAACCTTCTAATTCTTTTAGCGTAGTAGTCATCTTCCTCCTTTTCTCTAATTATAATATGCTAATCCGATAAAATCTATACACTATGCGGCTTTTTTCTTGAGAGCCAAACGAATGCGTTCTTCTACTGGCAGTGCCTCGTCTATGCCAGACAAAGCATCTGTAGCATCTTTTAATGGGAATCCCAAAGCCATTAGAGCATCCATTGCCTCGTCATGCTGGTCTACGCGTGGCGCACCGATAATATCAGCTGCTCCATACTTAGATGGCAAGCCCACCTTATCCCTAAGGTCTACTATGGCGCGCTCGGCGGACTTCTTGCCTACACCAGCAGCCTTGGAGATAAAGGCTACGTCACCATTAGCAATTGCATTGCGCACCTCTTCTGGCGTACCGAGTGACAAAATAGCCATGCCAGCCTTTGGACCTATGCCATTTACTGAGATAAGTAGCTCAAAAATTCTTTTGGCTGCTAATGTGGAAAAGCCGTACAGCTCCTCTGACATTTCTGCTACTTTGTGGTAAGTGTAAAACTTTTTCTCGTCATTTAGATTGGCATCGTCATAGTCTAATGTAGTCAAGGCCACCTCATATCCAACACCGTGGACATCCACAATGACAGAATTATTAAACTTTTCTGCAATTATTCCTTTGATGTGTGCTATCATTTTTCTCTCTTTCTTTCTCCTATTTTAGGCGACTTGGCGAATCTTGTAAATGGTAAGGAGAATTATACTTTGGAAAGGAAAGAGTGCGTAATAGCTGCAGCCAAGGCATCAGCCGCATCATCTGGTTTTGGCACCGAATCTAGTCCTAAGTGCATACGCACCATCTCTTGCATCTGTTTCTTGTCGGCATGGCCGTAACCTGTCATGCTCTTTTTGATTTCGTTTGGACTATATTCATAAATTGGTAATTTACATTGTTTGGCTACTAGTAAACACACGCCACGTGCTTCTGCCACAGAAATACCGGTAGTAATATTCTGCATAAAAAACAATTTTTCTATTGCCATTACATCTGGTTTGTCCGTCTTGATAATCTCGTGCAAAGAATTATAAATATCTTCTAAGCGCTCTGGTAGCGGTGTATGTGGTGGTGTAGAAATAACCCCCGCATCTAGCATCACAGGTTTGCCCTTTTTGATTTCTATTACCCCAAATCCACAAATGCCAGTGCCTGGGTCTATTCCTAAAATCTTCATTTCTTTGCCCTTCTATCCCACAATTATTCGTTCATATACTTAACCAATGTAGTTCTGAGGTCACGCACTGGAATTACAAACTTATCCTTGATGGTGGCTGGCCCAATTGCGTGTGAAAAACCAATTTTCTTAGCCTCAGATATACGCTGGTCTGGGCGAAAGGCTGAACGTATTTCTCCACCCAATCCTACCTCGCCAAACACCACGTAATCCTCTGGCAGTTTGCGTTTGGCCACAGCAGACGCTATAGCAAGACATACTGCAAGGTCTGCGGCAGAATCTTGAATCTTTAGCCCGCCAACCACGTTGATAAAAATATCTTTATCGTTTAGTTTGAGCCTAGTACGCCTTTCTAAAACTGCAATTAGTAAGTTTAGACGATTAATATCAAAACCAGACGTGGCACGTTTTGGATATCCAAATGCACTTGGCGTAGCTAATGCCTGAATCTCTACTAAAATTGGGCGAGTTCCCTCTAGTGTAGCAAGAATGATAGAGCCATCATTGTTCTGCCTCTCAGCCAGAAGTGCCGCAGACGGATTTTGGACCTCAGCCAGACCAGCTTGATTCATCTCATAAATGGCCACTTCTGTAGTAGAGCCAAAACGATTCTTAATAGCACGCACTGTCTTGAATCCGCCATAACGATCGCCCTCAAAATTCATTACTACATCTACCAAATGTTCTAGGACCTTTGGACCGGCCAAAGAACCGTCTTTTGTAACATGACCAACTATCACCACGGCAGTATCAGAACTTTTGGCAGCGCGGATAATCAAATTACCACAATTAGTTACCTGAGAAACTGTACCAGGCGCTGAAGATAGCTCTGATAGGGATAGCGTTTGGATAGAATCTACTATTACTAATTTAAAATCTCCAGACTCTATAGTCTTGGCAATATCGTTACCAGAAGTACTACTAGCAAAATGAAGCTGCTCTGATTTAGCGCCCAAGCGCTCGGCTCTTAGTTTTACTTGTCCAGCCGACTCCTCGCCAGAGATATAAAGTGCCGGTGCACTCTCTGATACAAAAGAACAAATCTGCATCAGCAAAGTGGACTTACCAATACCTGGTTGGCCAGTAAGCAAAGAAACCGAGCCTGGCAAAAAACCACCACCTAGTACCTCATTTAAATCCTTGAATCCAGTTAAGATGCGTGTTTTGGCATCTGATGGAACAATGTCATTAATAGATACTGTGTCTAGTTTTTTGCCGGATATTTGCCCTTTGGCCAGTGCCGACTTAGCCTCTGCTACGTCACCCTGGTCGTATTCTATTAGCGTGTTCCATTCGTCACAGTTTTCACATTTGCCAGACCATTTAGAAAACGTGGCACCACAGCTGCTACAGATGAAATTTTCTTTTGATTTTACCATTTTACCTCGCTTCCCCCACTCCACCGCTATTTGGTAATTATTTCATCAATTATACCATACTCCTTAGCTTCTTTGGCTGACATCCAGTTATCGCGATCCATATCTTTTTCTACTTTCTTTGGATCTTGACCGGTATTCTTGGCTAGCATTTCTATTAAGAGCTTCTTTAGATATAAGCCCTCGCGTAATTCTATCTCTTGGTCGGTAACCTTACTCTGTGGTGAACCATAAGATGGTTGATGAATCATTACGCGAGCATTTGGCAAAACATAACGCTTGCCCTTGGTACCACTAGAAAGTAGCATTGCACCCATAGAAGCCTGCAAACCAATACCAATAGTCTGGACATCTGGCTCAATGTAATTGATGGTATCAATAATTGCAAGGCCATCATACACACTACCACCAGGTGAATTAATATATAACTTGATGTCACGCTTTGGATCCTCATGCGCCAAGAATAGTAGTTGTGCTATTACTAAATTGGCTGTGTGTGGATTTACATCCTCGCCCAAAAATACTATTCTATCAGTCAATAGACGCGAGTATATATCGTAGGCGCGCTCCCCTTTGGCCGTTTCTTCTACTACGGTAGGAACTAAATAATCGTTTTTCTTAATTGATTTCATATTGTCTCCTTTCATTTATTTTATTTCTTCCATCTCTGAATTAGAATTCATTGCTTTTTCTAATTCTTGTCCACGTAATATATGCGAATTGTATTCTACTACTAGATTATTGTAATAATTTACTACCTCATTTGTCTGATTAAATAAATCTTCCAAGCTAGACTGCGCTCCAAGCAACTCATTCCTTCTGGCAATAAAACTAGAATTATTAGCAAAACACCCTTCTGTACGTGCACATTTATTAAACTCATCTATTTCACCAGAAAGTAGCTCGGCACGTTTATAATACTCTGATGATTTTTCATCTATTTCTTTATTGGTCTTTTCTAGCTCTTGCTCTAATTCGCGAATTTCTTCATCTAATTCCCTAAACGGTGTAATATATTTGTCATAATAACTTACTACCTCATCCTGATTTTTGAAATATCTTGCATAGTGCTGTTCTAGAATATCTGGCAAATCTGCTATCTCTGTGCCAATTCTTGAATGTAATTCATCAACACGGTCAGCAGAGTCATAAGAGCTTAAATCACTATCTAATAAGTCGTGGTACTTACTGTCATTATAAACATCCATCAAGGCTTTGCCAATTTTAGATTTGTCGCTATCTTTCATTCTTTCCCATACAGCATGTAGTAATTCATGTGCAGCTGTAGACTCTATAACTCCATTTAATTCTGGCGATTGGATATTGTAAATATGAATCTGCCCAGCTGCATAGCAACCAAGTACTGACACCTCAGTTGTATGAGAATCGCAATTTTTATTAAATGCCTCACGGTCTTCTAGGCTAGGGTGCGTAGCGGCAAAAATCAGTCCAGCTCTATCCGTAAGGGATATTTTATTTTGGACCTCCGTCACCTCTTGCGGAGCGTGATAACTCATTGCCAGTACCCAATCGTAAATGGTGATTCTATTTAGATAAATAAATACCCCCAGCAATACCAATACCATTGCTATTGCCGCTATCAACAAATCACGTCTTTGATTGCGCTTGGTTTCTTCTTTGCCAAGTGGCATTTTACTAGCTGTGTTGACCTGTGTTGATTTTGCTTGCTTTTGCATTTATTTATCCTTTATTTTTCTATTTTATTCTTTTATGGTATTTAGCTTTAATTGGTTTTTCTTAAGTTCTATATTAATAATATCGCCAGATTTGAGCGTTCCAGCAATAATAGCATCTGATATCAATGATTCTACATTATCCTCTATGGCCCGGCGCAAAGGTCTAGCACCATTTTTTGGATCATAGCCAAGATTAATTAGCCACTCTTTTGCCTTGGCCGATACGCGAATACTAAGATGTTTAGTTGCTAAACGCTTCTTGAGGTCGTCTATTAGCGTATCAAAAATTTGCTCCACTTGCTTCTTAGTAAGAGCATGAAACACCAACACTGCATCCAAGCGATTAATTAATTCTGGGCGCATAGCCTTCTTGAGCGCACGGTTGGCCGCTTCTTTTTGTAATTCATACTCGGCCTCGCGGGATTTTTTAGTGTCCTTAGCACCACCAGCAAAGCCAAAATCATCTTCTCTATACATACTCTCTGCACCCAAATTGGATGTTAGAATTACAACGGTATTATTAAATTTAATCTTGTTACCTTGCCCATCAGTTAATACTCCATCTTCTAGGATTTGCAATAGCAAATTAAATACATCTGGGTGGGCTTTTTCTATCTCGTCAAACAATACCACAGAATATGGATGTCTACGCACAGCCTCAGTTAGCTTGCCACCATCGTCATAGCCAACATAGCCTGCTGGCGCACCAACTAACCTTGAAACATTGTGCTTTTCTCCAAACTCAGACATATCTATTTTTATTAATGCATTCTCACCACCAAACACCTCGCAAGCTATTACTCTGGCAAGCTCAGTTTTGCCTACACCTGTAGGGCCCATAAACAGGAATGAGCCAATTGGCCGATTAGGATTGGCAATTCCAGAACGACCACGACGAATAGCCTTAGCTACCGCATGTACAGCCTCGTCTTGGCCAATAATTGCTTTATCTATATGGTCTTCTAGCTTTAGCAACATCTCCATTTCTGAACCATGAACCTTGGATACCGGAATCCCCGTCTTAAGAGAAATTGCTTTGGCTAGATGTTCTTCTGTAAGTTTTGGAGTTTTTTCTTTGCCAATTCCAGCCTTTTCTAGCTTTTTTATCTCTTCGTTGATTTTTGCTACACGTGTCTTATAAAGAGCTGCTTTCTCAAAATCTTCAGCTTCTGCTGCTAACCCAACTTTTTCCTCTAAATCCTTTTGTTCTATCTTAAGCTTCTTGTATTTGCTGCCACCTTTTTTGTCTTCTGCAACCTTAGCAATAGCGGAAGCCTCGTCTATTACGTCTATCACTTTATCTGGCATAAATCTATCGTTGATATAGCGACCAGACATATTGATAGCGGTTTCTAAAATCTTATCTGGAATTTCTACGCCATGATGTTTTTCGTAATGAGATTTAATTCCTTTGAGAATACGTAGTGTTACAGCAGCACTTGGCTCTTCTACGATTACCGTCTGAAAACGACGAGCAAGAGCCTTGTCTTTTTCTATGTTCTTGCGGTATTCGTCTAGTGTGGTAGCTCCAATTAATTTAATTTGGCCACGTGCCAAGGCAGGTTTTAAGATGTTGGCCGCATCCATATTACCATCGCTACCTGCTCCTGCACCCGCCAATAAGTGCAGCTCATCAATAAATAGAATAATGGACGGATTATTAGAAGCCTCATCTATTACCCCTTTGATACGTTCCTCAAATTCACCACGAAATTTAGTCCCAGCCACCATAGACGATAAATCTACCTGATATAATTTCTTGCCAATCAAGTTGCCTGGCACATCATTTTTAGCAATGCGTGCCGCCAATCCTTCTACAATGGCAGTTTTACCAACACCAGCCTCGCCAATGAGTACAGGGTTTGACTTGGTACGGCGGCAAAGCACCGTAACTGTACGTTCTATCTCTTTGTCGCGCCCAATTACGGTATCTAACTTGCCCTCTTTAGCAAGTTTTGTAAGCTCTTCACCGTAGCGAGAAAGCCATTTTAGTTTTGGCTGATTATTATATTTCTCTTTTTCTCTGGATTTTTTGGCTTGCTCTGCCTGTTTTTCTACTAAATCTTCTATAGTTTTAGCTACCTCGCCAATATCTACATTTAGCCCAGTCAGAATAAGCGCTGCTCTAGAATTAGGTTGCGTAACAAGAGCATGCAAAATATGTTCTGTTCCTACTACCTCTACTCCATAATCTTTGGCAAAATTGGCCGCCATCCTAAGAGTGAGAACTGCCGCTTCAGACAGCGACATCATTGCCATTTGTGAGCCAGGGACTTCTACTGCTGTAGCATTAAGAGATTTTTCTACATCTGACAACTCTATACCCTCATCCGCTAAGATATGTGCACCAGTACAAGCATCCATGTCTAAAACGCCCAAAAGAAGATGCTCTGTACTCATATAGCCATTATTGTATCTCTTGGAGAACATATCGGCTTTCTGAATCACAAAACGAGCATTTTCTGATAAATTACTCATAATTTCATTAAATTCATCTTGCATATCTCTATGATAGCAAATTAGCACTCTAGTGTCAAGAGTGCTAATAATCAAGCTTATCAGGGGTATAGTTGGTGCGGGTACGGGGAGTCGGACCCCGATCTCATCCTTGGGAAGGATGCATAGTAGCCGTTATACGATACCCGCAATACAGTTATTATAGCATACAGGATGTCTAACCTTTTAATGACTGGACCTTAACCGGTTCGTCAGGATCGTCGGAGACGGATGAAAAAAGTAAAGCCCCGAATCATTGATTCGGGGCTGTTTTATTGTTACAGAGTAGATTAGCCGAAGCGCTGAACCGTGGTATCACCAACTATGATGAAACTATTCCCATCAAGCCTCAGCATACAAGTTTCATCGACCGCGTCGCACTGGAATACTTTTGATGAACCTTTTTTGAGATTGGTTCCCGTGAATGCTTTAATACCCGGGTCGTATACCGTGCCGTTGCGGTAAGCAATATTGGAGAGAGGTACTGCCGAGTAGCGGACGATATTATCGTCGTATTCTTTGCCATTTGCACCAAAGACCATCGTCCTAAAAGCACCACTTGATTCTTCATAAATGAAGACCCAAGTTTTGGTTACGGCATCAAATTTGATCGCATACTCGCGAATCTGAGGTGTACCCGTAATCTCAACATCGTGGTCTTTATAGCTTACCATAATGCGGTCATGGTAGCGATTCACTACGAAGTGCTCCCCAAGCTCGTTTAGCGCAAGTAAGGGATTGCTAGCCTGGAATAAAACCTCGTCCTGTAATCCAGCTACAGAGAGCAGCATCCTGTGCAAAAGATCTCCTCGGTCAACAAATAGAACGCTTGCGCCTTCAATCGCGTATGACGAATTGGTCATACGCTCGATTTCGGCAACTTCGGCGCCTTCATCATTTTGAATGATAAGCTTTGACCTAAGCATAGAAATAAGGTAACGACCACCCGACGCGAAGTGCATTCTTGTATTGCTGCGCCTTGGGAATGACTTTCCGGTTGGAATGTATACAATGTTCCCAGAAGTATCAAAATACGTGTTCTGGTCAAGCATAATATGAACATTCGGATCTGAAAAAGCCAAAACAACTTTCGGACCGGTAGCCGTCGTGGCGACGACAACCTGCGTAACCTGCTTGAGTTTAGCAACACCACTACAAAGTGGACAATCAGTATAACAGTCATAATAATAAAGGTTATGAACTTTGCAGAGCTTACTGTGTGCAAGCTGATCGTCTAGCTCATCCGTAATTGCGTCGCGCCTATCACCCTCAAATGCATCCTTCATAGTCTCAAGAAGATTTGGACTCATCCAAGACCAATTGAAAAGAGCATCATTATAAACGATATCGTGTGAACCAAGCAGAGACAATTTATTTTTGATGCGCTCAACCGTATTCATGTTGGGCGTTTTCTTATAATTACCGCCGAAAGGATGTATTCTGGTCAAGACATTAAAAGCCAAGACTCTAAAACCGAAATTATCAGTTTCCTCGGTCAACCTCATGCCTTTCTTAGCATTATACGCTTCCGGTGGCGTAAAGGTTTCCGTATACGCATCAGGAGCTAAACCATTGATTCCCCAACTGTCAGTGTCGATTAAGTGAATCTGATGACCGGGTTCAATTGACGCCATAAAGTTATTATCAGACACATCGCCAATAATAAACCCGGCATTATGCACATCATCAATTGCGTGAGCAAGTTGAGAGATGATCTGGAGCGCATCAAGATTAGTAAAACTGTGGTCGCGGACGAAGCGCGCCTTCGTGAAGCTGTGAAGCGGTTCACCACATACAACAATGGGCATCTGATAACCAACAAACTTGTTGTCCATCATGACGGTGTCCATCGGTAATATTGCGAGATCCCCGCGAGACTTCTTGCCAAGCATGGCTTTTACTTTCTGTTCCTTGACGGGGAGTACCGCAGGATTTTTGAAAATCTTCAAAACGGTATTCTTATCGTAGGAGTAAATAGTGGCTTCGCCACCCTCGGCTAACTTTATCAGTTTATTCAACTGAGCTTTTCTTATTTGAATCGCCAATGAAATCCCCCCTTTCTACAAAACGATAGTAATGTCATCTTTGAAGATAGTAGCGTTGCGGTTGATAATTTGGCCAATACGGCCCGGTTTACCAGCAAGAAGTGCTTCTTCAAACCGTATCTTGTCCATATTATCAAGGTTTTCTACGAACCTATATCCGTCGCTACCTACTCCAACATTC
>JAFRAV010000025.1 GCA_017405225.1 Candidatus Saccharimonadota bacterium | reverse complement strand
TTGTACTACCAGGGTGATGCTGTACTACACTGGTCCTCTACTATTATGGACGGCACCTCTGCTTACAAACTGTATCCATGGATTAGTACTGTACGTCTAAATCAATCCGATATTAAAGAACGTGGTGGCACCCTCCGTTGCAATTATGTAAATTAGTACCCTAAGACTTTTTATTGGACTTGTGCTTGCATTATCTATTCACTCACCCATAATGGAATATGGATGTGAGTACAAAACCGATTGGTATTAATTATAATAAAAGGCAACCTGTGTGGATTGCTATTTTTAACACAACGGAGAGCGTACCCGTACGCCTTATAAAAGGAGTCTGTAGGCCGCACACCTGCAGACCACGTAGTCAATCTATAAGTATGGGTACTACTAACGATAGTAGAAGACCACAAGAGCGCATCGTTACCCTGGTGGTACAAGCGACCAGTACCCAAGACGTAGTCGCCAGAGTAGACATAATCTAGCGGATATGAGTGCAGTCCTGTTCCTCCATCCTGATTATCGCCATAGCCATACTGGGTGAAGAGGTAGGACCAGGATTTAATAATGCGCTATGCTTTCAGATTAAGAAGAATTGTGTTATAATATATTTATGTTTACAGATACAGCTAAAGTAAGTCTAAAAGCTGGTAAAGGCGGCGATGGTGCGGTCTCGTTTCGCCATGAGATTTATATTCCAAAAGGTGGTCCAGACGGTGGAGATGGCGGGCGAGGTGGCTCTATTATTTTTCGGGCTGATAAAGACACCAATACGTTGATAGATTTTCGCTACAATCCAATTCTAACAGCCGAGGACGGCAAAAATGGCTCTGGACAGAGGTCAGCTGGCCGCTCTGGTAAAGATTTAATTGTGGAAGTTCCTATTGGTACCGTGGTTTGGAAACTGGTCAAAGATTCAATGAACGGTGAGCGCGAGATGTTGGCAGATTTAGTCAAAGACCAACAAGAGGCGGTAATTGCCAGAGGCGGTGATGGTGGTTTTGGTAATGCGCACTTTAAGAGCTCTGTGCGCCAAACTCCCAAAATTGCAGAGGTGGGCGAGCCGGGAGAAGAGTTTGAGGCCGAGCTAGAGCTAAAGCTCTTAGCCGATGTAGGCTTAGTGGGCTTGCCAAATGCAGGAAAATCCACTTTTCTCTCTGTTGTTTCCAATGCCAAGCCAGAGATTGCGGATTATCCATTTACTACAATTACCCCAAATCTAGGTGTGGCTACGGTTGATGAAAAGGACTTACTAATAGCAGATATTCCAGGTTTGATAGAAGGCGCCTCAGAGGGTAAAGGCCTAGGTCACGACTTTTTGCGACATATTGACAGAACTGCGGTTTTGTTGCATTTGATTGATGTTTATTCTGATGATGCTGGTAATGCCTATGAAATTATTCGTCACGAGCTAGAAAAATATTCAGATTTGAGGAACCGCCCAGAGATTGTCGCTCTTACTAAATGCGAGGGTTTGGACTCAGAAATTATTAGTATGCAAATGGCTAACATTTTGCGAGAAAATCCAGAAGCCAAAGTATATACGATTTCTTCGGCGGCACACCAAGGAATAGAAGAATTGCTTCGGGCACTTAAGACAGAGGTAGACAAGTCTACTCAGACCAAAAAAGAGCAAGACCAAAACAATTCCAAGATAGGGAAAAAGTCCAATTCTCCAGCAGAAACAGATGAGGACAGCCTTCCCGTTATATCTTTATCTCCTAAGGCAATGAAAGATACCTGGACTATCACAGAAGATGACGGAGTTTATACCGTTAGAGGTGAAAAGATAGAAAAATTTGCCAGAAGAACAGATTATTCCAACTACGCTTCGCTTAATCGCTTGCGCGACATTATGAAAAAAATGGGTATCCGTGCCGAGCTGACCTCTATGGGTGCCAAAGATGACTCTATTATTTCTATTGCCGATCACCAATTTACACTTGTAGAGGAAGATTGGTAAATACTAGATTATCTATCTAAAAATGTTATAATATTATCAACTTCACAAGTATCTTAGAAAGGTGGTGATAATGTGGCAAGAAAAATTGCCTTCTTCTGGGGGTATATTGCGGAGTATTTTGATTTTACTCCATACGAGTTCAATTGTCAGCAGTTGATACCGAGTATTATTGTGCTGCTAGTTTTAGGTGGCGCTCATTGGTATTGTCAGGGTGGTCTGTTTGTCAGCGTTTTAGTGGTAGTTTATAGTGTTGCTTCTATGCTGGCTTATTCAAAAGTAATCATAAGTTATCTTTGCCTGAAGCTAACAGAGACTTTGGTGGACAACTATATTGATGCGGGACTAGAGCTACACCTTAATGGTTATCAGGCATGGGATTATTATGAGAAAGACGTCTTTGGGCGAATGGGACATTACATAGGACACGGTCTTTGCTATGAATCGTCAGCTCTGATGATGATGCTAATAGCTGATTCGTGCAAGACCAGACTGGTGTTTGGCGAGAGCTACTCTGGTTTTAGCCATGAGATGGTTGATCATTGCTGGGTAGAGCTAAAATATCTTGGAATTTGGTGGGTGATTGACTTTAGCTGGTATTCGCTTCCAATGCCAATACTAAGAATACTTTATAATCTTTCGGTTGCTCCAATTCGTGAACGTATTGTAAATTGCGGAGAGTTTTGGGAATCTAAGATTGCAAAAGTATTTTATGAAGCCCTAAAAACTCCAGATAAGTCCTATCTCTTTCATGAACTAGTGTTTTTTAGAAGGACGATAGGTATGGATGGTAGAGATGATTGCATGATTCAAGAAATCTTGGGTGATGATTTCCTGGATGATTTTGAAGGGTTTGGCGAAAGGTCTATCATGGTAAAACCAGACATTTTCTCTAGCAATAGGCCAATAACTCAGCGGATAATAAATGAGTATATGGCAAAAGAATCAAGAGAGCGTCCAAAGGCACACACGATAAGAAAAGCAAAACGCGACCTAAGGTTTTTACAAAAAGCCAGAGATGAATATGCTAGAGAGCATCCAGAAGAAGCCACACTATAAGCCTCCCTCTAATAATAGGGAGGCTTTTCATGTCATAAGCATTGACATTTTGAGAAAAGTGTGCTATAATGTAAAGGTGTAGCTATCCTTGGGGCGAGCCGATCACCCCTGATATGTAACTTAAAAATGTTTCTCATTCTAGCGGAGGTGCGAAAAATGACGGCGTTAGGAATAATTTTTATTGTCTTAATAGCAATTGTCCTGTTTGTTTTGATGTTTGTCGGCTATCTTGCCGGCTCCTCAAAGGGGTATTATGTAGAAGCCACGAAAGTATTTATGTGGCTACTCATAATAACAATACCCTTTGGTGGGGCTATAGGCATATTATTTGCCGATACCCCAGGTCATTTCTCGTCAAAAGAAACGACCTACCTTTTGTCTGTAGACCAGCAGACTGGTCTTCCGATGGTATCGGAAGACGTTAATGCCGGCATCTATAAATTCCAATTTGTAGACGAGAACGGACAAGAGATGTCTGCAACCGCTGATATAGCGGAGGCGGACATAAATTACACGGACGACCATCCGAGTGTATTGTATCGTGAAGCTATGATACGATCAAAAGTTTTTGGAAGAGAAAGTGTCATGAGACACTATACTTTCTACCTTCCATCCTCCATGGGAGGAAACGATAATACGGTAAGCGCCAATACGGCGCAATAGAGGGAGAACTACACAAAAGGGCCGCGAGAAATCGCGGCCCGCACTCGTTTATAGAGTTCAGAAAAGCCAGTATTACTACTGGCTTTATCACTGAAGCGCGCCCACCCATGGGGCACATTGGTTTGTTTTAATCCGCTGTTTTTGTTTTTAATGTAGTCTCCACACTCCACTAAAGTCAGTGGAACCCCTGTGAAGCGTTTCAGCTTATGCTTAGTGTAACTAAAATTTAACGTTTTGTCAAGATTAAAACCATAAGTTTTTTATAAAAGCGATGCAAAAAAATGGCGGCACGTATTGTGCCGCCTAAAAAGGGGGTGTATTAGGTAATGCCCTGATTGGATGATTCTTCCAAGGAAAGGGCATTATAAGCTACAGTTTTTAATGCGTCTAACTCCATACCAGTAGATATGGCGTTTTTGTTGGCTAAGTCGTCATTTTCTATATTTTTGTACGATTCCCCCTGAGGCTGGTCTTCCTGGGTCTGTTCAGACTCCTGGGGCAAGTTTTTGCCAACAGTTTTTACAATAACCACATTCAAGATAATGCCGATAGCAAACAATACTGCAATTAGTATCCAAATATTCACATTCATCCTATTCCCTCCTTCTTAAAGAACACCTAATTCACCCAATGATATTATAACACTTATACTGGTATTTTGCTAGAATTATGATATAATATGATTATGCTAAAGATAAAATTCACAATAATTACTCTGTTTGAGGATGCAATCAGGCCATATCTAGAAACTTCTATGATGTGGAAAGCCAAAGAAAAGGGAATTGTAGAGTTTGATTTTGTGAATCTGAGAGATTTTGGAATTGGTCCGCACAAATCTGTGGACGATACGCCTTATGGAGGTGGAGATGGGATGTTGCTTAGGTGTGAGCCAGTTTACGCAGCGATAGAAAGTGTTTTTGAGGCGGCAAAAAAAGAGGCAGAAAGCTCTGGTATTGAATATGTAAAGCCAGAAGTACTTTTGCCTACCCCTGATGGAATCATCTGGAGCCAATCTCTGGCCCGTAAGTTTGCAGGTGTAGAAACGCCAGATACGTCAGCCAAGGCCATAGAAGAGAGTATTACTAAAACACAGACCTCAAACAAGACTAGTGATGATGACGCAGGTCACAACTCAGGTTATGACTTAGGACACAATTCTAGCCAAGATAACGACTTAACAGATATGGCAAAACATTACATTATACTTTGTCCGCATTACGAGGGCTATGATGCGCGCATTTTGGATATTGTAGACCACCAAATATCGCTTGGAAAATACGTGCTAACAGGGGGAGAATTGCCAGCGCTTATAATTATAGACTCTATAGTGCGCCTGCTCCCTGGGGTACTAGGTGGAGATTCTTCAGCCTTGCAAGAAAGCTTTTCTGATGGTGATAATATAGAATATCCACAATACACAAAGCCTAGTGATTATAGGGGTAAAAAAGTGCCAGAGATTTTGCTTTCTGGCGATCATGGCAAAGTGGCTGAGTGGCGCAAAGCCCACGAAAAAATGCTATAATATCCTTATGGATTTGACTGCGGAGGTAACGGATTTTGATGGAATTGGTACGCAAACTGCTAATTTCCTTAAAAAATACGGTATTTACACCGTAAGGGATTTGTTGTATTTTTTGCCACGCGATTATGATAATTTCCAATCTACAGTTAAAATATGTGATTTAAAGCCTGGCAAGGTGATAGTAAGGGGTAAAATCTCTGAGCTTACCACCAAAAGTACACATCGCAGGGGATTTCGCTTGACCTATGGCAAGATTAGTGACGAAACTGGCTCTATTAAGGCTATTTGGTTTAATCAGCCTTACCGAGAAAAGCAATTTGATCCAGAGCGAGAATACTATTTTACAGGGATGTACGACTTTAAAAATGGCTCTTATCAGCTATCTTCGCCATCGGCAGTTTTGGTAGACGGTGGCAAAAATTCCAAAAAATCCAAAAATCTTGCCGAACAAAACGAGGCAGACCTGCAACCAATTTATCGGGCCAAAGGCTCTATGAAATCCGTCAAATTTCACCAAATATTTGACAAAAATCGCTCTCGCTTTGCAATGATACCAGATTTATTACCAGGAGCCTTCCTAAATGACAGTCTCAAGATAGATCATCCTAGTTTTGTGAGGCCTGGCGCAAGAGCAGAGGCATTATACAAGATTCATTTTCCAGAAACAACAGATGATATTATAGAGGCTAAGCGCTATTTGTCATACGAGGAAGTATTTGAGATGTTGCTTGCGGCAAATCTGGCCAAGCAAGAAAACAACAAACTTTGTGCAGAGAAATTACCGTTTATAGAGTCTAAAACAAAGGCGCTCATTGCATCTTTGCCATTTAAGCTAACAGATGCTCAGAGAAAAGCCACTTGGGAAATCTTGCAGGATTTAGAAAAAGATGTACCAATGAACCGACTTTTGCAGGGAGATGTAGGCTCTGGCAAAACTATTGTAGCGGCAATTGCAGCTTATCAGGCTATCTGTAATGGCTATCAGGTGGCTTTGCTGGCACCTACGGCAATATTGGCCACTCAGCACGCAGAGAGTTTACGCAACGTTCTAGAGCCTCTGGGGGTCAAAATAGCGCTACTCATTAGTGCTACCAAGCAAAAAGAACGTCTAAAAAGAGAAATAGAACAGGGCAAGTATGATTTGATTATTGGTACACATGCTATTATTACAGACGACGTGAACTTTAACTCTTTAGCTTTTTGTATTATAGATGAGCAACATCGTTTTGGAGTTAATCAGAGGCAAAAGCTATTGTCCAAAGCATCGCATAATCGGCGCAAGCTAGTAGCGGGTGGTAATAATTTACCAATAGCACCGCATCTGTTATCTATGACAGCCACCCCTATTCCTAGGTCTTTGCAATTGACTGTATTTGGCGACCTAGATTGTTCTATTATCAATCAACTACCATCTGGCAGACAACCAATAGAGACCAAAATCATTACAGAGACAGACCAGAGAGAGGTGTTGTACCCTCATGTTATATCAGAGGTAGAACAAGGGCATCAAGTATATTGGATTTGCCGCACCATAAAAGATAGCCCTTCTGCCGAGAGCGCCAGCGTAAAGAAGCAATGTAATAAACTTAGAAATATATTCCCTAATATATCAATAGAATTTCTGCACGGTAGAATGAAGCCGGCCGAAAAAGATGATTTGATGGAACGATTTGCCAAAGGAAAGATTGATATTTTGGTATCTACAACAGTGGTAGAAGTAGGTGTAAATGTGCCAAATGCCACTCTGATGGTAATCATGAACTCAGAGGATTATGGCCTAGCTCAATTACATCAGCTAAGAGGTCGTGTAGGTCGTGGTGCTGAGGCAAGCACCTGTTATCTGATGATAGCAGCTGAGAATAAACCAACAAAGCGTCTAAAAGCCATGGAGCGGTCAACTGATGGTTTTTACCTGGCAGAGATGGATTTAAAGATTCGTGGTCCAGGCGAGATTTATGGCTCTTTGCAACACGGAGAACTAAACCTGCAAATCGCAAATTTGGCCGATACTGGCACTATTTCTCTAGCGGCAAGACAAGCTAAGGTGGTAGCAAAGGAGATTAGCAAGAACCCAGAGATTATGCTACAATACAAAGAGTTGTCACGAGGAATTGTCAGGTATCAACAGTTGACAACCCTAAATTAAGGTTTTTATGTATTCTACAGTTGGTTTGCTCAAAAATGCTAAACACTCCGGTGAATTATCTGGTACACATCAGAGGTTAGACAGGGCTGCAAGGTCTTGGTTTAAAGTTTTTGCGCCCAGTGGTGAGTTTTTTCCTTCTACTCGTGACATTTTACACTTTGAGGGAAATCGTGGCCCGGATGGCCTAAAATGGAAATCCCCAGGAATAGACGAGCCTATGCATTTTATTTTGCCAGATGATGATAACGGCAAGTTGGCAAAAATGATAACAGATCATCAATATAATTTACGCCAGGCACTAACCAAGCAAGATAAGGTAAGGGCAGCTTTTGAGGCGGCCTGGATGGCTCATGCAATTACGGATGGTCTAACTCCTGCTCATCATTTCCCATACGAGGAGGCAGTAGGTGAATTGATGTCAGATAGAGAATATAAGAAAATATTTGGACATCCCATAAAGGGTATAATGCGAGGTGATACCTTGGCAGAGGCGGCTCGTAATAACTGGCTTTACTGGGGTGTAGAAGGCTATATGACAAAACATATCGCTTTTGAATATGGCGTGGCCTTAGTTGCAACGCCAATGACTAATAAGGCTCTTTTTCCAAAGCTATCAGAAGAGGAAAAAGCCCGTATTTATGATTATCAACAAATAGATTTGATTAGTGAATTCTACAAATCTCTCTACAAAATAGATCAGCTTAAGATGTATGAGCGATTTAGGAAAAAAGGTTGGAATACTAAACTAGCCTACGAATCAAGAGAGATACTTCTTCCAGAGATAGTAAAAATGATACTAATAGGCTGGCTTACTAGTCTACCAAGAGAGAAATAATATGCGTATCACGTCCGGTAAATTCAAAAACAGATTAGTCAAAACTCCATCTGGAACGATTACTCATCCTATGGGAGATAGGGAAAGATTAGCACTATTTAATGCATTGACAGCGCACATTATGCCCCCAGAGGCCACTACGGGCCCGCTATCAAATGTAAACGCTGTACTAGACTTATATAGCGGTTCTGGAGCTTTGGGGCTAGAAGCGCTGTCTCGTGGGGCTAAATCGGCTGTTTTTATTGATAAAGACAAGCAAGCAACAGAGGTAACTAAGCAAAATATAGACAATTTTGGTCTAAAAGGATGTACCAAAGTCTATAAAATGAGCGTAAATCAGGCGCTTTTGTCACCAGAAATTATTAGTAAACAATATGATTTAATTTTGATAGATCCGCCATATAATCTGTTTGATAGCAGTGATTTTAAAGATGCAGCTAAATTATTAACGAATGATGGCATGCTTGTCTTGTCTTATCCAAAGGTAGCAGATGGTAAAGAGGTAAAGCCACAGGAAATATTTCCAGAGCTTAAGGTGGTGTCTGATAAGGCATACGCGGCAGCAAATATTGCAATTATGGCTTTTCCAGGCATGTAAGATTTTTTGATAGCATGTAGTCTTCCCAGTCCAAATAATTCTCACTACGGTAATTTTAAGTCATCTTGGTTACAGCCTCGTCAAAAATAGCTCGTAATTCCTTATGTAAAGAAATAGCTTCGCTTCTTCACATAAGGTAAT
>JAFRAV010000024.1 GCA_017405225.1 Candidatus Saccharimonadota bacterium | reverse complement strand
TTGTACTACCAGGGTGATGCTGTACTACACTGGTCCTCTACTATTATGGACGGCACCTCTGCTTACAAACTGTATCCATGGATTAGTACTGTACGTCTAAATCAATCCGATATTAAAGAACGTGGTGGCACCCTCCGTTGCTCCGAGTAAATTAGCATCCTATATTCTATCTCTTTACCCAGTATGGCTATGGCGATAATCAGGATGGAAGTGATAATATTAAATCTTATCCGTTGAGCTATATTGACTCCGGGTATTACGGTGGATATACTGGACGATTGTATCGTCAGGGAGGCAATGCTGATTTATGGTCGTTGACACTTTCTAGTAATGACAATGCATACAGACTCCACATATGGTCCACCGCAGTACATTCCGCAGAATCAAGCATTAAAACACTTGGAGACGCTCTCCGTTGCTCCATATAAATTAGTATCCTGTATTCTACCTCTTCACCCAGTATGGCTATGGCGATAATCAGGATGGGCAGCAAAAATTAAGGTCGTATCCATTAGATTATGTGTTTTCGGGTTTCTTTTTCTGGTCTAGGAGCTTCTTATATAATCAAGAGTATAATGCAGATTTGTGGTCTTTATCTATTGATAGTAGTTCTCACTCGTTTAGGTTAAATGTATGGTCTACAGCTGTGCGTCCAACACAATCCGACCACAAGACTCTTGGCAATTCTCTTCGTTGCGTCTCAAGATATTAGGATTTCCCAGACAAATATTCTCACTACTAATTTTAAGTCATTAAAAGCGGATTTTACCTAGTCAAAATTATGCGCAATTACCTTATGAAATGAGGCGAAGCTATCTCATTTCATAAGGAATTGGAAGTAATTTTGACAAGGCTAAACCTGTATGACTTAAAATTACTGTAGTGAGAATTATTTGGGCTGGGAAGACCACATATTAGTAAAAGATATAGCAATTTCGGAAAATATAGCATAACCATTGACATTTTAGCCCAAGTGTGCTATAATGATATATATAAGACTAATTAGGAGTCAAAATGATAAAAGAGTTAATTAAGCTATACAAGGATCGTCGTGAGCTAACATTGCTTGAGATTACATACTTTGCTTTGTCTGTAGTATCTTTTGCAATTGCCGGCATCTTGGCCTTGTTTAATCAAGCACTAGGTATTAGTGTACTGATTGTGCCACTTGTAGCATTTGTTGCAGGCCTTATGAACATAGTTGCTTGGGCAGTAGTTCGTTTGACCATAGAAGGTCTAATAAACCGCGACAAAAATCCAGCAAGCAAGACCTCTACAAAAGACAAGAAATAATTATCATTTCAGCAATAATCACCCCTGTAATATGGGGTGATTTTTTGTTTTTCTCAGTTAATGTGTTATAATTAAAGCAGTTACAGGGGGATAAAGAACATTTTCAGTTCTTTTACCATTTTCAAAAGGGAGGGCAAGAATATGGCAAGAGATACAGCACAAAATCTTATCCATCATATAAAAAAGGGCCGTAGTAATTCTGAGATTGTGAACGATTTGTCAATGGCATATTTATCAATAGAATTAGGCTTTTCTCAATCTGACAAGGATAACTATCGGCGGCTCTATGAGTGGGCGCTTTTGGGGTATTCTGGCTATAATCCTTTGGTTGGGCAATTGCTTAGTCGGTCCGATGCTAGTTTACTTAAAAATCAGGCGGTAGAGGCTATTGCTCTGCTTGAGACTAGTATAGACAGATTGGCATTGTTCAAAGCGCTTGATATGGAAGAAGACTCCATGATGATGCAGGACGCTAAATATTGGCTAGAAGAGGCGTTGGAGTATGTCGCGATTATTTCTCAGAAGATTCTGCTTGTTAGGGGATTGGAAGAAAATGTAATGAAGGTTAGCAGCGGCATTAATGTGGGAGAGTCCGAGCAAGCGGCGTTGGATTATCAGCATAGCCTAGAAGAAAATGAAAAGCGTTTACAGGCTCATATGGGAACGATTTCTTTGAAAAAGGATAGCATTATCTATGATGCAGAAATTGATGATGGAAAATAAGATGGACTACCCCGGTTAAATCCGGGGTTTTCTTTTATGTTTTGGACTTGTCTTTTGCGGGGGCTTGTGGTATAATTCTTGATAAGAGTTTCATGCTTGGGTTATTGCTGTAAAATTCAGGCAAAGTATGTTTTGCTATTTTTCTGACAAGAGTGTACGGGCAGGAAATTAGCAATTCTAAAATAAGAGATAATAAGAGGAAATTTTAATGCCAACTATTAATCAGTTGATTAGAAAGCCTAGAAAAAAGGCTGCAAAAAAATCCAAAGCACCAGCTCTTGGATCTATTGTTAATACCTTGAAGACTCGTTATTACAACCAGCCTGCGCCACTTAAGCGTGGTGTTTGTATCAAGGTAACTACCAAAACACCTAAAAAGCCTAACTCTGCGCTTCGTAAGGTTGCTCGTGTGCGCCTTACTAATGGTCAGGAAGTTTGGGCATACATTGGTGGTGAGGGACATAATCTTCAGGAACACGCCGTAGTGCTTGTTCGTGGTGGTCGTGTACCTGATCTTCCAGGTGTCCGCTATCATATTGTTCGTGGTACTCTAGACCTTCAGGGTGTAGATGGCCGTAAGCAGGGCCGTTCTAAATACGGTGCCAAGAAAGGAGATAAGTAATGCCTCGTAAAGTTACCACTTCTCTTCAGAGAAAAGTTTCTCCAGATCGTAAATATCAATCTATCCTAGTACAAAGATTAATCAATAAATCTATGCTAGATGGTAAAAAACAGGCAGCTGAGAGAGCTGTTTACACAGCCTTAGAAGGTGCTGCCAAAAAACTCAAGAGCGAGGATCCAGTAGAAGTCTTTGAGAAGGCTCTTGCTAACATCTCCCCAGAATTTGAGGTTAAATCTCGCCGTGTTGGTGGTGCTAACTATCAGATTCCATTTCCAATTTCTGGCCACCGTCAGCAACACTTTGCCTTTACTTGGCTAGTCCAGGCAGCTCGCGCTCGTTCTGGCATGCCTTATGCTAAGAGACTAGAAGCAGAAATCATTGATGCTTACAATGAGACTGGTGCTGCCTTTAAGAAGAAGGAAGATTGTCATCGTATGGCGGAAGCGAACCGTGCATTCGCCCACTTTGCTCGCCAGTAATTCGTGCTAAAATCGGCTATCTTACCATTTTTTCCTCCTCGCTCTACCTAAGTAGCGCTTCGGAGGAAGAAAATGGCAACCTAGCCGATTTTTTCTACGAATTAAGAAAAAAACAATCCTACCTAAGTAGCGCTTCATTCCGATAAACTACTAACCTTGGCGGTTTTTTCTTGAAATTACAATCCTGCAAAAGTAGCGCTTCAGAGGAAGAAAATGGCAACCTAGCCGATTTTTTCTACGAATTAAGAAAATAGCAATCTGGCCTATTTTTATCTCAAAATTACAAATTAAAAATCCCCCAGGCCTACGCTTGGAGGATTTTTTTGACTTCTGATTTTTATACTTCGGGCGAGCCCTTAATCTCGCCTTCAGCAATCAGTTGAGCAACCAGACCGTCAATAACGGTGCTGTATTTACCTTTTGTGGCAAGAGCTGCATCCGGGTCCTTTTCGGACGTGAATGCGGCGATGATGTCGCAAAAGTCCTGGGCTTTTCCTGGGGTATCGTCATACCTCATTTTTACGAACTTAGAAAAGTTCATAATAGAGGTATGCTCAATATTCCACCAGAGGTATTCTAATACCATCTGGTAGCCCAGAAAAGCGTTTGCCGTTTGGATTGCCTGCGGTCTGAAATGCCTGTTCAGGCATTCTCTGGCCAGACGGCGCGTGATGGGTTCAGGATTTTCGCCCATATAGAACCCCTGGGCGACTATCTGCGCTGCCAGAGCATATATTGCGTTATTTACGCTAGGGCAGCCAACTGTGTAGCCATTAAACCATGATTTGAGATCACCTTTTCATAATAGGCAAACTCAATCTGCTCTTTTACGAGCTTAGCGAGCTTGGTTTCGCTGGTGCCCATGAAGCTCGCTCTGTCTTCGCGACTGGGAATTTTCCCTAAAATCGCGGTTGCTACCACAGTGCCAAGAAGCGCATAAAAGCACTCCTCATTTTTCATTGCGCCAATGGTTATGGCGACAGCCTTACGGCTACTTAAATCGAAGTCTCTTCTCATAGTAAAGGACTCCCCCTTTCTTTTCATCGGCTCTTCCCAAGCCGGAACTTTAGGCACTATTGCCTATTCATCTATTATAGCACAGATAAGCATAAATGTCAAGATAGACGCATTGTTTCTGCTTGTGTTATAATAAGCGTAAGTATATTTTTAGGAGGAAAAATGATTAGAGTTGCTATTAATGGCTTTGGTAGAATTGGGCGAAACGCCTTTAAAATCGCTTTTGAGCGGTCAGACATGGAAGTAGTTGCCATTAATGATTTAACAGATACCAAGACTTTAGCACATCTGCTTAAACATGATTCCTCTTATGGCACATATGCGCACGAGGTTAGTTTTGATGACGAAAATATCATCGTAAAAGGTCAAAAAATTCGTGTGTTATCAGAAAAAGACCCAGCTGCTTTGCCTTGGCGCGATATGAATATAGACGTGGTGATAGAATCTACTGGCTTATTTACTGATCCAGCCAAGGCACATGCGCATATAGATGCTGGTGCCAAAAAAGTAGTTCTTTCTGCTCCAGCCAAGGGTGAGGGCGCTAAGACAGTTGTACTAGGCGTAAATGAAGATGTGCTCTCTCCAGATGATGAGATTGTATCTAATGCCTCCTGTACTACTAACTGTATTGCACCAGTGATGAAGGTATTAGAGGATAATTTTGGCATAGAAAAGGCTATGATGACCACGGTACACTCCTATACTGCATCACAAAGACTTCAAGATGCGCCAGCTAAAGATTTGCGCGAGGCGCGTGCTGCGGCAGAAAATATCGTTCCTACCACTACCGGAGCTTCTAAGGCTGCCGCTCTCACTATCCCTACTTTGAAGGGCAAATTTAATGGCCTATCAGTACGCGTTCCTACCCCTGTAGTATCACTTAGTGATATTACAGCAGTGCTAAGTCGCGATGTAACTATAGAAGAGGTAAACAATGTCTTCCGTCAGGCTGCAAACGAGCCTTATTACGAGGGAATCTTGGGCGTAACAGAAGAAGAATTAGTTTCCATAGATTTCCGTGGCAATTCGCACTCGGCAATAGTAGATTTGCCACTTACTGACGTAGTTGGCGGTAATTTAGTCAAAGTGGTTGCTTGGTATGATAATGAGTGGGGATATAGCAACAGATTGATAGAGCTGACAGCAGACTTTTGTAGGCAAATTCCAGCTGATAATAAATCAAAGGATAAGCCGGGCGAGGAGACAGAACCAGAGTCAAGTGAGGCAGAAAAAGTGGCCAGCACCGAGGCTGCCGAGGGCGAGACTAGCGAGGAAAACTGAAATATGGAAATCTTCATCGGGTCAGACCACCGTGGCTATGAGCTAAAGAACCAACTGGCTCAGTCTTTGTCTAATCAGGGTTATTCTGTGATAGACCTAGGCCCAGACCATTTTGATCCAGATGATGATTACAATGATTACGCTATTAGAGTAGCAAAGGCAGTGCAAGAAGCCACCTCAGAGGATGCGCGTGGTATTCTGGTGTGTGGCTCGGCTCATGGAGTAGCAATACAGGCAAATAGATTTAAAGGTGTTAGAGCCATTGCGGCTTATGATGATGCTTTGGCCAAGATTGGACGAGAACATAATGATGCCAACGTACTATGTCTATCAGCTGATTTCATAGATAACAATAAAATTGACAGTATAGCAAATACATTTCTTAACACTGATTTTTCAGGGGAAGAACGTCATGTTCGCCGTATCAAAAAGCTGGATTCTAACTTAGGAGAGGAGGAAGGGTGAGTCCTACTATAATAGTTCCAACAATTCTAACTAATAGCACAGAACAATATAAGCAGATTATTTCTGTGTATCAGGCCTTTGCTAAACGTGTTCAGGTAGATATTGCTGATGGAACATTTGCTCCCAATAAGACTATTCCAGTAGATAATGTGTGGTGGCCACAAGGGTGGGAAGTAGATATTCATATGATGGTAGTACGACCAAGTGAGCATATGCCGATTTTGCTTAAACTCAAGCCTAGCCTGGTAATATTTCATGCAGAAACAGGGGAAAACTTGATTCCAATGTTTGATCAGCTCCACGAGGCTGGTATCAAAGCCGGCGTGGCCCTGATGCGATCATCTTTTCCGGGTGATTATAAGGAGTTTATCACCGCCGCAGACCATGTTTTGGTCTTTGCGGGCGAAATTGGCAAGCAGGGAAGTCAGGCTGATATGCTCCAGACAGAAAAAATCCAATTAGTAAAGAATATTAATCCAAATTGTGAAATAGGATGGGATGGTGGCGCTAATCTCAAAACTGCCCGTGCAATAGCCAAAGCCGGAGCCGATGTAATAAATGTTGGCTCGGCACTTGCTACAGCTCAAGATCCCAAGGCTATGTATGATGCGCTTTCTAGCGAGCCAGATAAAAGAGGGGTGGTTATCTAATGGCTAGAATTGTATCGCTTGGCTCTGCTTTGCAAGACCTCTATCTGATAGATAGAGACGATTTTCATGCGACAGAGGTTTACAGTTATTCTGAGCGGGATACTAAATCTATCTTTGGCGATTTGATAATTGGGACTAAGGTAGATATAGATAAACTATCTTATCAAGTGGGAGGGGGTGGAACTAATTCTGCGGTAGAATTTGCCAGACATGGACACCAAAGTATTTACATCGGAAATATTGGCCACGACGCGGCTGGGGATGCAGTGATTTCTTGTCTGCAACAAGAAAGAGTAGACACCAGGTTTATTAGATTTGCTGCGCACAGAAGTACTGGTTGCTCAGTAATACTGCTTGATACCCATACTGGTGAAAGAACCATCTTAACGCATAGAGGAGCATCGTCTAAGTTTGATAATTTAGATGAAAAAGATTTGGATATAATCAGGCCAGAGTGGCTATATGTTACATCGCTTAGAGGAGATATGGATACGCTAAAGCGTTTCTTTAAGAAAGCCAAAGAAATAAATTGTAAAATAATGTTTAATCCAGGCAAGCTAGAGTTAGAGCAAAAAAGACTATTAACAAATATGCTTAAATATGTTGATATATTGCTAGTAAACAAGACGGAGGCTCAGCAGATTGTGCCTGGTGTAGTGCTAACGGAGCTAATTACTCACCTAAGTAATTTGGTACCCACAGCAATCATTACAGATGGTAGCATGGGTGCAATTGCCACAAATGGTGAGAAAACCTATCGTTTTAGTATTTACGAAGACCTGCCAGTAAGAGACACCACTGGAGCGGGCGATGCTTTTGGCTCTGGATTTCTGGCGCATCTTGCGGCTGGCAAATCCTTTAGACAATCGTTAATATTTGCATCGGCCAATTCTACCTCTGTGGTATCACGATTAGGCGCCAAAGACGGATTATTATACGGTGGCGAAGAATTACATCAAATGCCTATACAAGAAGTGAAAGGAACAAATGAGTGAAGGACAAATTGAATCAGCAGATAGCCTAAGCGACAAAGAAATAATTAGGCGACTCAAAAGAATCAGAGAAGATATTAACCCAGAAGACATGGAGAGAGCCATCTCTTATATGTATGATTTGGGGCGTGGGCTTAATTTGCTTCGTACATTTCCGCAGGGGGTAACCGCCTTTGGCTCCGCAAGAGTAAAGGAAGGTGATAAATATTATGACAAGGCAAGGGAATTGGGCGGTTTGCTAGCACAAAATGGCCATCCGGTAATTACTGGTGGTGGTCCTGGTATTATGGAAGCGGTCAATCGTGGAGCGTTTGAATTTGGTGGAAGATCGGTAGGGCTTAATATTTCTTTAGAGCATGAGCAATTTGCTAATCCATACCTAACAGATGTAATGGAATTTCATTATTTCTTTGCTCGCAAAGTAATGCTTTCTATGGCATCTAAAGTTTACGTTTACTTTCCAGGTGGCTTTGGTACGCTAGATGAGCTATCAGAGATTCTTTGCTTGATGCAAGAGAACAAAATGCCTCATATGCCTGTTTTCCTCTTTGGCAAATCATATTGGAAACCACTAGATAGGTTTTTTAGAAATAAATTGTTATCTAGTAAAATGATTAAAGCCCCAGACTTAAATATTTACAAAATTACAGACGATATAAACGATGTAATTAAGGCAGCTAACAAGATAGGGCATCAGAGAATTCAAGAAAATCTATACGACCACTTTAAGGATTAATTGGCTACTTCTGGTTGGTTTTGCCAGATTTAATATCGTCTATCAAATCACGAAGTGACGCAGCACGCTCAAATTCTAGGTTGGCGGCAGCAAGTTTCATCTCTGATTCTAACTGCTTAATTAGCTTTGGAATTTCCTCTGGTGGAACTTTTTTGAGGTTTAATTTGTTTTCTTGCTCTTTTTCTGGGATGATAGCACGTAGTCCTACGCCCACGTCTTTCTTGATACCACGTGGCGTAATGTGGTGTTCTTCGTTGTATTTTTGCTGGATTTCACGACGTCGCATGGTCTCATTGATGGCTTTTTCCATGCTTTCCGTCTCGTGGTCGGCGTACATAATTACTTTGCCTTCTACATGACGAGCGGCACGGCCGATAGTTTGAATCAAGGCAGACTCGGAGCGAAGAAATCCTTCTTTATCTGCATCTAAAATAGCAACTAACGATACCTCAGGTAAATCCAATCCCTCACGCAATAAATTAATGCCTACCAAAACATCGTATACACCAGCTCTTAAATCGCGTAAAATATCGCCACGCTCCAATGTGTCTATATCAGAGTGGATATAAGCGGTCTTGATGCCACGATCTTTTAGATGGTCAGAAAGATCTTCTGCCATGCGCTTGGTAAGTGTGGTAACAAGTACGCGCTGATTTTTGGCGATTCGCTGATCTATTTCTTCCATTAGATTATCAACTTGACCGCTTGTAGGGCGCACGTCTATTTCTGGGTCTAATAATCCAGTAGGGCGAATAACTTGTTCGGCCGGTTCTGGCGAGTGCTCTAGCTCGTACTCACCAGGGGTAGCAGAGACATAAATTGCCTGGCTGATATGCTGGTTAAACTCGTCAAAAGTAAGTGGCCGGTTATCTAGTGCACTAGGTAGACGAAAGCCGTATTCTACCAGAACTTCTTTTCTGGCATGATCACCGTTATACATTCCGCGTACTTGTGGCAAAGTCATATGCGACTCGTCTACTAATAGCAAAAAATCTTTTGGGAAAAAGTCAAGTAATGTTGCTGGTGGCTCGCCAGCTTTTCTACCGTCTAGGTGGCGAGAGTAATTTTCTATACCCTTAACAAAGCCAGTTTCTTTTAGCATTTCTAAATCGTACTTAGTGCGCTGGGACAAGCGCTGCGCTTCTAGGAATTTTCCTTGTTTTTCAAAGAAAGCTAGACGTTCATCATACTCTGCCTTGATAGTATCAATAGCGCGGTCTATTTGGTCTTTTGGCGTTGCATAGTGCGTGTTAGGGAATATAAAAACTTGTTCTGGTTTTTCCAAAACTTCTGCGGTAAGTGGATCTATAATCTTGACATCTGATAATGTATCAAAATCAAATTCAAAACGATAAGCCACCTCGCCTGATGCTGGCATCAAATCTATAGTATCACCCATCACGCGGAAATTTCCACGCTCAAATGCTATGTCGTTGCGATGATATTGCATTGCAACGAGATATATTACAAAGTCGGATTGCTTAACTAGGCCAAAATTGCC
The DNA here is from genome assembly GCA_017405225.1 of Candidatus Saccharimonadota bacterium. Taxonomy (GTDB): domain Bacteria; phylum Patescibacteriota; class Saccharimonadia; order Saccharimonadales; family Saccharimonadaceae; genus Nanosyncoccus. The sequence goes on along the minus strand of JAFRAV010000024.1, from coordinate 4,445 downwards.
GGCGTTGATACCTTTCCATTGGTCTTTTAGCATCCAACCTTGTGGAGTTTTGGTGAGTGCAAGCGACATCTCGGTATAGTGATCAGGTGATCCTATACCGTAAATACAGGATACCGATGCGACAATGATAGTATCTGGCCTTGTTAAAAGAGAGACTGTGGCGGCGTGCCTTAGACGGTCTATTTCATCATTGATGGCGCTGTCTTTTTCTATGTAAGTATCAGAGCTGGCAATATAGGCTTCTGGTTGATAATAATCAAAATATGATACAAAATAATGAACTTCATTGTTAGGAAAGAAATCGCGAAATTCAGAATATAACTGGGCTGCTAGTGTTTTGTTGTGAGCCAGTACTATGGTAGGCTTCTGGGCATGCTGAATGACGTTTGCCATTGTAAAAGTCTTGCCAGAGCCAGTAACACCTAGTAGAGTCTGTTCTCTAACATGATTGTCTAATCCATGAACAAGCTGAGCGATGGCGCGTGGCTGATCGCCAGTAGGTTGATATTTAGACTCCAGTTGAAACTTTGGCATAATTATATTATAGCATAACGAGTCTGATGTGATATAATAAAGAAGATGGAAATTACACGCGAGGATATTGATCACCTTGCGAAACTTTCTGATTTTACCCTCAGTAATGAAGAGGCAGAATCATTAAAGGGTGATCTAGAAAACATAATTAAATACATTTCGCAGCTAAACGAGCTTGACACAGAGGGTGTGGAGCCAACATATCAAGTTTTTGAAATGGAAAACATCTGGCGAGACGATGAGATTTTGCCGCAAGATGCCAACAGAGAGCAACTACTGAATTTGGCGCCAGCTTACCAGGGCAATATTGGCACACAAGATAATCAAATTAAGGTTCCAAAGGTTTTGTAGGAGTGATTATGGAAGAAGATAATGATTTAAAGATTTTGGAATCTGAAGAACTAGATACGGAAAATGCAGAGAGGAGCGAGTGTGAAGATTGCGAGTAGAGACATTAGCGCGGTTAGTCTAGTGCAAGAAGCGCTTGATAAGGCAAAAAAATATGCCGATTACAATATTTTTATTTCTATTAATGAGGATGCGGCTATTAATCGCGCCAAAGAGATAGATGAGAAAATCGAGAAAGGCGAGAAAGTTGGACGTCTTGCGGGCGTACCGTATGCTTGTAAGGACAATTTCCTCAGTAAAAATGGGGCAACTACTGCAGCCTCCAAAATCCTAGAACCGCTTAAAGCGCCAATCAATGCTACAGCTATAGAAAAATTAGAGAGCGAAGGTGCTATCATGATAGGCCGCGTCAATATGGATGCCTTTGCACATGGCTCTTCCACAGAAAACTCATATTTTGGTGTTACCAAAAACTCTGCTGATACAGAGCGCGTGGCGGGCGGCTCTTCTGGTGGCTCGGCTGTGGCAGTAGCTCTTGATATTGTACCATTTGCAACTGGTACGGATACTGGCGGCTCTATTCGTCAGCCGGCATCGTTTAACGGTGTTTACGGTATTAAACCAACCTATGGAACTATCTCTCGTTATGGCGTAGTAGCAATGGCTAGTAGCCTGGATTGTGTTGGATTTATTGCTCGCAATACAGAAGATTTGGACTTATTGATGGATATTTGTGCCGGGCAAGATGTAAAAGACTTGACAACATTGCCAGACTATTATGTAAATACAGAGGTACAAGAGCCAAAAAAGATTGGATTTTTGAAGGATTTTGATTCCGATGCAATTGACGTAGAGATTCGCGATGCCCTGAAAGCTAAATTAGACAGTCTTAAAAAAGATGGTTATGAGATTGTAGATCTAGAAATGCCAATTCTAAAATATGCGCTAGCAGTTTATTATATTATTACGCCAGCAGAGATTGCTTCTAATTTATCCCGTTATGATGGTATTCGCTATGGCTATCGTTCTGATAATGCCAAGGATTTGAATGAAATCTATGGTAAAACTCGTTTTGAGGGTTTTATGAAAGAAAATAAGCGTCGCATTATGACTGGTAATTTTGTTTTGTCAAGCGGTTTTTATGATGCTTATTATCTAAAGGCGCAAAAGGTCCGCACACTTATTATTAAGGCATTTGAAGATGCTTTCTCAAAGTGCGATATGATTCTTTCGCCAGTATCACCTAATCCAGCCTTCAAGATTGGTGAAAAGGTAAACGATCCAGTAGCAATGTACATGGAAGATATACTCAGCGTTACCCTAAACTTGGCCGGTGTGCCAGGCGTAGCGTTGCCTGTGGGTCAAACGAAAAGTGGTTTGCCACTTGGCTTGCAACTAATTGGTCCACGTCGTAGTGACAAGAGTTTGCTAAAATTTGCCGAAAAAATTGGCTGTAAATTAGACGAGGAGAATAAATAATGGACGGTTCTTTATTATTTTTATTGATTGCAATAGCAATTGTTGGCGTGTTTGTGTTTGTGGCGATTTCTCTTACGGCACGTCGCAATTATGAATTTGATAAAGATGCCTATCAGGCGGATTGGTTGCATATAGAGAATAGTCTTCAAAAGGATAATAAAAATACCTATGCCAGTGCCATTATAGAAGCGGATAAATTGCTAGACAAGGCTATGGCAGAGATGGGTATTCCAGGCAAGACTATGGGCGAGAGACTAAAAAAATCAGGGAATCATTTTACTCAGCTTAATTCTATCTGGCATGCGCACAAGATACGTAATCAAATTGCGCACGAGCATGGATTTTCCATAGAATATAATCAGACAAAACGCGCACTTTCTAGCTACAAAGAGGCTCTAAAAGATTTGGGAGCTATCTGATGACAAGTAGTATATTATATTCTAATTATAGCACAGATTATAAAAAATGTCAAGAGGGAGAAGAAGATGAGTAAGTACGAAGCAACAATTGGTATAGAGTGTCATGTGCAATTAGCTACAAAGACCAAACTTTTCTCTGAGGTAGATAATGATGCTAGGGGCAAAGAGCCTAATTCCTGCGTATCACCAGTAGATTATGCTTTGCCCGGGATGCTACCTAGGCTTAATGGCGAGGCAATTAGATATGCAATTCGGGCTGGCAAGGCGATGAATTGCGCTATTAATCCGCATTCTCGTTTTGACCGCAAACACTATTTTTACCCAGACTCTCCAAAAGGCTTTCAGATTACCCAGTTTTATCATCCTATTATTGGTGCAGGATATGTGGAATTACCATCTGGGACCAAGGTTAGAATTAATCATGCGCACCTAGAGGGAGATGCAGGAAAACTTACCCATTACGATACTTATTCTTTGGTGGATTTGAACCGCGTAGATACACCACTGATAGAGATTGTGTCTGAGCCAGATATTCACACGGCCAAAGATGCGCATGACTATTGCAAAGAATTATGGCGACTGATGTGCTACGCAGGAGTCACCAATGGTGACCTCTATAACGGTAATATGCGTTTTGATGTAAATACGTCTATTGCTCCAGTAGGCTCTAAGACACTAGGAACTCGTACAGAGGTAAAAAACCTCAACTCCTTCCGTTCGGTGGAGCGCGCTATAGAATATGAGATTAAGCGTCAATCAAAACTTCTTGATAACGGGAAGAAGGTCATCCAAGAAACACTGGGTTGGAGCGATGCCACTGGCGAGACTACAGGGCAACGTAGCAAAGAAGAGGCAAAAGATTATCGTTATATGCCAGAGCCAGATATTCCTCCAATTAACCTTTCGGAAGAGTTTATCAAAACAGAAATGGATAAGGTCCCAATGCTGCCAAATGATTATCGCGCTAAGTTTGGCGGAGTGATTGCCAATGATACCTTAGAAGTGCTACTAGATTATCCTCAACTGATGATGAAATTAGGTGAGTTGTCTGACAAATCTATCAAAAATATTGCTAATCTGTTTTCTTCTGTGCTACTTGCTGAAGAGAAGTCTACAGAAATGCTACAACAATTGCCAACAGGAGCTCAGCTAGAAGAACTAAGCGAGATGAAAGAGAAAGGCGAGCTGTCGTCTACCGGCATGAAAGAGGTGTTTGCAAAGCTGTTTGATCCGCAGATGAGAAGCAAAGATACCCGTACCATTGCCAAAGAGCTAAATGTGATACAAGAAAATGATACTGGTGCACTTGAGGCAATTGTAGATAGCGTAATCGCTGACCAGGCTTGTGCACAGGCGGTAGCTGATTATAAGGCTGGCTCAGAAAAGGTACTTGGATTCCTGGTTGGACAGGTAATGAAAGCGTCACGTGGAAAGGCTAATCCGGCGGCGGCGCAAGAGATTCTAAAGACAAAGTTGAAATAACATTCGGTCTTCCCAGTTCTGGCTATATCTTTTAGCAGCATGTGGTCTTCCCAGCCCAAATAATTCTCGCTACAGTAATTTTAAGTCATCTTGGTTACAGCCTCGTCAAAAATAGCTCGTAATTCCTTATGTAAAGAAATAGCTTCGCTTCTTCACATAAGGTAATTACTCATATTTTTGACA
>JAFRAV010000023.1 GCA_017405225.1 Candidatus Saccharimonadota bacterium | reverse complement strand
ATAAAACAGGGCTACTAGAGTTTGTAATGAGATTTAGACCAGATTTTGGATTTGTAATTTTTACAACTATCGTTGTAAAAATGAGCAAATCCAAAGTCCCAAACTCTAGTAGCCTGTTTTATGCAAGGCCCCCGCTTTACTAGCTATTGATTCTCAGTAACGCTACTCCTAATTGCTTTTATATTTGGAAATTCACTTACCAAGACTTTGATGCATCCCGCAATCGGAATAGAAATAATGGCACCTATCAAGCCAAACATATACATACCAATCACTACTGCTATCAAAATGATAAGTGGTGGCAAATCCATAGAATTTCCTTGCACCCTTGGGGAAACAACATTGTTCTCAACTTGTTCAAATATGATGTAGAAAATTAGGAAAGACAACCCTGCAAATGGAGCAGAGAAGAATAGTAATGTAGAAACTACTATTGCGGTGATAATTGGCCCAAACATCGGAATTAGATAGAAAATCATTGCTATCATTCCCATTGGGAAAGCTAGACCAGAAGAGAATCCAAAAATCAGAGAGAGCACAAATACTGCTAGACCAGCCACTACACCATCAATTATGGCAACAAAGACTTGCCCAGTTACATATCTTGAAATTACCGTAGCTAGTTTTCCAGAAATTCTACGATATTCTGACAAATTTTTACTATCTCTAGAGCCCACTTTTTGCCAGAAAGATTCTAACAGCATCGGCCCTTGTGTGAGAAACAGCACCGTCAATACTACCACAATTATTAATCCGGTCAAAACATTGGCTACCGTACCAATACTAGCAAACAATGTCTGTGGAAAAGACGCTAAAAAATCGCTGGACATCTGTTTTAGTGCGCTCACAATTTGTTCCTTGGTATTGTCCATGCCAAAAATCCTACCAAAAGAATTAATTCCATCCCAGCCAGAAATAGTCTTTTGTATCTGATCTGGAGCGGTTGAGACGAACTTAGAAGTCTCTGTTACCACCACTGGGCCTATCACCATCAAAGCAAATGCCAGCACAATGACTACGCCACCCACTACTGCTCCTACAGAAATTCCCAAATGGTCTTTCTTTTTTCCAAGAGTTTTATTTAGTTTTTTAACTAGTGGCCAAATGGCTATAGCCAAGAAAAGTGCTGCACTTACTAGCAAAAGCCCCGTCAGTGCGCACCCAATAAAGAAGATCGCCAAAAATAAAGCCAGCAAAATCACCCAAAATCTCACAAGTGTCTTGGTATCAATCTGAATATTTTTTGACATGAACCTCCTATTTAGCTACATTATAGCCTAACCGTAATAATTCTTCAAGAACTCATCTCTAAAATCATAAAAATTATGCTTTGTGATGCTCTCTCTAGTCTGTTCCATTAATCGTACAATGAACCTTACATTATGAATTGATGCCAAATTGTAATATTTTCTCTTTAATTCTACATCGCCAGACTTCCAAAGCGCACGCAAATCTCCTCTGGTATATCCAGCTTTGCAAGTTGCACAGTCGCAATTAGCATCAAGTAGCTCTTTAGAACCAGCATATTTTCTCAAATTTATGTTTCCAGTCATAGTATAGATCTT
>JAFRAV010000022.1 GCA_017405225.1 Candidatus Saccharimonadota bacterium | reverse complement strand
TTAAGTCATTAAAAGCGGATTACACCTCTGTCAAAAATATGAGTAATTACCTTATGTGAAGAAGCGAAGCTATTTCTTTACATAAGGAATTACGAGCTATTTTTGACGAGGCTGTAACCAAGATGACTTAAAATTACTGTGGTGAGAATTATTTGGGCTGGGAAGACTACATATTATTAAAAGATTTAACCAGATTGGAAGAGCTATAATTAATTTTGTCCTGTAGCAGATTTCAGCAAGTATTGCAAATCAAACAATGTTCCATCGTTTTTCTGAGCGATGATAGTAGTAAATCCAGTATCATTAGTGCCTTTGCTGGTGACTAGTACGTGATAGAATTTTACAACATTAGCTACACCATTTAATTGTCCGCTAGTCTGGAAGGTCTTGCTTTGCAAAGACATCAAGATAGGGATGTATTGTATTGTGCCATTTGATAGTAGAACTATGATGGCATCTCCAGATGGAGATTTACTACTTTCTGCAATAGTAATATCGGAAACAGGCGTGTCATATTCTAAGGTAAATGTTTCTCGCTCAGTTTTACTTGTAACAATACCGTAGTAGTCTTTTACATAGTTCCAGTATACATCTATGCTAATGGAGTTATTATCGTTGCTAATATAGGCATCTATTACTTTGTTTCCGCCTGCATTTACTTTGGATGCCTCAAGGCGATAATTATATCCATCTGATGAGTTGGCGATTTTTTGAGGATAAAAGCCCAGCGTCTTGGCGGCAAGGCTACCCTCGGCAGTGGAAATAGATGAAAGGTTGTTAGGGTTGTTGTTAGGATTGCGATTGATTAACGCCCAAACTGCTACCGCAGAGGCAATTAGCGCACAAGCTCCTAGTATAATGCAGATAGTTTTGAGATTTGGGCCTGAATCATTATTTGCAGATTTATGAGAGATAATAAATGACAATTTGCGTGACTTTTTAGATGTAAGATTAACGGCGGCAGGTTTTTCTGCTTTGTTGGTATCTTTGTGGCTTTCTGACTTGTGAAACCTAGAAGACTTACGAGATGAATGCTTGGCAGGCTTTTTGTCGGATAAGATTTGCTCTGATAAATCTGGTGGGGTGTTCTCTGTATCTTCTGCGGTGGTAGCTCTAGCGCTAGGAATGTTAGAAAACTCTGAAATGGTAGAAGTGCTAGATGTATCAAATTGCTCGCCATTGATTTGATGGTCGCGAAAAGTCTGGATGGTATTAGGTGTGGGTGTGGACGAAAATGGATCGTCAGAAAAAACGGGTGGGCCATAACTTTTTGGCTCTTCTTCAGCCTGAGCCTTGCTGGATTTGCCAAATTCTGGCATAGAGCTATTACTCATGATTATTCCTAATTACCTCCTATTTATATTGATTATAACATAAGTTTTGTTTATTGCTGAAAAATCGTAATTAGATTATAATAATAAGCGGAATGGATAGCGAATCCGAAGAAGACCAGAACACTGGTGTATATAAGAATATGGAAGGATACGAATCTAGTATACGTCCTGATTTTTTGGGTTCTGCTAATTCTAATGAAGAAAGCGAAGAAAGTGAAGAATCTGGTGGTGGCTCTAGTGCAGCCAGAGATATACTAAGAAATGGAGAGCGAGCCGCCGCCAAAAAAGGCCTAGAGGCAGGACTAAATGCTGCTACTGGAGGTGCAGCAGGTACTGCACTCAAAGCAGCGGAAAAGGCTGGCGCTACCGATGCCGCTATGAACGCAGCTGGTGGCCTGGCTGGTGCAGGTGGTAAGGGTGCTGCGTTGAAGGCTGGTGGTGCATTGCTAGTAAAATCCGCTCCTATTATAGCGGTGGTCGTAATTGTTGGATACGCAATAGTTTCTTTTGGTGGGCAATGGCTCTTCCCTGATGGCTTTCGTAACCGCATGCGCGAAGATAATAATTCTACTGTAGTATCTACTACGGCTCGTACTGATGCAATGATTAATAATGTCCAGCTAGGTAACGGTGGTGGTACCTCTAAATATGGCGATGTAGTGTTTAATGATATGCAAATGTCAGAAGACCAGATTGAGAACTTTGCTGAGACGGGCATAACTTATAGAAATAATGGTGGAGAAAAGGCGCTGGTTGTGGGCGACGTTAATTCGCCAGAAATGATAGTAGTATCAGATGGTAGGATATCCGCTATCAATGGCGCACAGTTGGCAGATGGTGATGATGTATCAAGTGATAGCTCTTCAAACAATTCGCAAATATCCATAGAAGAACAAAAACAGCAGATATTATCAAATCTAGGTATCGCTGCAAATACTGGTGCGGTAGTTGGGTTTTCTGATGCGATGAATAATTCCAATTTTAAGCAGCGCTACATTGTGGCTACCAAGACTTATCGTGGTGATATTTCTGGCTGGTACAATGAGAATCAAGAGCTAACCCAAAAGCGCACAGGTGTATCACGTAATAATTTCAAAGATTTTAAATTAAGTTCTAACAATGAGGAGAATGAGACCGCGTTTCTAGAGATAGCCAAGAACCTAAGCGCCGCGCAAGAAGAAAGTGCCATTGGCGATAAATCTCTAAAAGAACGAATTAATGAGGTGGCCGGTAACTCTGAAAATCCACAGTGCGGAGTAAGTTCAGCTGCTACGGACATAGAAGGTGTAATTAATGCAGACCAGACTGCACGCCAAATTAGCGCTAGTTCCCTGATGATGGAGGCAATAGATAAGACAGTCGCTGGGCTTGGTAACGAGGCTCCACTAACTGCTATTATGAATATTTTTGTTCGCTCTGGTGCAGCCGATACACCGGGGATTCATAATTTGTTTGGCGATAGCAGGTTTAGCCAAAGTGACGAGGGAGTGTTATCTGTTAGTGCGCAGGCAAATATTGGCGGTAATGGCACGGCAGACCTTTCTGCTGGTGACGAGGCACAGATACGTCAGTGCTTCTACGAGGGCAACGTTATAAATAATGATGGTGGCGGTGTGATTGTAAAAATTGGCTCAATGTTTAAACGCATCGGTGGTTGGATCTCTAGCGCGTTTGATGGTATAAAAAACCTTCTTGGAAGAATTATTGGTAACCCAATGGGTGTTGGCGTAGCTTCTTCTGTGTTAGACAAAACCGCCGACAAATTTGACCAAAATCGTCAGCAAACATATTTCTCTGGCGAGGACACCAAAGTCTTGGGCGAGGCTATGCGAAACGCTACAGAAAAGATGTACGGTGAGCATGCCAAAGGTGCCGGCCAAACTACTGGCGATGCTGGAGCAGTCAAACTTACTTACCGTGCACATCAAGAGATAATAGCCGAGCAAGCTGAGTTTGACCAACAAACCAAGAGTCCATTTGATGTAACGTCTAGGCATACTTTCCTCGGTAGTATCGCTTATAATTTGATTCCACTAGCCACATCTACCCAAGCATCGTCATTATCATCAGCTATTGGCACCATGGGGACTATGTTTGGCAATGCCATGTCATCGCTTCTTCCTACATCTAGCGCCGTATCAGAAACTGGCCTGCAAGTATCTCAGGGTGATTGCCCAAAATCCAATTCCATCGTAGCAATGTCTAATAATTATTGTAATGATTACTATAACACCGATTTATCCACTACAGACAAGACGGCAGTAGAGATTTTTGATAAGGCAGCCGAGATGCGTTTTGATAAGAACGGATATCGTTTTGGAACTGAAGAAAGTATCAATTATGACAAAGATGGCCAACCAAAAAATAGAACTACAGATGATCCGGACTATGGAGATGGCCCGCTCAACCCAGACGAGAAGAATTATGATGCACATTGGGGAGATAAAGGTGGCATATCGGCTAATGGTTCTGTTCCGCATGGTTGTGAGAGTGATTGGAAACGCGCAGATTATACTGACGCGCAAGGCAACGTCTATTACTATTACGACCAGCCAATAGAGTGGACTTATTCTCGTATTACTAATTTTGAGTATGTAGGTTATAAGTCAGGCTGGCCTAACCGTACTAAAACTGGCGGTGTAGGTAGAGAGGAGGCCAAGAATGATGTAGACCCCGGCCAATGCATGCTAGATCTTGCCATAGACGAGAAGACTAGGCAACCTATTGTCAATCTAAATGGCGCTTTGGGCCAGTTTATGATAATGTCCGGTCAGCGTTCATCTGAGTGGGGAGATTCTGATGATAGTATCATTTCTCGCCTTACTAAAATAGATTTTACTAAAGGTCGCTTACATCCTTGCAAGGTAGGCGCAGAAGATTTATGCGATTATTACACCAAAGAATGGGGATGGTCTGATAAACAGGGCGATGTAGCCTCTAGCCCTGTGATGTCGCGCTGGATTGGTGGCTCAGCATTTACATATTACACAAAAGATTTGGGCAATATAAACACAGGGTTTAGCGAGGGTGAGATAGCAGAAAGATTTTATGATCCTACTAATAATGGACAGGCATTTTGGGAGGAAAATAAATGGTATCAAGCTTATGTAGAGATGCAAGAATGGATGGAGGCGGCACAACTAATAAACACTTCAGGCTCTTATGATGCTTTAGCTAGATATTACAAAGAAAACCCACTGGACAATTCTTATGAAGGCATCATTGCGCGCTATTCTGGTATGAGTAAAGAGCGCGTGATAGCGGTATTAGATTTGATGCAATATGTGGCTTTTCTAGACCGATACGATGCCACAAACTTATATCCGTTGCCAGTTCCAACATCAGAGATGATAAAATATGACAATAACGAGATAGTAGCCCAGAGCGAAAAGGTTATCCAATTATCAGCTATAGTATATGACGAATTGAGAAATCGCGTTGTCACTGTATAATACCAGAAGTAGCTAGAGTTTTCCACAGAGTTTTCCACAATTTGATATCAGAGGTGGTAAGCTGTAGCGGTATTGACTTTTTGGTATAAGTGTGCTATAATAGAAGAGTAACATAGCAATTTTGCCTATCTTAGGAACATTAATATAGGAGGTGTTTTATGAAAAAGAGATTTTTTGGCCTCTTGGCCGCTGTTTTGTTTGTAACACTTGCAGGTTGTGGCAAGGACGCTACAGCCAAATCTGCTCCAGATAGCGAGCAGACGCAGGCTACGGAGCAATCCGTAGCTGAAGAGCCGGCTACCGTCGGCAAGATAGATACAAATGTATCGTCTTCTCTTGTAGAAGATGATGCACCGGCGGCTTATCATCCAGAGGACTACAACAGCGGTTCTCAGGATGACACAATCCAGCCTGAAGAGTTGGATGTGATAGAAGATGATCCGGTTATTATAACCGATTCTTCTTCAAAAAATGCCGCTAATGTAGATTGGAAGGACTATTATAATGGTAGTACCTTTAATTTAGACGATTATGCTAGAGCGCTCGGATACGAGGTATGCTTTAGCGAGACAGATGACAGAGATGGCCTTTCATACTATAATATGATCAAAGGCGGTATTGAATACTCTGTCTGCAACAGCGATTTTACAATCGTTGCGTATTATGCGGATGATGAGAACCACTGGAGTGGTGCAACTCTCGCTATTGGCCCCTTCGGTAGTCTATCAGAGGGAGTTATTATTGAGGCAGAAAATCAGCCTGCTCGGCGAGCTTCAGAGCAGTGGATAGATGATGTTGCAAGTAAACTAGTTTTTATTGCTCAACAACCATCATTCTTTGACTTTGAGGATTTACCGAAAGGTAAAGGAATTTATATTGCCTCCTACGAAGGTGCCTGTTATTATGATATCAATGGTACCTTTTATAGTGATCCGACCAGTAAAGTACTGGACGTCCACGAATTATGAGCCGTAGCAATACGGCTCTTTTTCATGCTAAAATCACTAAATTATTATTCTACTTTGGTGATTTTGCCGTGGTCTAGGTGTAGTAAACGTTGATTGCGTGAGCCGCGGAATTTACAAGTAAGGTCGCGCTGTTCTAAGATAAACGGGCCATCTATCAGGGCATCTAGGATTTTAAGAAACTCCCATTTGGCACCGCCAATTTCTTTGAGCTTTTCATAAGTATAGCCAGAAAAACTCCAGATGTTCCAGCCTAGCTCTTCTTTGCAATATTTGGCAATTTCTAGGCAGGCCTCTGGTTGCTCAAAAGGCTCGCCACCACAGAAAGTAATTCCAGCCTGACCAGGAAAAGTGGCGAGTTTCTTTTTTACCTCATCTATATCTACTACTACACCGCCATCAAAGTCCCAGGTTTCTGGATTTTGGCAGCCTTTGCAATGAGCGTAGCAACCCTGAGTCCAGAGCACGGCACGCAGGCCATAGCCATTAACAATATTGTCGTGTTCTAATGGACCAGAAAGGCGGATTTTTCCTGCTGGGACTTGATTAGACATTTAAATCTCCTCTAAGCCTTGCCTAGAGCGCGCTTGGCGCTGGCTTTTTTGGCTTCACGAGCGGCTTTCTCGCTCTTGGTGTAAACACCGTTCTTGTGAGCGGATTTTTTGTCGCAGGATAGTTCTGCTTTGCAATCTTCTGCAGAGACGTTATGCTTTACGCGGGCAGCCTCTTCTGCCTTCTTACCATCGTTCCAGCGTTCCAAAGAGCCTACTAAGTAGCCTGTAATACGGCGCAATCTTTCAAATAAGACATCATCTTCTATGCGGCCACAGGATGGACAACGATTCCCTTTGATGATGCCGGCAAATCCACAAACAGGGTCGCGGTCTACTGGGTGGTTGACAGAGCCATAACCAATGCCGCAGTCGTGCATTTTGCGAATAACCGCCTCAAAGGCTTCAATGTTGTCGGATGGGTCGCCGTCAAGCTCAATATAAGAAATATGACCAGCATTACAGAGAGCGTGATATGGAGCTTCTTTTTCTATCTTATTAAAGGCTGAAATCGGATAATAAACTGGCACATGGAAAGAGTTAGTGTAGAAGTCCCTATCTGTAACTCCCTTAATTTTGCCATATTCTTTGCGGTCAATTTTAGTAAATCTACCAGCCAAGCCCTCGGCAGGTGTAGCAAGCAAGGAGAAGTTTAGCTTGTACTTCTTGCTGTATTCATCGCAACGCTCGCGCATGTGGGTGATAATATCAAGGCCAAGCTCTTGGCACTCGTCAGACTCGCCATGATGTTGACCGGTCATAGCAACTAGACACTCGGCAAGGCCGATAAATCCAATAGAGAGAGTTCCGTGTTTGATAACATCGCGAAGTTTATCGTTCCAACCTAGTTTTTCAGAGCCAAACCAGTTCCCTTGCCCCATGAGGAATGGGAAGTTGCGTACATGTTGCTCGGCTTGGAATTCATAACGTTCTAATAATTGGTCGCGGACCAAATCCATCATCTCGTCTAAGTTTTTGTAGAAACCAGACCAATCGGCCTCTTTGCGCTCTTTTAGACAGATACCGTGTTTAATACCCAAGCGAACAAGGTTGATGGTGGTAAATGAACAGTTACCGCGCCCGGTAACGATACCGTCTGACTCTGGGAAGATAGAGCCAAATACGCGTGTACGGCAGCCCATGGTAGCAATTTCTGTACGGTAATCACCCTTTTTGTAGTATTGTAAATTAAACGGCGCATCAATAAAGGTAAAGTTAGGGAATAATCTTTTAGCAGAGACTTCCATACTACGCTTAAAGAGGTCGTAATTAGGATCTTCTGGGTTGTAATTAACACCTTCTTTTACCTTAAAGATAGAAATTGGAAAGATTGGTGTCTCACCTTTGCCAAGACCATTCATGGTGGCTTCTAGTAAGTATTTACTAACAAGACGGCCAGAGGCGGATGTATCTGTACCAAAGTTGATAGATGTAAATGGCACCTGAGCACCAGCGCGTGAATGCATAGTATTGAGATTATGGATAAAACCCTCCATTGCCTGGAATGTCTGCTTCTCTGTATCCTCATTGGACGCTTCTATGACTGATGCTGGTACCTTTAGCTTCTTGAGCTTTTCATCATCACCAAATTGGATAGTCTCTGGAATGTTATCTTTGACGTTTTTGCCAGCAAATTTATTGTATTTTTCTAGGTTGCGATGTAAAGCTTTGCGGAAGGTCTTGTCCACGCCTGGAGCCATTGCATAATCAAAGTTAGGGATGGACTGGCCGCCGTGTTGCTCATTTTGGTTAGCTTGTAGAATAATAGCGGCAAGAGCAGCGTAGGAGCCAATAGAATTAGGAGTGCGAAGATGGCCGTGTCCTGTATTAAATCCGCCATTAGCAAAAAGATTGAGTGGGTCAGTCTGGCAGCAAGTAAGTGTTCCGGTAGCATAAAAATCAAGGTCGTGAATATGAATATCGCCGTTATCATGAGCAGCGGCAAAGCGTGGGTCCATCAATACAGTTTTAGCAAATTCCTTAGAGCCTTCTGCACCAAATTGTAGCATTTTACCCATAGCAGAGTTGCCATCAACGTTAGCATTAGAACGTTTAATATCTGAATCTTCAGATGCATCTGCAAGTGAGATTTTCTTGTAAGATTCCATTAGGTTAGACTTGGCAGAACGGGTGCGATTGCGCTCTTGACGATAAGTGATATATGCTTTGGCCGTACGTTTGAAACTGGATTCCATCAAGACTTGCTCTACAATGTCTTGAATTTGCTCTACGCCAGGTGTTCTGGCTTTGATTTCTTCTTCTGCGCGCTTTACTACCTTTTCTGTAAGCTGTTTGGCGCGATCATATTTAAATTCTTCTGTACTTGCACCTGCAGCGGCTATGGCATCTGTAATTTTTTCTGGGTTAAAATTGACAATTTTGCCATCGCGCTTTTTGATTTTTTTGAACATAAAAAATTACCTCCTTGATTGATTATATGTTCCTAAATTTTTATTTTTTGTTGAAACTTACTAAATTCTTGCTGTTTCCTAGACTCTATATTTAGTGTCTGAAATTAGTATAAGACACTATATATAGCGTGTCAATACTATTTATGGCAAAAAATGTTGTAATTTTTACAACTCGGAAAGATTCTATAATATTTGGTCTTCCCAACGCTTGCGGAATCACTTTTTAACAACATGTGGTCTTCCCACTCCAAATAATTCTCACTACAGTAATTTTAAGTCATCTTGGTTACAGCCTCGTCAAAAATAGCTCGTAATTCCTTATGTAAAGAAATAGCTTCGCTTCTTCACATAAGGTAATTACTCATATTT
>JAFRAV010000021.1 GCA_017405225.1 Candidatus Saccharimonadota bacterium | reverse complement strand
GTAATCCGCTTTTAATGACTTAAAATTACCGTAGCGAGAATATTTGTCTGGGGAGACAATTTATTAAAGGATTTTCCAGGGCTGGAAAATCCTAATATTGAGATTCTCCTGGTCCTACCTCTTCACCCAGTATGGCTATGGCGATAATCAGGATGGAGCTACGGGACTAAAATCATACCCACTAGATTATGCCTACTCTGGCGATTACCACTGGAATACTGGTCGCTTGTACCGCCAGGGTACCAATGCGCTCCCGTGGTCTTTCACTATCGTTAGTAGTACCACTGCTTATAGATTATCTACGTGGTCTACGGGTGTGCGCCCTGCAGACTCTGGTAATAAGTCGGACGGGCTTGCTCTCCGTTGCGCTACACATATTATCATCCTGGTCCTTCCTCTTCACCCAGTATGGCTATGGCGATAATCAGGATGGGGCTATAGGAGCAAGGTCTTATCCACTTGATTATGTTATGCCTGGGTATTATGTATTTGGAATGGGGCGTTTGTATCAACAGACTACTATAGGGTACAATTATTCACAAAGCATTAAATCCGCGGCTGCCTCATTTATTTCCGCGGTAGGAGGTAGACTATATCAGATAGGCAATTCACATTCAAAATATAATGCAAATAACCTTCGTTGCTCAAAAAAATAGCATCCTAGTTATACCTCTTCACCCAGTATGGCTATGGCGATAATCAGGATGGAGCTATTGGCGCTAAGTCATATCCATTAGATTATGTTATGAGTGGTGGAACGCACTGGGCACACGGTCTGCTTTATCGTCTAGGCAACTATACATTATTATGGGCAAATACTATCCAGAGTGAAGGCAACGCCTATTGGTATGGTAATTTTTACGACATACCTCAAACTATGCCTGGCTGGATGTTGGGCGGTTATACTCTCCGTTGCTCCATGTAAATTAGCATCCTGTATTCTACCTCTTCACCCAGTATGGCTATGGCGATAATCAGGATGGAGCTAATGGTTTACGCTCGTATCCACTAGATTATGTCTACTCTGGTTACTACTACTGGCCTACTAGTCGCTTGTATCGCCAGGGTGACCATGCATTCCTGTGGTCTTCTACTATCTTTAGTAGTACCTCTGCTTATAGTTTGCATACGTGGCCCACAGTTGTGTTTCCTGCAGAATCCTTTAATAAGGCGTACGGGGGCGTCCTTCGTTGCGTCTCAAGATAATAATTGTCTTCCCAAACAAATATTCTCACTACGGTAATTTTAAGTCATTAAGAGCGGATTACACTTCTGTCAAAAATATGAGTAATTACCTTATGTGAAGAAGCGAAGCTATTTCTTTACATAAGGAATTACGAGCTATTTTTGACGAGGCTGTAACCAAGATGACTTAAAATTACTGTAGTGAGAATTATTTGGGCTGGGAGACCACATATTATGCCTGATTTAGCGTATTTGCCAACTTCTGGATAAACTTTCTCTCGCAAGAGCCAACCGCTACCAATGCTTTAATATCACTGGATACGTATTCTCTGGCTAGTTTTACAATGGATTTTTTATCAATTGACTTAATAATTTCTGGTGTATGGTTGTAATTATCTATTTCGCCATTTGTGAAATAACTTTCGGAATAAAAATCAGAAATTTGGCTAACTGATTGTGCTCCCATTTGATAGCGCCCTAGTGCATAAGATTTGGCGGCAAAGATTTCTTCTTCAGTTAGATCGCCATTTTGGATTTTATCAAGCTCTTTGTTGATTAGCTCAAACAGGGCTATTGCATCGTCGTAATTTACTTCGCCATCAAAGTCCCATGACGAGTTGTGAACACTATTAGTGACGCAACTTGCAACGCCGTATGCTAGGCCACGTTTTCTAGCTTTGCCAAAAATGCGACTACTTGTTGTGCCGGTAACTATATAATTAAGACAATCCATAGTCCTGACCTCTTTCTCTGTAAGGCGACGCGGAATTAGGTAAGAAAAACCAAAGGTAATGTTAGATGCGTCTTTTCTGCGGATTAATACCGCATCTGAGGGATGTAGCTTGTCTTTAGGTACTGGAAAAAGTTCACCAGTCTTTAAATCCCAAGACTCCAACATTCTAATAATTTTGCGCTTACGATGCTTAATCTTGCCAGTGATGATAAAGCTCATATTGGCCGCTGTATGAGTGCGGCGATAATGCTCGCGAATATCTCTGAGTTGAATGTTCGGAAGAGTGGCAATTCTCTCGCGTAGGTTGGGTGTTTCTTCGCCAACTGCGGTTTGGAGGCGAGGCCAAATTAATCTAGAATAATCATTTTGATAACCGGTAAGTTCAGAGCGAACATTCCCCTTTTCGCTTTCTAATTCCTCATCATTAAACCTAGGGGAAGTAATAGAGATACGATTTAAGTCCAAAATTCTGTCCCATTCAAAATCAGCGCATTCCGACTCATAGCAAACGGAAAAATCTGACGTCCAGGCATTGTGATATGCACCGTTTTTGGTAAAGTCAGATTCATAGGCTTGCTCATCACGATATTTAGCGTTTGCGCCAAAACTAAGGTGCTCTACTACATGGGCTATTTCATAGACCTCGGGCGATTTGGCATATCTCATGCCAGCCCTAAACTGAATCCTTGCATTCATCACGCTTGCACCAGGTACATCAATAAGTAGGCCTTTGGCGCCGTTTTTTAAATTAACCTCGTATAATGAATGCTTCATCTGTGCGGACCTCTGTTATGCTTGACAAAATTCAGAATGTGTGCTATAATGGAAATATAGGTTGTAGATGTTATTTACGACCCTTTTTCTTGCCTTTTTTGGACTTTTTCTTGGAGCTAGATTTTTTGGATTTCTTGGATTTGCTACCGCTCTTGTTGGTGCCACCGTGCCCGCCTACGGTTTTGCCTGTTTTCTTTTTGAACTCAGAATCAAGATTCTTTTCACCGGCAGAAATTTCGTTTACGCCCTTCTCGGTAGAGGATTCGGCCATTTTGGTAAGCTCGGATTCATATTCTTCGCCGTCAGTTACTTCAGTAGCTTCTGCTTCTTGACGAGAAAGGCTAAGGATGACTTTTAGTACTTCCTCGCGGAGATTGCGCTGTAATCCATCAAATAACTTTTGTGCTTCTGTGCGATATTCTACTAATGGATCGCGTTGGCCTACACTACGCCAATGAATACCCTCGCGCAGATGTTGCATGTTTTCTAGGTGTTGCATCCAAAGTGCGTCTAGCACCTTTAGGTAGACCTCGCGCTCAATTTTGCGCATAATGCTTTCGCCAAATTCCAACTCTTTGTCAGCATATTTTTCTTTGACCGCAGTGATGGCAAGTTTATTGCGGTCTTTTTCTTTGCGAAGGATGCCGATTTGCTCTATCACATCATCGTCAATATCAAATACCTTCTTAAAATCTGCCTTAAAGTTCTTGTTGATGCGAGAGCTGAATTGCGTCAAATCCTCGCAGGCATCTTTGATTAGGCGATTAATCTCGTCTTTGATATTCTCACCTTCTAGAATCTTGCGGCGCATGGTGTAGACTACGCGGCGGTGGCGGTTGATTACGTTATCATATTGGACAACATTTTTGCGTGAATCAAAGTTAAATCCTTCTATGCGCTTTTGTGCCGATTCTAGTGTACGGGTAACGGAACGTGTCTGAATAGGTGTATCCTCGTCTACGCCTAAACGAGACATTAATGCGGCAATACGGTCTCCTTGGAAAATACGCATCAAATCATCTTCACAAGAGACAAAGAATTGGGTAGTACCTGGATCGCCTTGACGACCACCACGTCCACGCAACTGATTGTCTACGCGGCGTGAATCATGACGTTCTGAGCCAATTACCACTAGACCACCAAGCTCCTTTACCTCGTCTGATAATTTAATATCAGTACCACGGCCGGCCATGTTGGTGGCGAGTGTAACTGCACCCTTTTCTCCAGCCTTTTCAATGATGGCTGCCTCGCGCTCATTATTTTTGGCGTTTAGGATTTCGTATGGGATTTTAGCCTCGTCTAAATATTTTGCGATTAGTTCATTCTTGACAATACTAGCAGAGCCAATCAATACTGGCTGACCTTTTTCGTGGTATTTTTGGACTTCTCGCACAATGGCACGAAGTTTGCCGGCCTCAGTGCGATAGATTAAATCGTCTTTGTCTATACGCTGAATTGGACGATTAGGCGGAATCTGGATAACGTCCAAAGCGTAGATTTGCTGAAACTCTTCTGCCTCTGTAAAGGCGGTACCAGTCATACCAGATAATTTGCGGTATAAGCGGAAGAAGTTCTGGAAAGAAATGGTAGCTAGAGTCATGGATTCTTGGCGGACCTGAACGCCTTCTTTGGCCTCTATTGCCTGATGTAAGCCCTCATTGTAGCGGCGCCCCTGCATTAAGCGGCCAGTGTGCTCATCTACAATAATCACTTCGCCAGAATTAGTAACAACATAATCTTTGTCGCGCTTAAAAACGACTTGTGCACGGAGCGCTTGGTCCATGTGGTAAACTAGGCGCGTATTTTCTACCGAGTAGAGGTTATTAATACCTAACAATCCTTGAACTTTGTCTACACCTTCATCTGTTAAAGTGACGGAACGGTGCTTTTCGTCCAATACGTAATCTTCTGGAGTGAGTTTGTCGGCAATTTTGGCAAATTGATAGTATGATTCTGGATTGTCTGCAGCTGGTGCAGAGATGATAAGTGGAGTGCGAGCTTCATCAATTAGGATGGAATCTACCTCATCTACGATGGCAAAGTTTAGTTCTCTTTGGCGAAGGTATTTTACTTCGTCTACCATGTTGTCGCGAAGGTAATCAAAGCCAAACTCGTTGTTGGTGCCATAAGTAACATCGGCATTGTAGGCTTCTTTCCTGCTACAAGGTTTGAGGTGACGGAAACGCTCATCGTCGTGGTCCTCGTTGACATATTCTGGATCATAAATAAACGAAGCCTGGTTGATAATAACAGCAACAGATAGGCCTAAGAAATGATAAACCGGGCCATTCCAACCAGCATCGCGCTGAGCTAGGTAATCGTTGACGGTGATTACGTGAACACCGCGGCCAGATAAGGCGTTTAGATATGCTGGGAGGAGTGCTACTAGGGTCTTGCCTTCACCAGTTTTCATCTCGGCAACATTGCCCTCATGTAGGGCGATACCACCTACCATTTGAACATCGTAATGTCGCATACCCAACATGCGATTAGTAGCTTCACGTACTAGAGCAAATGCGTCTTCCAAAATAGCATCAAGGGATTTTTCTAGGGCGGAATTTTCGCGGTCGTCCATTTTGGCTAGACCGCCAGATACGGCAGAGGTTTTGGCAGGCTCGGCTTGCTCTGATTTTTTGCTCTTCTTGTGGGACTTTTTCATCTTGGCAAGAGCTAGTTTGCCCTGTTCTTTTTTCATTAAATCTTGGAGTTTATCTTTTAGAACATCTGTTTGCTCAGCTAGCTCCTCATCATCCATTTCTTGATATTTTGGCTCTAGTTTGTTGATTTCTAGAACACGGCGGTAGTAGCGGCGCAGGATTTTTTTCTGGGCATCACCAAAAATTCCCTGGAGGAATTTCTCGGTTGCGGTCTTGTCGGCAAGTTTGTCGGTCGGTTTCTTGTTCTTGGTCATTTTAGCCTCGCTTGAATAATGATTTTAGCTTGTTTTTTCTAAGGTGTGGAGTGCTTTCTAGCTTAAATCTACGAATTTGGCCCATCAGTTTGGCCTCTATAATATCAATGCCGGCAAAAACATTGGACGATTCATCCTTGGCTGCTAGGACTTTGCCACCTGGTATTTCCATAGCAGCGGAAATCTCATATTTATTGCCATGAGCCTTATCTACCTCTGTTACAACGATTTTTGCAATGACATCTTTTTTGTTGCCACGAGGAAGATAACGGTCTAATTTGCCAATGCGCTTTTCTGCGTATTTGCGGAAACTTTCTTCCACCTTATACTTATTCCCAGAAATTTCAATTTTTTCTATCATAACACTCCTTTTGATTAATTATACTAAAATTCTTATCTATCTTCAAGATAAGAAATGCAATTTAGAGCTCTGTTTTGTTGCCCAAATATGGACGTAGCACCTCTGGGATAGTTAGTTTGCCATCTTTTGTGGCATAGTTTTCTAGGACTGCTACCATAGCACGTGCTAGAGATATTGCGGTACCATTTAGAGTGTGAACAAACTCTATTTTGCCATCTTTCCTACGGACACGCACATTGACCGAGCGAGCTTGGAAATCTGTACAGTTGCTACAAGATGTGAGTTCTTGGTATTTTTGGTTGACTGGTGACCAATATTCTAGGTCGTACTTCTTGGCGGCAGGTGCGCCCAGATCGCCAGCTGCGTTGTTGATAACGTGATACGGGATACCTATTTCTTGCCAAATTTCTTCTTCTATGGCAAGGATTTTCTCGTGGATATCTTTGCTTTGCTCTGGTAAACAGAAACAATACATCTCTAACTTATTAAATTGATGGACGCGAAATAGCCCGCGCGTATATTTACCATAGGTGCCAGCTTCTTTGCGGAAACAGGCGGAATATCCTGCGTAGAATAGTGGTAATTTGTCTTCGTCTATAATTTCATCCATGTGATAGCCGGTAATAGGCATCTCAGCAGTAGCGATTAGGGCAAGATCTTCCCCTTCTATGTAGTACTCGTCTGACTGTTCTGATGAACGTGGCGCAAAACCCGTGCCCTCTAATACGCGAGATGATACTAAATCTGGGGTGGTCATATAGGTAAACCCGTGTTCTAGTACTTTCTTTAGTCCAAATTGTAGGAGTGCATTTTCTAGTAGGGCCAAATCACCCTTTAGGTAATAGAACTTTGCTCCGGCAACCTTGGCACCACGCTCAAAATCTACCCAATCACGAGAGGTGGCGTAATCTAGATGGTCTACGCCTTCTGCTTTGTGTTTTCCCCAGACCTTAACTTCTACGGACTTCTCTTCTCCGCCAAGAGGTACGTCATCAAAGATGATATTTGGCACAGATTTAAGTAGCTCGGATACTTTGGTGTTGTACTCGTCTAATTCTTTTTCTTTGGTGGCTAGATTTTGTTTGATTTCTTTGCCTTTTTTGATAAGCTCTGGTGAAGGCTTACCACCCTTCATCTGAGCGGCTATATCATTGCGCTCCTTTCGCATTTGCTCTACTGACTGCAAAAGAGTCTTGCGTTCATCATCTATCTTGATGATGTCATCTATATTGGTTTTGTAGCCTTTTTCCTTGGTGGATTTCTTGACTTCAGCGAGGTGCTCGCGTATAAAATTAACATCTAACATATTAATAAGATTATACCATACTATCAGATAGCGATAACTATTGACTTTTATAGTGAAGTGTGATATAATATAG
Organism: Candidatus Saccharimonadota bacterium; assembly: GCA_017405225.1. Lineage (GTDB taxonomy): Bacteria > Patescibacteriota > Saccharimonadia > Saccharimonadales > Saccharimonadaceae > Nanosyncoccus. The sequence goes on along the minus strand of JAFRAV010000021.1, from coordinate 4,297 downwards.
ATATAGGCGTAGAAGCGCTATTTTTTGTGGTTTGGCGAAGCTTACCAGCCGCCACCACCGCCACCAGAGAATCCGGAGCTAGATGAGCTACTAGACGTATAAGATGTAGTACTACGAATACTATTATTAGTGTATGACATCATGCTATGGAAGGCGCTTAATGTAATAATATCTGAGCCTGAGTACCAACCATGCTCAATTTTAGGGTTTTCTTCGTAATACTTGTTTAACTCTGACATCCAGCTATCTTCCTCGCCAAAGATTATTGCGTATGGTAAAAGTTTTTCGTAGAGGGAGACTATGCCTTTAGCAGAAGTAGGCGCACCTTTGACTGATTGATTAAACTTGAGACGATCGGCCTCTGCCATCTTGATATATTCACGTAGACCGTCTATCTCATTTGAGGCATCTATCCCCTTGTGAGTGTGGCGATGAATCTTTGTGGCATGAGCTCCCACTGCGATAATCATCACCGTGGCGACAAACATAGAGAGTAATGCTACTGCAAATAACGTAGAGCCACCAGCTAGCATATCGCCGTATTCTTCAAAAACAATAAACGAAGCTATGAGGAAGAAAATCATGACAAAAATTGCAAGAATGCTATACGCACTAGAATATAGCTTCTTCTTGTCATTTGCGGATAATAGCATATCATTATCTTCTAGGCGATCAGCTGTGTAGGTGCGGTAATTTCTGGCCAATGTTTGAAGATGAGAGGTGGCAGTGTGCTTCTCTATCTTAAAAATATCGCCCTCTTTGTAATTTTCGCCACCATGAATGATAGAAATGACATTTTTCTGTGCCTTTGTCAATCCATCTAAAGAGATAATTTTGACGTTCCAAACATTCTTTTTGTTGATTAGGCCTTCCTTTTCTTCCTTGACCAATTCTATTTTATGTGTGACAGCTAGCTCTATTAGAGTTGCCACTAATGAAGATTTCTTGGAGCCTAGCCAGATATATTCTGAGTCAGCTACGGTAAGACCTTTTGGCTGTGTATATTGTGGTGCAACAAATAATGATTTCTTGTAATGCCATTTTTCTGCTACACGTTTGTAATAACGCACTAATGCAATAACTAGAATAAGCAGCATGATAGCGCCAAATCCTGCAACGATATATATCATTGCGGCGCTCTTGACTGGCTCTGGAACTGTAAAAGTACCTGGATTAAAATCTACTACAAAGGTCAGATTTTCTCTGGCGCTAAGATCGTATGTTTTGAATGTGATGATGGTCTCGGCTGATTTTTCTTTTGTAGCATTGTAGGCAAATGAATTATATGTGGTTTCGTCTTCTGATGAGATAATGCAGCGAGATTGAGCATTTTTGCCGCTGGCGCCGTATCTTCCTACATAGCATGACGTTCCAGTGGTAAGGTTTTCTGAAAGCTCGCGTGATAAATGAAGGTTGGCAGTTAGTTTTTTGAACTTTTGCGACCAGCCGGTGCCATTAGTGTCCCAATAAAGCTCTTGGAAGGCAGCATTGTTGCCACCATAAGTTAATTGGCCAGAGTGGTCAAATTCGGTAACAACATTATAAAAGTCGTATTCTAGGGTGTATACTTGCTCGCCGTGCACGTAGCGGTTTTTGCTACCAATATAAAAGATGTAATTACCGCTCTCGGTTTCAGTTTTGGAGATTGGCTCGGACTCGCCATTTCTGGTGACGGTAAGATTGAGATCGCTTTTGCTTGGAGCAGTAAGGTTTTTGCCGTTTTGATTAGTATATGGAATAGAACGCGTAATACCATGGTTTTGGTTGGTATCTGGAAATACTGCTGTCAAAACCTCCTTAACGTGCATTTTGCTGCCGGTTTCAGTCTTGGTAAGATAATAATCAAAGGTGGCATCTGAGAAATAAAAATCATTGGCAGAAGCATAGGTATTATGGGAAAATGCGGTAGCACAGATGCTACAGATTATTAAAGCAAGTGTAAGTATTCTTTTCATAGTTTTATTGTAATGATTTCTAAATAATTTGGCAAGACTAGGTGATACGATAATGCCTGTGGTATAATTAAAAAAACGTAAAAGGAATAATATGGCTAACAAAGTAATGATTGTAGGAACTGGCAACGTTGGAGCCAGTGTTGGGTATTGCTTAGTTAATCAACGTACGGCAGTATCTGAACTAGTTTTGACTGATATTAATATGGAAGATGCTGAGGGCGAGGCAATGGACCTTCGCGATACTCTAGCAGTGTCGCCATCTTATATGAAGATAAAATCTGGTACTTATAAGGATGCAGGTGATTGCGATATTATAATTATTACGGCCGGTGCGCCACAAAAGCCGGGCGAGACACGAATGGATTTACTCAAAAAGAATGCCGCCATCTTTAAGGATATGATAAGCCAAATTATGGAGTCTGGATTCTCTGGTATTTTTATTGTGGTGTCTAATCCAATGGATGTACTAACTTATCTAACTTGGCGTTATTCTGGTCTTCCTGCCGAACAAGTAATAGGCTCTGGCACGATTTTGGATTCGGCTAGATTACGTTATCGTGTCTCTGAGCGACTAGGTGTTTCACCTAAATCTGTTCATGTCTTTCAAATAGGTGAACATGGTGATACGGAATTTGCCCTATGGTCGTTGGCTAATATTGGTGGCCAACCAATTATGGATTTGATTGACGAGGCCGAGCTTAATAAAATAGAGGATTTTGCCCGCAAAGAGGCCTACGAGATTATCAATAAAAAAGGCGCAACTTATTACGGAATAGGTGCGTGTGTTACCAAATTAGTAAACTGTATTCTGGGAGACGAGAGGCGTGTTTTGCCAGTGTCTTCCTATGATGATTTTGCTGGTGTGTATAACGGTTTCCCGGCAATAGTTGGCCGCCAGGGTGTAATTCGTCGTTTGGATTTAAAAATGACAGAAGCAGAAGGTATGAAATTGCAAAAATCTACCAATGCACTTAAATCTGCAATTAGCGAATTAGAGTAATAAACTGTTTAGTTTATCTGAAAATTCACCCAAGCGTATTTATCACTATGCCAATTTTTGATGCGGCGAATATAAGATTTGATTTTTTTGGATTTGGTGGATAATCTAGCGTATTCTGTGTGCAAAACTGGGTTCTTGGCGCCGTGCAGACTAATCTTATAATCACAACAAACTAGTGGATCTAGGAAACGAGTTTTTATCGGATAGCTTTCTACAGCATGGTAGTATTTACGATTTGGCAATGTATCGCCAGTGTAATAATTACTACAACTCATAAATTTGCGGATTTCAGAACGCAGGTTTTTATCCTTTGATCGTAACAATTTGTCCACTGCCTGGCCATCAGTTAGTTGGTAGAGGTCTTCCTCAGTAAAATCACCACAAACGATTGCTTTTTGGACTAATTCTGCATAAATTTTACCAGTTAGCTGGTAGCGACTATCGCTCCAGTTATGCCATATTTTTTGGATTAAGCAAATAAATTCTTCGGCGATGCGATAATCCAAAAATGCTAACTCTTCTTCCCCATCTTCGTTGTGACCTATTATTAGATTATTGTAAAATCGCTTAATTTTAGAGAGTGGCAGTTTGGCGCCGTAATCACGAACTAAATACGCGTTCATTAAATTATATTCCAAACGGTCCGATGACAATCTAGGGCTATCATTGTCGGCAATTGGATATTGGTGGTAATCTGCAACATCTTTTGGTTTTAGCCCATCTCTTTTAAGTAGTTTACAAATAGATGTAGAATTCTTGATAATATCAAACGTTGAACGTTCTGTGGATTCTTGTGTTAAAGCATCGCCATTCATAATGTCTATGCAATGCTTAAAAGCTGGCGAAGCTATATCGTGAAACAGTGCAGCAAGTGTCTGTTTCTTATTTCTTGTAAAGTGCCAAACTATTAAAGCGCATCCTACGCTATGGTCTAATATGCTATATTCTCTAGGAGTATCCCAAAAATCAAGAAAGTTTGTGCCGCATAATTGTGACAGTCCGCTAAGACGAGACATTTCTGGTGTAGCTATATAATCCTCTAACCAAACTGGAAAAACAGGATGTAGAATCAAAAAATACTTCTGAATGTCGCGTGGCAAAGAATTGAAATAGTTCCCAGAGGTCATTACTAATATTATAACATAATTTGTAGTATACTCAGCTTAATGATGTCTTTTAATAATATGTGGTCTTCCCATCTCAAATAATTCTCACTACAGTAATTTTAAGTCATACAGGTTTAGCCTTGTCAAAATTACTTCCAATTCCCTATGAAATGAGATAGCTTCGCCTCATTTCATAAGGTAATTGCGCATAATTTTGACTAGGTAAAATCCGCTTT
>JAFRAV010000020.1 GCA_017405225.1 Candidatus Saccharimonadota bacterium | reverse complement strand
GGACCAGGATTTGGAGGCATCATAATAGTCACCGGCTGTGCCGCTGTATGGCAATTGCCATCCAGCTGGACAGAAGGTATCTGGACTATTACTATTAGCCGTACTCATAGCGCCTCCTGTGCCTGTTGTGGCGGCTTGGAAAACACTTCATTAGCAACCGAAAAGTCAAGAGCCAGACGGCTCTTTACTTTTCCAAAAATATGTTCTAATATGTATTTCGCTTATCGTTGCAAATCTAAAGTTCAAATGTCATTTTTGGCAGCTCTCGTATGAAAGTTAGAGATGGGCATTGGCATAGATGTCCTTATTTGATAATATATAAATATAAGTGAACCCATTGCACGGTGAGCATTCACTTACCGCAGAGGGCTCCCTTTTTATTTGGAATAAAAAGGGAGACACATACAAAAACAGGGAAAAACCACCCCCTTCTTAAGTTCGGTTTTTGTTCGGGTAGGGAATCACAGAGGAAAAACGAGTTGTATTTTTGGCAGGAAATAGCCGGCCGAGAGCCAATAACAGGGGAGGGAACATAAATAGGGAAATGAAACGGGGAAATGTCAAATTAAAAAATTTGGCCGGCGACCGCGGCAAGTAACAGGGGTGGCGGCCAAAAATAGCTATCAAAAGGTGGATTTTGTTGGAGAATTAACAGAATTATTCAGGCAAAATCTCTAGGGGTGGACCTCTGTAAGCAATTTAACTACAGTTGTGCAAAGTTGGGCTTAGCCAGGTGGCTATCTAGGTTGCGACTTAAGTTAGCCAGTTAGACTCTTGACCGTTGATTAGAGTAACCGATCTAATTATTATGAGAGTATCTTTGTTTGAAAATAGTCATCCAAATGATAAACAATATATTTAAACGGGCATTTCTCCTGCCAAGCATAGAATTAGACTCTTGTTAGACGATACATCAATCGTCTAGATTTTACAGATATTAAGTCGTAAAAGATATATTGTGCGACATTGGAAATATAAAGAAAAGACGAGTGTTGATGCGTCTTTTGTGGGCTGGTTTTTGCGTGGATTCCGCCTGTGCTTTTATTTGCTGTATTTCCCCACTCGTGCGCCTGCAGTTCTTGCCTGGCTTGCCTAGTTGGTTCTTATACCGTTTATACTTAAAACTCGCTTAGAACGCGTTTTAGAGCCTCCTAGACCCAATAACAGGGGCGCAACAGGGGTAATACAGGTGTAAAACAGAGGTGATACAGGGGTGAAACAGAGAACCATCAGAGGTAAATCAGATATATAACAGGGGTAGAGAAGTATCAAATTGGAGTAATTTTCGCCTATAAACAGGGGAACTATAGAGGCCAAAGTTTCAATGGCATAAAAAAGGCAGGGTATTCTTCCCTGCCTTATCAATAAAATTGCAAAGTAGAAGCTATTCTTCTCTTTCTGAAACCTTAGTTTATCTGTGCCACTACGGCTTTTACATACTCATAGGTCATCGGGTGGTGCTCTTTTAGCCATTCTGGTGATTCTACATAGTGTTTATACGCCTCGGCAAAATATTCATCAGAATCCGCCCATCCATTGGCAATTAGCATTGAATTATGACTCTCTAATTGCCAGATCTGCTCAAACTCGGGCGTATTGGCCCAGTAGAAAGCAATATTATTGTAGCATGAGATTACATGACCGATTTCATGCGGCAGTGCTTCTGTATATCCTCTTTTTATCCGAACTTTAATGCCAGTGATTGTCTTACGATCGTCAGTAAAGTCAACCATAGTATAAGCAAAAGTGGCCAAAGCGTCAGGGCTTTGCCATTCTAATTCGTCAACTACTTGAATGTTGACATTCTGTTTTGCTAAAAAATCTCTGACATTCTTTGGCTGTCTTTTTAGATAGTAATCTATGCCATAATCAGCCGTAGATGGACGTAGCAATAAGAGAGTTTGACTATCTAAATTGCTAGCGCTAACGTTTACACTATCACAAAACGTTAAAAGGATAACAGTCAGAGTTAATAAAGCAATAGTTTTTAATCTTTTCATATCCTACCTCGCTTTCAAAGAACATAACAGTATGTTACTACTATCTAATTATATCAAAAGTCGTCAGGGAGTAATAGGGGAAAATAGAGATACTATAGAGAAAAAAGGCAGGGTATTCTTCCCTGCCTTCCCTGGTTTGGTGCAACCAGTATTTCTACGCGCGCGCTAAGCGTAGCTAAAATAAGTACTAGCTAGATAGTCTGAGCTACGACTGCCTGTATGTAATTGTACGTTTGCGGATGAAACATCCTTAATGCTTGCGGGAAATTGATATATGTATCGTATGCACATGCAAAATATTCAATGGGGTTATCCCATCCCTGTGACGATACGTATAAACTATTCCTACACTCCGCAGCACAGATTGCCTGAAACTCAGGCGTAGTGGCATAGTAGTAACGTATATTACCTAAATTTGATATACAATGACCCACCTCATGAGTCAAAGCACTTTCATAACCAGACTTAATTACTATATCAATGCCGGTAATAACATCTTGCGTACCGTGCATTGTAGTATAAGCATAGGTTATGGCCAAATCTGACGAAGTCCAAGGCAGCTCGTTAACGACTGAAATATTAACGCCCTGCTTTGCGATGTGAGTCTGAACATTGGCAGGCTGCATCGCCAGATAAAAAGCGACATTGCTATTTGTCTCTGCTTTTGCATCTACTGTCATACCAAGTATGGCAACAGATGCTACTGCCATTATCATTGTTATAGATTTGATTGCTTTGCGCGCAATAGAATCCATGCACCTAATAATGTTCTTTTCCATGTTTTTCACCTCGTTTTTGTTTGAGACAACAATGGTTACGCTTTTATATTAGCATAAGTGTAATCAAAAAACAAGAGTCTTTTAACAGGGGTAGAACCGAACAATTTTATGATTTCTGTGGGGATTTCTTTTTGTAGCGATGGCTATATCCGTAGCGGCGGTGAGGTTTGCCAGACTTTTCACGGGCCTTTTTGCCTAAGTCTACGCGCTGTTCCCCCTGAACTGGAGTGCGTTCAATTCCCTTTTCTGATGCTTTTTCTGGACTAGAAGCAGATTCTGCTTCTGCTACTAAGCGGCCCAAATCTTTTAGGCCTGGGCGATCAGTCTTGTCTTCGGCAGTGTTTGGTGACATTTTTAGCTTCTTAAAATCATCTTTTGGCGTAGGTTGGAATGGTCTAGGTGCTGATTTGGAAGGCTTATTAGACTGGAAAACAAAATCTGCCTTAGAAACAGGTGCTGTACTATTAGAGGTAGTTTCCTGTTGATTTCCGGCCATCCCGGCCTCTCTGCCTGAGTCGGATAATATTTGTTTATATTTCTCGGCTTGTTCTATGGTCTCTTTGATTTCTGCTTCTACATCTGCGCGTTTGCGTGAATATTTCTCGCGAGAAGACAATACAATAGCATCAAAATTGTCTTTTGGTGTATTAGGAATAGATAAGGTGGTGGCAGAAAAAGCTGGCACCTTTTCCCCATTGATAATCATAGAGATGACAAAGTTACGGTTGTTCATCTGCAAGAGGTCTTGCGCCTCAAAAGTTGGCTCAAACTGTTTGACTAGTAGCGGTGCGTCATCAGCGGAAACGCGGAAAGAGATAGTAGTACCAACGTTGCCAAATACCGCATCGCGGACAGAGTCGGTCATCTGAGAAATGTATTGGTTAGCAACGGTTAGATTAAGGCCGTATTTGCGTGCTTCTGACAAAATCACAGCAAATGAATCAGTAGCAAAGTTTTGGAACTCATCTACGTATAGATAAAATGGACGACGATTTGCCACATCTGGTATATCAGAGCGACTCATAGCGGCAAGCTGGACCTTGGTAACTAGAAATGCACCCAAGATGCCAGCATTATCCTCGCCAATTAAGCCCTTTGACAGATTAACTACTAAAATCTTGCCTTCATCCATAATACGGCGTACATCACAGCTAGACTTTGGTTGGCCGATGATATTGCGAATAATTGGATTAGCAGTAAAGGCACCCACCTTATTTAGTACTGGCGCAATAGACTCGTTTACCTGCTTTTCGTTCCATTGGCCAAACTCGTGCTTCCAGAATTGTAATACCGTTACATCTTTACAGTAATTAAGTGTCTCTTTGCGGAATTCTTTATCTGTAAGCATACGAGAAATATCAAGCAATGTGGTCTCTGGGCGGTCTAGCAATGCTAGTAAAGTGTAGCGCAAAATATGCTCTAGTCTTGGACCCCAAGAATCTCCAAACATACGCTTAAGTACGCCAATTACCTCTGAACAAACGTTGGGTTTTCTGGATGGATCGGTGATTTCTAGTGGGTTAAATGCTACAGGGTATTCCACGTCAGCAGGGTTAAAATAGATTACATCTTTGATGCGTTTTTCTGGGATAAAACGGAGGTTATTAATGGCAAAATCGCCATGTGGATCAATAATACAATAACCCTGATCATAGAATATATCAGAGAGGGCAAAGAGCTCTAGCATACCAGATTTACCAGCGCCAGTTTGACCAATAATATAAACGTGGCGAGAACGATCTCTGCGCAACATACCAAATTGGTGGTTGATACCGCGGAAATTAGTAAGTCCAAAAGCGGAAATATCACGGTCGTGCTCGGCGTTGCCGGTGATGAGTGGTAGCGATGCAGGTGGCTCAGCTGTTTTGCTAGTAGCCCAGACAATATTAGGGGTTTCTACGGAAGTATGTGGTAGATGATATACTGATGCTAGCTCGGAAATGTTTAGGATAAAACCATGATCGGTAAATTGGCGCAATTTATAAGCGTCTAGGGCAGCATGGTCAAAAGTGCCACCAACAGAGGTGAAACCGTTAAGATTGGTGGAATTGTATTGCTTGAATGTACCAACCAAGGCTTGCATATTGAGCTTGGCATCGGTTTGGTCTGAGCCTAAATAAGCTAAGCGAATCTTTACCTCATAGCCAAGCTTGGTGGCCTTTTCCTCGGCTTTTTCTACTTGAGTTTTTGCTCGCTCTGATAGCTCTACTTTGACAGGCTCGCCATTAGGCCCGCTTTGAGGAGGGCGGAAGAGTGCCCCTAGTGCTGTGATTAGCCATACCCAATCTATACCCAAAATCTTAAATGATTTTTGACCAGATTTAACTTGTTTAACCCATTTATCAGTGGTGGATTTATGCCAGTCATCTGGAATAGGGCGGGTGAGAATCTGAATCCATAGTTCCTCGTCCTTGTCTGGATTGAGTTTGGCGAGAGTACCGGTGATGCCAGCCAGCGGATCTACCTCAAAGTTTTCAAATGTCTTGATAGGTAAGACGGAGTTCTCTGTAAGCACTACTTCTGAGCAGTATGTAACGTTGTAATTTTCTCTTTTGTCTACGTAATCTTCTTTAACTTTGTGAATTTGGACGGTAGGGTACTGGGCGTAAATTTGCCCTTCTACAAAGCTTTGCAAAACCTTAGGTGTCCAGACGTAGAAGCGGATTTGACCGCCAGTAGAAACGATTTCAAAAGAGAGATGCTCTTGCACTCCGCCAGAGTTTTTGAGCTCTATTTTGTCGCGTAGGATGCCATGAAGACTAGCAAATAATTGTTCTGCAGCCAACTCTTTTTTGTCATTAGTGCGAGGGATTTCTAGCATTAGCAAAACCGCATCTACATTTAATACTTTGAGGCGGTTAATCTTTTTGTAATTTCTGTAGGTCAAAAATCCCAAGATAGCAACAATTGGTATCCAGACAATCGGCATTAAAATAAAATGAATGATATTTGCTAGCATAATGTACAATGTTATTTTAGCATAAATAGTATCAAAATGCTACATACTATTTGGCTGATTCTACAAGCTCGTAGGCGTTGCGGCCAACCTTCTTGAATAATTTTTTGTTCTGGAGGTTTAATAAGATTGTAGTCTCTTTGACCTTGCGTGCGCGCAGTACTTGCTTAACAATTTCCTCGCGAGAAAGAGGCTCACTAGATTTGCGTAGAATATCGCAGATAATATCTGATACAGTTCCCTTTTTGTAGCCCCAAGAATCAAGTGCATAAATACCACGACCAATCAAAACAAAACGCTCGTCTTTGATTAGCTCGTTATGAATTGCCTGAACGGTAACATTTTTTCTCTTGAACTCTGATGTAGAGATAGCCTTAGCAATATCAGCAAAGTGCATTGGCTCCTTTTTGGTTTCTAGAACTACATAAATCTTATCACGGATATTTTTAGGATTGACTGTTGGCCATTTGGCTAGTCCCCAAAGATCATTTAAGGTAGAAAGTTGTTTGGAGATAGATGCAATAGCAACGATGTGTGAAGGATGTTCGTAGGATAATTTGTTGTCTAGCTCGTCAACCGTCATTGGTTTTTTGTTGCTCTTGATAAGAGAGATGATCTCGTCAAGTTTTTTGCGGATAGTAGCGGCATCACCATATTCTGCAATACCGATAGCTGGATAGTACTGGTCATTTTCCTCAATAGTGGTTAGCTGAGAAGAGATATTACCAATAAAAGCAAGGCCTGCGCGTTCTGCTTCAGTGGTTTCACGTCCATAAATTTTGTCTGCAAGAGTGGAAACACGTGCGATGCGGCCAGTTTCTGTAAGATTGCGGATGATAATCTTTTCAGCTGCGGCCAAATCAGAGATGTCTCCCTCTTCTGAGCAAACACGAAGACGCACAAGAATTGCCTTTTCTAGTTGGCGAACACGCTCACGTGTAATAGACAACATATCGCCAATTTGTTCAAGTGTTTCTTTTTGCCCTAAAAGTCCAAAACGGCGAGAAATAATTTCTTTTTCGCGGTCTTGTTCAATGATATTTAGGCTGCCTTTAATCGCTTTTGCGATTGCATCCGCATTTTGGTCCATGAAAATATTCCTTTATTCCACCCCTGTTATTATTATTCATTTAGCTTATGATAGCATAATTTGTACTAAATGTCAACTTAAAATTTCTGACTTTCTATGTTCTATTTTACCACATTTTTTACATTGTCAATAATTTATTTTTTTAAAGTTCCAAAAAAGCGCAAAAAATCGCATAAAAGTTATGCTTATAGTGATTTTCTAGGTTGGAATTCTTGATAATATGTGGTCTCCCCATCCCAAATAATTCTCACTACAGTAATTTTAAGTCATCTTGGTTACAGCCTCGTCAAAAATAGCTCGTAATTCCTTATGTAAAGAAATAGCTTCGCTTCTTCACATAAGGTAATTACTCATATTTTT
>JAFRAV010000019.1 GCA_017405225.1 Candidatus Saccharimonadota bacterium | reverse complement strand
GGATTACACCTCTGTCAAAAATATGAGTAATTACCTTATGTGAAGAAGCGAAGCTATTTCTTTACATAAGGAATTACGAGCTATTTTTGACGAGGCTGTAACCAAGATGACTTAAAATTACTGTAGTGAGAATTATTTGGGATAGGAAGACCGCATGTTATTAAAAGAGTTGCGCTAAGTATAGAAAATATGGACAAGTGTCCGAAAAACAGTTATAATAATAGATATGAACGCTACGTCCAAGTCTACGATGCAAAACCTATCCGTTTCGCTCAAGAAAATGTTACTTAGTGAAGATTTTGATAGGATTACAATCTCTGATTTAGTAAAAGCAGCTGGATACAACCGAAAGACTTTTTATTATCATTTTGACTCTATGAACTCTCTATTGGAATGGTGTATTAAAGATGACACGGAAGAATTTTTAACAAGCTACGATATTGACAAGGGGTTTTCAAAGATTTTGGGATTTGTGATGGATTATTTAGAGCAAAATGCTAAACTTTTAAAATCTGCTAGCCAAACGGTTGGTAGTGGAGTAATACATAGGTCTATTTATCGCATGCTCTATCCTGCCGTAATGAATGAAATACTCAACAAAAAAGAGAATAAACAATACGATAGGGAATATCTAGACTTTTTGGGCGATTTTTATACAGAAGCCATTGCTGGGATTTTGCAAAAATGGCTAGAAAAACCAGAACTCCGCAACCGTAGACTGATTGCGGAGAATCTAAAGTTACTCTTCTGAGCTGCTCTCTTCTAGTGCGGAGAGCAATGAATCTTCAACGTTTTTCTTTTTCTTCTTTTCTGGAGCCTTAGATAATTCAATATCTATTTCGTAGCCAGTTAATTTAGAGGCTAAACGAACATTTTGACCTTGTTTGCCAATAGCGATAGACTGCTGATCTTCTGTAACGAAAACTTTAGCCTTCTTTCCGTCTATATCTACTTTGACAATCTCTGCTGGAGAGAGAGCCTCGCGGATAAATTCAGGAGCATTATCGCTCCAGTTTACGATGTCAATTTTCTCACGATCGCCAATTTCGTTCATTACTGCTTGTACGCGAACACCGCGACCACCTACAAAAGTACCAACTGGGTCTACGCCGGGGACGTTGGAGGTTACTGCGATTTTGGTGCGCTTGCCAGCTTCGCGGGCGATAGCTTTGATGTCAACAGTGCCATTTTCTATTTCTGGGACCTCTTGGCGGAACAAGTATTCAATAAAATCGCTAGAGCCACGAGAGAGAATAAGCTGTGCGCCACGCTCGCCTCGTTCAATTTCTTTAATCATTACCTTGAATCTGGCACCCACAGAATAGTACTCACCCTCTATCTGCTCGGATTTTGGCATAATACCACTAGTGCGACCAATTTCTAGGCGGACTAATCTTGGCTCTACTCGGGTTACTACACCATTAACTACGGTGCCAACTTTGTCTTCAAAATTAGCTAGAACAGCATCACGTTCTGCCTCGCGTAATCTTTGGATTACTACCTGTTTGGCGGTTTGTGAAGCTACACGACCAAAGCTAGTCACAGTATGTTCTTCTTCTACGGTGTCGCCTACTTTTTTGCCTTTGGCTTCACTCTCTGGGATTTCGGTTGCAGGATTGTATGCTAGGCCATCCTCTATCACCTCGCGGGAAACAAAAACCTTTGCGGTGCCTTTATTCATGTCTAGCTCTGCGCGAACATTCATGTCTTTATCACCGTTATCGCGGCGCCAAGCGGCTGCAATAGCGGTTTCAATGACATCAATAACGGTGTCTTCTGGTAGCTCTTTCTCCTCAGCGATTACTTTTACCATCGCTGACATCTGTTTTAAATCAAGTCCTTCCATTTTTTCCTTTCCAAACCACGTATCTTGTGGCCTCTTTAATTTAAAAACTCCGGCCCTCTCGGGTCGGACAATAATGGTATGTTTATATTATAACAAACATAATTGCTGATTGCAATAGCTAAGATATGATTTTTTAAGATGTTTATGCTATAATGATAGTATGGGAATTATTAAGAGCAAGAAACCAGCGTTAAAATCTACCCCACCACCAGATGATGTTTTATTGGCATTAGATATTGGTACAGAATTTGTAAAGGCAGTGATTGCCAGAGAGAATAAAGGCGAACTTGAGATAATAGGTGTAGGTAGAGCACACCAAGATGCTTCCAATATGCACGAGGGGGCTATTGCAGACATAGGTGCTGTGGTGGCCACTTGCGAAAAGGCACTTTCTGATGCTGAGAAGCAGGCAGGTGTTACCTGCAAATTGGTTACCGTTGGTATTGCTGGCGAGCTAGTCAAGGGAAACACTTCTACAGTGCGTTATCGCCGCAAAAATGGCAATCGTCCTCTGTCTGAGCAAGAAATGTCTCTAATTATCAAAAGAGTGCAAGATAGGGCCGGAGAGCTAGCAAGAAAAGAGGTTGCTCTAGAGACAAATAATCCAGATATAGAAGTAAGATTAATTAATTCCGCCATTGTTTCGCTTACAATAGATGGCTATAAGGTTAGTAATCCAATAGGATTTAAGGGCTCTGATCTTACAATTCAATTTTATACTGCGTTTGCGCCACTTGTTCATATTTCTGCTATAGAAAAGGTTTGTGCCGAGCTTTCGCTAGATCTCTTGGCGGTGGCGGTAGAGCCATTTGCTGTATGTCGTGCTTGTCTTGGAGATGATCCGGATAGCGGACTCTCAGCTATAGTGATGGATATTGGTGGTGGAACTACAGACATAGCCGTAGTAGATGATGGTGGTGTAGATGGTACAAAAATGTTTGGTATAGGTGGTCGTAGCTTTACGCATCAAATTGCCGAATCTCTAGGGGTAGATTACGACACCGCAGAATACTTTAAACTAAATCAAGAATCATCAGAATTGCCAGAACCGGGCCGCGAGAAATTAGAAGAAGCCATAGAAAAGAATCTTGCTGTTTGGGTAGGCGGTGTTCAGCTGGCACTAGAGGATTTTAAGTTGCTAGAGGTATTGCCAAATAGTGTTTTACTATGTGGTGGTGGTGCCGGGTTGATGCAGATTCAAGAGATGCTTGCTACGTCAGACTGGTATGAGGAGCTACCCTTTAACCGTCGCCCAGTGATTCATATTGTTGATTCAGAAGACATAGAGGGAATTATTAACTCTACATATATAGAACTAGACCATTCCTTTATTACTGCACTGGGATTGCTAAGAGTAGCCTTAGACACTCTAGCCGGCTCGCCAGATGGCCATAGTATCAAAGAAAAAATTGCCAAAGTTCTGCAAAACTAGGCAACCCCTTGCTGTATGTTATTTTTCTATCTCTGTAAATTTACCTTCTGGCAAATTGGCTAGTTGGTATTTTCCAAATTGGATACGATGTAAACCGACTACAGTGTAACCAACTGCGGCAAAGGTGCGGCGAATTTGGCGATTACGGCCTTCGCTCATGTAGACTTTCCATTTTTTTCTAGAATCATCCATTTTTTCTAAACCTAGCTGCGATTTTCCGTCTGGTAGATTTATCCCAAAATCTGCTATCATTTGCTGATGTAATGGCTCTAATGCGCTAGAGAGCTTTACCTCGTAAATTTTTTCTTTAATAAATTTAGGGTGAGTCATCTGAAATGCAAAATCACCATCATTGGTAAGCAGAATAATCCCACTTGAATCTCTATCTAGGCGGCCAACTGTTTTTAGTGACTGGTATTGCTTAGGCAATAGTTTGTAAATCGTTGGACTGTCGCCTTGTTGACGGCGCGAACAGACATAGCCAACTGGCTTATTAAGAGCTAAATAAGTATAAGAGTTCTCAAAAGGTATAATTTTATTATTATAGCACACTTTGCTATTTTTGTCAATACGAGCGCCTAAAATGGCAACATTGCCATCTACTGTCACCTTTCCACTAGTAATAATATCGTCTGCTTGGCGACGTGAAATTCCGATTCTCTCAGCGAGAAATTTATTAAGCCGAAGCGCCTGGCCAACTGGCATTGTTAGAATCCGGTGCACTGTTTAGTAATGCTTCCATTGCTACGCTGTTTGATGGTGCTGGCGAAGGTGTTTCTGGTGTTGAAGTAGAAGCCTCTGTGGTAGGCGCGGCTGCAGGAGCTGTCTCTGGTGTAGGTGTAGCTGGTGCTTCTGGTGCTGGTGCGGCTACTTCTGGTGCGGCAGCAGGGGTAGTGGCTGGTGCAGCTGTTTCTGGTGTAGTAGTAGGAGCCGGTGTAGCTGGTGCAGCCTCTGTGGTGGTTGGTGCTTCTGGAGCAGCTGTTGCCTCTGGTGAAGCAGAGGTGATTTTATCGCCTAATACCTCGTGAACTGCATTAATGACGTCTTCAATTCCAACCTGAGATTTAACTAGATATTTATCTGCACCTAAATTTTCACCACGTTGGCGCTGGTCTTCAGATGATAGCGCGGTCATCATAATGACTTTAATGTCTTTTGTTTCTGGTGTAGACCGCAAGATGTCTAACATATCAAAACCGGAAATTTTTGGCATCATTACATCTGATAGCACTAAATCTGGACGCTGTTGTACGGCCATTGCTAATGCTTCTTCTCCGTCACCAGCAGAGACCACCTCGTATCCTTCTGCCACCAAGCGAATACTATAGATTTCGCGCAGACTCTTGTCGTCCTCTACAAGCATTATTTTTGTCATTATTCCTCCTATGTTTAATCTATTATATAATAATTATGCTAATTTTTCTAGATTTTTATTACTACTGGCTACCGATTTGTGGACCTCCATGCATTTGTGCGGCAAAGTTGCGTTTTAGCTCGGCTAATTTGTCGGCAGATAAATCTGAGGCTAGGTCTTCGCCTGTTGATTGGCCGGACACATCAGGATTTGACGAAGCGACTGGAGTAGGCGCGGCTGAAGCTGTAGGCGCGGCGGCAGGTGCAGGTGCAGTAGGAGTAGGTATAGGCGCAGCGGTGGGGGCAAATGGAGCTGGGTTGGCCTGGTCTACAGAAAATAATGTCCCGGCGGCGTTAGCAGCGGCCTCGCGAACTTGGTTTGATGGCTTGATGCTCATCATCTGAGTGTTTCGTATTATCATCATTTGGCGATCGTATTCTTCTTGAGAAATACGAGGGAACGAGACATAAAAAGTAGAACCTTCACCAAAAGCGCTCTCTGCCCAGACTCGTCCACGCATAGCTTCTACACGTTCTTTTACGATGTATAAACCAAGGCCAGTGCCGCCAATAGTGCGAGTGGCAGAATTATCCACCCTATAGAATTTCTGGAAAATATGCTCTAGATTATCTGGGGCTATACCCATACCGCTATCGGTTACGTTTATCAAAACATTATCTCCGTCATTGCGGGCATTTACCCAGATAGAGCCACCCTCTTCAGTGTATTTGATGGCATTTTCTATTAGGTTGTTCATGATTTCTTGCAAAAAATCTGGATCTATCATAGCGTAGGCTAATTGATCAATTTGGAGTTTGCCGTTAACGTCCTGGCTGGAGCCAAAAGTATAATTAAGATGTTTTGTATTAAGCGCAACAACTTGGCGATCTGCAATTTCTTTGACCGCGGAAATTACCTCAGTTGGGACTAGATGGAGTTTTTCTCTTTTGTCGTCTAGCTTAGTCACATCTAGTAAGTCACGAAAGAGTTTACCTAAATGTTGAGAGGCGGCGTGAGCTTCTGTTAGGTACTGTCTGGCCCTGTCATCTATGGTAGCAGTGGATGGATTAAGTGCCAAACCCAAATAACCTTCTATTGATGCAACTGGGGTGCGCATCTCATGGGAGGCAGTAGAAATAAACTCTGTTTGCTCCCCCTCTTTTTTTAGCTCTTCAGAAATGTTGCGAAAGGTAATAATGCGATCAGAATTTTTCTCGCCAGATGGGGTAAGCGATACAGAAATTGGTATTTTTTTGCCTTGAGCACTAACTAGGCAATAATCGCGCGAGGTGTAGCTTTTGTTGTTGGCGGCAGCCTGAGCAAGTGGGTTTTGGCTATCTGGGATGGACACACCTTCGCCATTTTCTAACTTCATGACGGATAAATAAGATAGCCCAACTGCATCCTCAGCGTTAGTATAGCCAGCCATACGAAGCGCCGCGGGATTAATTAGCTTAACTATGCCAGTGTGATCTATGATAATTACACCGTCATTGATGTAATTCAAAACAGTCTCAGCTAAAACAGCTTGAGAATCAGGAGCTTCTTTGCTCATCTTGGCAAACTTTTCACGAAAAAGTTTCATTAATATAATTTTAGCACAAACGTAATAAAATGTGTTAAAATGGATAATATGAATAAGGATGTTGTTTATATTGAGCCGGAAGATGATATTACAGACATCATTGCCCGCGTAAAAAACGCAAAAGAAAAACTCGTTGCACTTGTCCCACCTAAAAAAATCGGTGTATTACGTAGCGCAGTCAATACCAAGCTCATCGCTAAGGCTGGCAAGTCTGCAGATAAGGTTATTGTAATTGTTACAACAGATCCAGCCCTAATGAAGCTTGCTGCTGCAGCACAAATTCCAGTGGCCAAGACTTTACAATCTCGCCCTAAGCTGCCTTCAGAAATTATTGAGGAAACAGTAGAGCCAGGCGAGCAAGTGATAGACGAAAAAGATTTCTCTGACGAAGCAAAAGGCAACACAGCTGATACTAATTCTTCTAATACAACATCCACAGCTAAAGTTGTCAAATCAGCCTCATCAGAGAAGCCAGATCAATCATTTTCTTCTGACGACATAGAAAAAGATAGCAAAAAACCAAAAGACGACAAAGCCAACAAAAAAGGCTTAATCCCAACGCTAGAGAAGTATCGCAAGTGGGTTATTATTGGCGGTGTTGCATTTGTTGGTTTGGTTGTATTCTTGATTTGGGCGTTTGTCTTTGCTCCAGCGGTAGATATTGATGTTGCTATTCGTACCACTGCAAATAATTTCTCTGAGGAAGTATCTTTTGTTACAGAAAAAGGCAAAGAAAACGTTGCGGGAGGCACCTTCTTATTAGAAGAAAAGAAGGTAGAAAAATCCAGTTCTCAAGAGTTTACCGCTACAGGGCAAAAAGATATAGGCGAGAAAGCCTCAGGCAATCTAAAAATAACCGCTCATATCACATCTAAAGATGGTCTTACGGTCCCATCTGGCTCTACCTTTACTACTGGTGGCCTATCATTTACAGGGAACAAAGAAGTTGTCTTTACAGTTAGCGAGGCAGATGGTGCAAAATGTTTAGCAAATATACTACTTGGCAAAGGCTGCGACATGGATGCCACCATGCCAGTTACTGCTAACGAGCCAGGAGATAAGTATAATATTCCTGCAAACTCCAGCTGGATATCTTCCGTTGCAAACGTTACCGCAAAAAATGAGGCGGCCCTTTCTGGTGGTACTACTAATATTGTGACAGTTGTTTCTCAGCAAGATTACGATAATGCCAAGAACAAGCTAGAAAATGCCGGTCGCGAAGATGGCAAGACAGAGTTACTCAAAGAGTTTGGCGATGATATGACTATTATTGAGTCTAGTTTAGAAATCTCTACATCTGATCCAAAATCTACGCCTGGCGTAGGAGAAGAAGTAAAATCTGGTGTTACTCCAAAAATAGAGGCAACCACGACATACAAGATGTTCGCAGTAAATAAAACCACAATTTCTGATTATGTCAAGTCCAAGGCAGAAAAAACTTTGGCCTCTGACCAGAAGATTTATGCTGTAGATACACCTTTCTTTGAAAACTTTAGCAAAAAAGACGATAAAATCACTGCCAAGCTCAAGACTTCTACTCAGACTGGTCCTAAGGTTAATGAAGAAGACATTATGGAAAAGTCTAAGGGTAAGAAAATTGGAGAGGTTAAATCTATCCTAAAATCAATCAGTGGCGTTAGCTCTGTTTCTATCAAACCGTCATTCCCTTGGGTAGGCTCCGTACCAGATGATCCAAACAAAATTAGCATAGAACTAAAAGTGGAGGAATAATGAAACTCATAGGGCTAGATGTAGGAACTAGAAGAATTGGTGTTGCAATCGCCGACTCTAGTATTCGTATTGCTGTTCCGCATACCACAGTTACCGTTAATAATGGTTTAGAGTTTACAGAAATTGCAAGAATTGCAAGAGCTAACAATACTACTTGGTTTGTCCTAGGGATGCCGCGTAGTAATAATGGTAATCTAACTCAGCAATCTAGCTATGTCAAAAAATTTGCTCAATCACTTGCGTCAGCTGTGCCTGGAGCAAAGATTAAATTCCAAGATGAGTCTTTGACCTCTGTAGAGGCGGAGAATCGGCTTAAATCCCGCAAGCGTAGCTATGCCAAAGAGGAAATAGATGCTGAAGCCGCATCCATCTTCTTGCAAGATTTTATAAACAACATATCTGTTAATTCTATAGAGAATAACGACAAAGCACTAGCTATGAATAGTGTGCGTAAGACAAGAAATGCAAGCACTAGCACCTCTGTTAGTAAGAGGGCAGTAAAACCAGCTAGTACTGAAAAAAAGAACAATCCTTCACGTTTATCTTCTGTAACCAGCAGTGCAAGTGTAGCTCCAAAAGCGGCTACAAGAAAAAGAGCCGCACGTCGTGCTAGCACACAAGATGGTAGTACAGATGGCAGATCTAGCAAGCATCTAAAGAAGTTTGTCATCATTGCAGGCTCCATTGTTGCTGTGCTTGGAATTGCCGTTTTGGTAGTAATAAATTGGTACAATTCGTCTCTTCGTCCAGTATATGAGGGTGTAGAATGTAGCACTGCTCAAAAAGACCCTAGGTGTGATTTTATAGATTTCTCTGTCAAGAATGGCGATACCGTTAATAGGGTAGGAGACAATCTAGAAGCATCGGGTATTATTAGGAATTCTTTTGCTTTTCAATTTTATATGCGCTCTAATAACTTGGACAGCCAAATTAAAGTAGGCGATTATCAATTTCGTCGTACAATGAGCGTAGAGGAAATCAGTAAGCAGCTTGTGGCAGGAGCAAAAAACCCCAACGTATTCTCATTTACAATTTTGCCAGGAGAAAGAATCAAAAGTATCAAAGCAAAATTGATAGAATTAGGCTACGATAAAGTTGCAATTGATAGCGCTTTTTCTAAGAATTACAGAGGTACTGATGCTAAAATAGATAGACTTTTGGCTAGTGCACCCTCATCCTCACAATACGGTGCAGAGCCACTAGAAGGTTTTCTCTTTGGTGACACTTACGAGTTCTATAAGACTGACTCAGTAGAGAAGATTATTATTACTGCTATGGATGCAATGTGGGATGTAGTAGAAGGTAATGACCTTGTAAAAAAGTATGAACAAAGAGGTCTGACCTTATATCAAGGTATCACCCTAGCATCTATTGTTCAAAAAGAGGCCAAAACCTTGGATCAGCCAACCGTGGCACAGGTATTTTTCTCCAGATTGTCTCAAAATATTGTCCTTGGCTCTGATGTTACTTTGCAATATGCTCTAGATTTGGTAGACCCAGAGAGGACCACTTATGGCGATAACGGTGCTGCTCTAGAGCTAGACAATCCTTATAATACCCGTAAATCTCAAGGCTTACCACCTGGTCCTATTTGTAATCCAGGTGTCTCGGCCCTACTTGCAGTAGCCAATCCAACAGATACATCATATATGTATTTCTTGACAGGTGACGATGGTATGATGTATTATAGTTACACAGAGGCAGAACATAACCAGAATATTGTTGAACACTGTCGTAACCTCTGTAATGTTCAGTTATGATAAAGAAAAATTCTAATAGATTTAAGTTTTTACGCCATAATTGGCCATATATTTTGGCGATTGGAGCAGTTTTTTCTGTGGCATTTTTTGGCTCTAAAGATAAGCAGATTCTCCAAGAAGGAAATATGGATATGCAATCAATTGTTTCCAGCAATTACCAAGTTTCTGCTGACCAGGTAAGCCAATTTTATATGGTGGCATTGATGGCAAATACTATGGATCTCGCTTCTGCTGGTTTAACAGAGACTAACTATACTACGGTATCTATTTTGCAACAAAATAGCCAAACTACAGATGAAACTGGAAAAATCTCTAAGCCTATCTCTGTTAGTGTACCTGTAGCCTCTAGGGGAATCTCTAGCTATGTAGTGCAAGATGGTGATACTATGGATAGTATTGCTGCTAAGTTTGGGCTAACAACGGATCAGATTCGTTGGTCTAATAACTTAGGTACTGTCACTATTAATCCTGGCCAAACATTATATATACCATCAGTTCCTGGTATTATCTATAAGGTAAAAAACGGAGAGACGGTAGAATCTATTGCTAGCAAATATGGTTCTTCAACAGAAGAGATTATTGCTGTAAATGATCTAGAAAATAATACAAACCTAAACTCTGATATGACTATTATTATCCCATCTGGTGTATTGCCAGAGACAGAACGCCCAGAGTATGTTGCCCCAGTTACCTATTCTTCCTCATCAGCGTCATCGTCTTATCGCTTTACAGCATCATATTCATCTGGCAATAAATACGCTTATGGTTGGTGTACCTGGTACGCTTGGGAGCGTCGTCAAGATTTGCCATCTAACCTAGGAAACGCTAATACTTGGGCATCAATGGCTGCTGCAGCTGGATTTAATGTCAATCGTACACCATCCGCTGGTGCTGTATTCCAGAGGGGTGGCGGATTAGGGCACGTTGGTATTGTGGAAGAGGTTTATGCGGATGGCTCAGTTAGGGTGACAGATATGAACGGTATTGCAGGTTGGGGGCGTGTAGGCGAGACTGTTTGGAGTGCGGCTGAGGCGGCTGGGTATATGTATATTCACGGTAGATAAAACGTAGTCTTCCCACTCCAAATAATTCTCACTACAGTAATTTTAAGTCATACAGGTTTAGCCTTGTCAAAATTATATATACAGGGCATCCTTTAAGAAGCTTGGCTATATGCAGCCCACGGGCCGGCTTGTGTCGCCTGTCGTTACAGGGACACTTCGCCTAAGCTAGCGCTCGTTAGCGCTATATTGCCCGTAGTTCTGCATATAGTCAAACTTCTCGGATGCCCTGACTACGTAATTCGGATAATGTAGCTTTAATGACTTAAAATTAGTAGTGAGAATATTTGTCTGGTCCTACCTCTTCACCCAGTATGGCTATGGCGATAATCAGGATGGAGCTAATGGGTTACGTTCGTATCCATTGGACTACTCGCTTTCAGGTATCTATGACTGGCGTATGGGACGCTTGTACTACCAGGGTGATGCTGTACTACACTGGTCCTCTACTATTATGGACGGCACCTCTGCTTACAAACTGTATCCATGGATTAGTACTGTACGTCTAAATCAATCCGATATTAAAGAACGTGGTGGCACCCTCCGTTGC
>JAFRAV010000018.1 GCA_017405225.1 Candidatus Saccharimonadota bacterium | reverse complement strand
ATTACACCTCTGTCAAAAATATGAGTAATTACCTTATGTGAAGAAGCGAAGCTATTTCTTTACATAAGGAATTACGAGCTATTTTTGACGAGGCTGTAACCAAGATGACTTAAAATTACCGTAGTGAGAATTATTTGGAGTAGGAAGACCGAATATTATTATTCGTCTTCTTCAATAACCGCAATAGACGCTTCCTCTAATTGGTCTATGTCTACTACAGATGGAGAATCCATCATCAAATCAATGCCAGAACCATTTTTAGGAAAGGCAACGATATCGCGAATATTTTCGGTATCGGACAGAATCATAAAGATACGGTCTAGGCCTGGAGCACAACCTGCGTGTGGGGGAGCGCCAAATTTAAAGGCATTAAGTAGGCCACCAAAGCGTTTTTCTACGTACGCCTGATTATACCCAAGCAAAGAGAATACTTTGTACATAATTTCTGGGCTATGATTACGTACAGCACCAGAACAGACTTCGTACCCGTTCATTACCATATCATATTGGTCAGCTACAATGGCAAGCTTTTCTTCGTCCGATTTAGCATTCTCTAGTGCGGATAATCCACCTTTTGGCATGCTAAATGGGTTGTGCCCAAAATCAATTTTCTTGTTCTTTTCGTCCCACTCATAAAATGGAAAATCTGTAATCCAACAAAGGGCAACCTCAGAATTGTCTTTTAATCTAAAGAAATCGGCAAAAGCAATACGGAGTTGGCCAAGGACTTTATTCACTTTTTCACGTGTGTCTGCGCCAAAGAACACCGCATCACCATCAGATGCTCCAGTTAGCTCTTTGATTTTCTTTAGCTCGCTAGGTTTGAGGAATTTGGCAATTGGAGATTTTTCTTCGCCGTTTTCGTACATTATATAAGCTAGGCCACCAGCGCCAAGTTTGCGAGCTTGGTCGGTGAAGCTGTCTATTTGTGAACGGGTGAGAGTGGCACCATTTTTTACGCAAAGAGCTTTTACGCAAGGACTTTGGAATACCTTAAACTCGGTGTCTTTTAGCGCATCGGTAAGTTCAATCATTTCCATTCCATAGCGCAAATCAGGCTTATCTACACCATATAAATCCATAGCTATCTGATATGGGATGCGAGGCACTTTACCACCTTTTGGAATGTAGGATTTAGCTGGTTCGGACTTTTGCACTAGTTTCTTATTAGCAAAATCAGTGACAAGTGATAGATATAACGGCTCTATCTCTGAACGAATTGTCTCGCCATCATCTACAAATGCCATCTCCATATCTAACTGATAAAAATCTCCATAAAGTCTATCAGCTCTGGGATCTTCATCGCGAAAACATGGAGCAATCTGATAATATTTAGGAACGCCACCCACCATCAATAGCTGTTTGAATTGTTGTGGGGCTTGTGGAAGAGCATAGAATTTGCCTGGATGTAAACGAGAAGGAACAAGAAAATCGCGTGCTCCTTCTGGCGAAGAATTGGCCAAAATTGGAGTGGCAATTTCTGTAAAATCATGTTCGTCCATGTATTTACGAATAAATTTATAGTATTCAGAACGACGTTTCAAAGTAGCTTGCATAGAAGGGCGGCGTAAATCAAGATAGCGGTATTTAAGGCGTAAATCCTCAGATGATTCATTACCGTCATCGTGAGTATTGACCGGTAGTGGTTCGGAGCGATTGAGCAGCTCTAGTGTATCAACCACAAGTTCTATATCGCCTGTAGCAATGTTAGGGTTTTTGAGCTCTGGAGCACGTTCGCGTATTTTGCCAGAAGCAGTGATAACAAATTCATCGCGCAGAGTTTCTGCCAGACTAAAAGCATCTTTGGTGTCTGGAGTAATAACTAGTTGGATGATACCAGTATGATCGCGTAAGTCAATAAAAATTAAACCACCGTGATCGCGACGGGAATTAACCCAGCCAGATACAGTTACTTCTTTACCTAAAAAATTTTTTAACTCTGTTGCTAGCTTTCTCATAACCTAATAATTATACCATATTTCTCTTGAGGACTGCAGAAATAGTGTTGTCGTCATGGAAGTTGTCGTGTGGGATATATCCAAGCATGCACGCGACTAAAATATCATAAGTAATTTCTCCCACCACAAGTCCAGAGTGATCTACTACTACAAAGAAGAAACAATTTGTACGTAAGAATGCTGCTAAGGCTTGTTCTAAGGTATAATCATCGCGCATAAAGAAGACTTTACGGCTGAGGTATTTTTCTGCACGATCAGTATTTTTGATTTCTAGGCTATTGAGTTGCTCGGTAGAAATAACGCCTATCACGCGGCGACCGTCAGAAGAAAGAACGGGGAAATGTGCTGCACCAGATTTATAAAGTTTGTCTAGCATTAATGGTCCTAGAAAATCATGCTCGTAAACAAAAATTACATCATCCTTTGGAATCATTACATCTGACACCTTGCGTTCGCTAAAACTCATGCAGGCAGAAATGCGGGCGCGGTCTTTAGCCGACAAAATAGAGGTAGGAGTGCGTTGTAATACGCCAACAAAATCTTCTAGTGATTCTGGTACATACGGAGGAGGAGTTCCTGGCTCTTTTGGCTCGCGATGTTTCTCCAGCTTTGGATCCACCCATTTTGTAAATTTTTTCATGAAATTACTCATGGTCATTGTCCAAAAATTATGGTATTATTATATCATAAAAAATTGATTTTTACACTAATTAAGGAGGAATGTGAGTAAAAAAGATTCAAGTGTGGGTGCGATTGTTGCAGTAGCAATCTTTTCTGTAGCTCTATTAGGATTGGTAATCTGGAGAACGATTGCTAGAGAAAGTAACAAAATAGATATTGCCAAGTATGATGTTAATTCTATCATTGGGCCTAATGATGACAATGGTCATTTAGGTGATAATGTAGAAGGCGATCCAAATGCCCCAGTTTTGATTTTTGAGTATGCGGATTATCAATGTTCTGGTTGTGCTACGGCCTTCCCTAGAATGAAAAAACTAGTAGAAGAGTACAGTGGCAAATTAGCTCTTGTTTATCGTAATTTTTTGCTAAGTTACCATCAAAATGGTACGGCAGCAGCTAGTGCGGCTGAGGCGGCAGCTATTCAGGGTTATTGGAGTGATTATGCTTCGCTGCTCTTTGCTAACCAATCAGTTTGGGCTAGTGCATCTGGTAGTAGTAGAACAGATATGTTCTCTAATATGTTCCGTACAGCATCTAAGGGCAAGGGAGATGAAGAGAAATTTGTTAAGGACATGAATAGCGAAGATGTAAAAGCTAAAATTAATTTTGACGCCAATTTGTCTAAGGGCTTAGATATTACTGGTACGCCATCATTCTTCTTGGATGGAGAAAAATTGGATTTTGATGGAGCTGGCGCTAGGTCTGAAGAAGACTTTCTTAACTTTATGCGCGGCAAAATTGATGCTAAATTGAACAAATAATTGCGTTTTTACAAAAAATAAAAAAGCCTCTGGCACCTAGTTCAGAGGCTCTTTGCGCATTTTACCAAAGAAACTTATTACGTTCTATTAAATAGAAATTTTCGTTTCAATGAACTCTTGCCAAGGGGCAGGAGATTGTTGCGGCTTCTTGCGGACGTCTAAATGACGTGTACGCTTGACTCCGATACGCATATTGAACTTTCGTTCTCCTGTTTAACTTTGCCGTTTACGACCTAAGCCCACCTCCACCAAATTTCTAAAACGACAGTGTCTATATTAGCAAAGGTTGTGGAGATATGCAAGCATAAGCGTTTAATGTGGTCTTCCTATCCTAAATAATTCTCACTACAGGTAATTATTGTATGTACAGGGCATCCTTTAAGAAGCTTGGCTATATGCAGCCCACGGGCCGGCTTGTGTCGCCTGTCTGTCGCTACGCGCCAGAATCTACGTCATTCGGAAATAGAAAGCAAGCTTTCATTTCCTCATTTCCTTGGTTCGT
>JAFRAV010000017.1 GCA_017405225.1 Candidatus Saccharimonadota bacterium | reverse complement strand
GGATTACACCTCTGTCAAAAATATGAGTAATTACCTTATGTGAAGAAGCGAAGCTATTTCTTTACATAAGGAATTACGAGCTATTTTTGACGAGGCTGTAACCAAGATGACTTAAAATTACTGTAGTGAGAATTATTTGGGTTGGGAAGACTACATATACTAAAAGATTTAATACATTCCGCCCATATCGCCGCTAGCTGGTGCTGCTGGCTCTTTTTCTGGAACGTCTACAATTAATGCGCCCATAGTAATAGTTGTTGCGGCAATGGAGATGGCATTTTGAACTGCTTCACGTGTAACGCGGGCAGGATCTATAATACCAGCTTTCTTCAGATCAATTAGCTCGTCAGATGGCTCCATTACATTGACACCTTGCCCAGGTTTAGCTGACTCAACTTTGGCTAACAATGCTTGAGCGTTTAGACCAGCATTTTCCATGATAGTAATAAATGGAGCTTTCAAAGCGTTTTTAACAATGGTTGCACCGGCATCTGTGCCCTTAATTTCTTTAGAGAGATTAAGTAGTGTTACTCCACCACCAGGTACAATTCCTTCAGATAGGGCGGCTTTGGTTGCTGCTACGGCATCATCTACGCGGAATTTCTTTTCGTCAATTTCTGTCTCTGTGGCGCCACCAACCTTGATTACGGCTACTTTGCCAGATAGGGCAGCTGCGCGTTTCTCATACTCACCGCGTTCGTAATCAGAAGTGGCTAGCTCGGCTTGTGAATTAATTAGACCAATGCGAGCAGATACTTCTTTGGCAGAGCCAGCACCCTTGATAATGGTTGATTCATCTTTGGTGGCAATTACCTTCTGAGCAGAGCCTAGTACTTCTAGTCCAGCTTCTTCTAGCTTGATTCCCTTGTCTTCTGATACTA
The DNA here is from genome assembly GCA_017405225.1 of Candidatus Saccharimonadota bacterium. Lineage (GTDB taxonomy): Bacteria > Patescibacteriota > Saccharimonadia > Saccharimonadales > Saccharimonadaceae > Nanosyncoccus. Next base: position 3,748 of record JAFRAV010000017.1, on the reverse strand, counting down.
CGGTTGCATCTGTCAAAATGGCAATGTCTTCCATAATTTCTTTGCGACGGTCGCCAAATGATGGAGCCTTCAATACCAAGGTATTAAATACACCTTTCAGTTTGTTCAAGACTAGTAGACTTAGTGCTTCGCCCTCTACTTCTTCGGCGATAATTACTAGGTCTTTCTTGCCTGCTTGAGCGCATTTCTCTAATAATGGCAAAATGTCATTTGCTGTAGAGATTTTTTTCTGGGCAATCAGAATTAATGGCTTTTCAAAGATAGCTTCTTGACGATTTACATCTGTTACAAAGAATGGAGAAGAATAGCCCTTATCATAAGAAAATCCTTCTACGATTTCTTGTTCCATTTCTAGGCCTTGGCCTGGTTCTACTGTTACTACACCGTCTTTGCCAATTTTAGAAATCACCTCAGCAATTAGCTTGCCGATTTCAGCATCGCCTGCAGAGATTGTGGCAACTTCTGCTACCTTTTTGTCATCTCCGGCTATTTTCTCTGCAGTTTTATCTATAGCTTTTACGATCTCAGCACCTGCTTTTTCTATTCCCTTCCTGAGCTCCATTGGATTAACTCCGGCAGCAATTAATTTGTTGGCCTCAGAGATAATATTGTAAGTTAATACTGTAACTGTAGTGGTCCCATCACCTGCTACCTTGTTTAGTTTTTGCGCGGCAGTCTTGATTAGTTTTGCGCCGATTTGCTCGCCAAGGTTTTCATCGGTAGCGCCTAAATCTACAGCCTCAGCTACAGTTACGCCATCATGAGTGATAGTGGGTGCACCATAGGATTTCTCTATGACTACATTTTGGCCTTTAGGGCCGTAAGTTACCTTTACAGCATCATATAGTTGCTTTGCACCAGAGAGAACTTTGTCTCTAGCTTCAGAATTATAAAAAATTTTCTTTGCCATATTATCTCCTTTCAATAGACCTAAATTGTTGCAAGTACATCTTCTTCGGCGACAATGATGTAATCTACATCATCTACTTTGATATTGGTAGTAGAATACTCTTTGTAAACTATTTTGTCACCTTTTTTAATGCCTTTTACATCTGGACCAACAGCATCTACTATAGCGTATGCAGGGGTTTCTTTGGCTTCACCTAGTAAAATGCCGGATTTGGTCTTAGTAAGTGGTTCTTCTTTTTTTGCTACAATTTTATCTCTTAACGGTTTGATTGCCATATTTACTCCTTTTCCCTATTGTAGCGCAAAAATTAGCACTGTCAAGCCTAGAGTGCTAAAATTTATATTACTATCTGTTGTAATTATTTATTGCAGGTGCCAGCGCGTAAATCGTTCAAAAATTTACGTTGTTTTAGGTAATGTTCTAGCGAGTCATACTTTCCATTATTGTATTTGCCTGTTGCTATCTCTGTAGCCTCTGTTACACCTACATAACGGTAATGCCATGTTTCGTAGTAGCCAGTAGAGCCAATTTCGTCCAAATTAATTGGTTCATACATACTGCCACCTGCCCACTCCTCTGGATAGCGGTCAATAAAACCATATTTGTAGGAATTAGCTTTTAACCATTGCCACTCTTTGTGACTGTCGTAGTAGTCAGTGTCTAGCGTAGCACCATAATAGGTATCTGCTAGGTCGCAGGTGTAGCCAGAATGATGTTCGCTTGTCCCTGTGGCAGCGCATAATCTACCACAAGATGTACCTATACTTCTAAAGCAGGACATGGTTTGCATAATGTGTCCCGGATACGCTTCTTCGTAGGCTCTAATCATATCGTTTAGATGAATGGCGGCTTCTTTATCTAGCAGGGGTGGCCCATTCCAAGAATTGGCCTCTGTAATACCATATAGCTCTGTAATATCTACCAGTTGGGCTCGTCTTGCCACAATAAAGTTCTCATCTACGGTGTAGTTTGCATTAATTAACATTAATTTGCCTAGCCCGCTGGTGCAATTCCCTCCTGGCAAATCAGAGTTTGGAATCTCTGGTGTAGGAATAGTATCCGGATTGTTGGGATCTATCTCTGTGGTAGGTGGCACGATTACTACATTGTTGCTTTGCTTGTTGCCGTTTTCGTCCACAAAGCCACGCATCTCATAGTTTTTCTTGCCAATATTATTAAAAATAGCAAGAGTGATAGCTACGGTAGCAGCCATAGTAATTCCGATTGTTCCTAAGATTATTTTTCGGTTTTTTATTGCCATCTAATCTCTATTATAACAAATCGTGCTATAATTTTTTTATGAGTTTGAAGGATAAAATACCAGGCTATGATTTCGTTGTTATTCCCTACCACATTTCTCAGTCTATGGTTGCCGCACTAAAGAATCACTTTCCTGGCAAAAAACTACGTGTTATAGGTGTTACTGGTACTAACGGCAAGACTACTACTTGCTTCATGATTTGGAAAATGCTAAACTGTGCTGGGTTTAAGACTGGGCTGATGACTACTGTTGCCTGGGGTGTACCAGGTCTATCCAAAGAGGCCTTATCGCGTGATGGCCACCCCGTTGATAAATTGCCAGATAATGACGGCCTAGTTAAACAGATAGAACACATGACTACTGCTGACTCATTCACTTTGAATCGCAGAATGAAGACTATCAAAAATGCGGGCGCAGAGTTTCTGGTACTAGAGGTTACATCGCATGCCTTAGCGCAGTTTCGCACTCTGGGTATTCCTATAGAAATTGCCGTGATGACTAATGTCACTCACGAGCATCTGGATTACCACAAAACTTTTGAGCGATACGTAGAAGCCAAGACCAAGCTATTTAGACATGCAGATTATGGCATCATTAATGCCGATGATCCTTCTGCCGATAGATTTAAGCAGGCTACACCAGATAATAATTATATCACATATGGTATAAAATCTGGCAAAATGAAGGCTAAATCCATTAAATTGTCGGCTACTGGTGTAAAATATTCATTTGGTGATATAAACCCTATAGAAATCACCACTCAAATTCCAGGAGAATTTAACGTGTACAATTCCATGGCGGCTGCTTTAGTAGGAAGGAGACTAGGTTTGTCTGGTGAGCAGATTTCTAAAGGTATTGCCTCTCTAACAGAGGTAGAGGGACGTATGAATCGTCTGCTACTTGGCCAACCTTATGAGGTAATTGTTGATTTTGCACATACCCCAGATGCTTTTGAGAAAGTATTTTCATCTGTAAAAGCTCCTAGTAAGTCTGGTAGAATTATTTCCCTGTTTGGTGGTGCTGGACGAAGAGATGAATCCACTCGTGCTGAACGCGGTGAAATTGCTGGTAAATTCAGTGATATTTGTATTATTACAGAAGACGATTCACGTGATGAGTCTCCCGTGTCTATTATGGAAATGTTTCGTGATGGTTGCAAAAAAGCTGGCATGAAGGATTCCTCAATCATTATGGAACCAGATCGCAAAAAAGCCATCAAAAAGGCTATTGCTCTAGCTCGTAAGGGAGATTTAGTCTTGATTTTGGGTAAGGGCCACGAAAAAACTATTCTTCGTGCTGATGGGCCACATGCGTTTGAGGACCTAAAGGTTACTAGTAAGGCGATTGAAGAGTCGCTTTCTAAGGCTTGATTAAATCGTTTAACATGCGGTCTTCCCAGACTCTGCGTAATTCTTTTGATAGCATGTGGTCTTCCCACTCCAAATAATTCTCACTACGGTAATTTTAAGTCATCTTGGTTACAGCCTCGTCAAAAATAGCTCGTAATTCCTTATGTAAAGAAATAGCTTCGCTTCTTCACATAAGGTAATTACTCATATTTTTGACAGAGGTGTAAT
>JAFRAV010000016.1 GCA_017405225.1 Candidatus Saccharimonadota bacterium | reverse complement strand
TGGTACAGGTGTTCTCTCAATTGATGACGAGTATCGAGACATGCGTACAGATTGTGAAGGAGATCCAGACAACCAGACTATTATTCATCCAGCTAATATCCTGAATGCACTTGGAATAGGTGAACACTCTTTTGAGGCATGGTTCTCAGAGCCAGAATCGGGAACCGCTAGAGCTAGTTTCAAAATAGTAGAAGAGAGCGATGATGAGGAAGAGAATGCTTCGGTTCCTAATACTGGTGTGTTTACTGGCGAAGGTGGTAGCGCAGAGGTTACCAATGATTTCGTGGCTATCGTTGCGGTTGCCGGGATTGTCGTAGTGGCAGGCGTTTTGATGAAGAAAACGAAACGGGAATAATCGTAGTAGATAATAATTGTCATGGATAAAACCAGGGGTGCGCTTTTGCCGAGCTAATGTGTACTATTTATGTTAGAATATAAGAACAGTGCGTCAGGATATGATTCTAATTGTAACGCATGGTCAGGTATTACACAGTTACTCTGCGCGATATTTTTTAACTGCGTCCGCAAGTGCCTGATGTCCAAGAACAGAACAGTGGAATTTGTGCTTTGGAAGATTGCCAAGGTAATCATCAATGTCTTTGGCGGAAATATTTACGACTTCGTCAAGTGTCTTGCCCTTTGCTAGTTCAGAAAGTGCAGAGGTAGAAGCAATAGCCGAAGCACAGCCATAAGTCTTCCAGCGGATATCCTCAATTTTACCATTTTTGACTTTAATATACATCTTCATCTGATCTCCACAGATTGGATTACCAACCACACCGACAGCGTCAAAATCAAACTTAGATTCGTCGCCAAACAAGAAATTACGTGGATTCAAAAAATGGTCTTTTACAATGTCTGAGTAAATCCAATCTTGTCCTTCGTTCATTATGATTCCCTTTCTATAGTGCTAATTTTTTGCAGCCTATTAATAATTCCTGGTAAAACTTGCATAACTTTTTTAACATCCTCTTCTGTATTATCAAGACCAAAAGAAAAACGAATAGATGAATGTGCCACTTCAGCATCACCAGTTTTTGCCATCAGAACGTGACTTGGCTTGATGTCGCCAGACGCACAAGCAGAGCCAGTAGAGACTATTATACCCTCAGCATCAAGATATAGCTGGATTGATTCACCCTCGGCAGCCTGGAAAGACGCATTAAGGATATTTGGCAAAGACTTTCCTGGTGTAATATCAGTGTTAAGACTACTGCCTGGGATTTCTTCCAAGATACGTTTGGCTAGCCCATCACGCAGAGCGCGAATTTTTGCATCATAAATGTCCCATGTTTTATGCTTGATAGCATATTTGAGTGCTGCGCCAAAACCGATAATCCCGGCTGTGTTATAAGTTGTGCCGCGGCGTTTCCCTTCTTGATTACCTCCAATAATTAGCGACTTAAACGGCGCGCCGTCCTTAATAAATAATGCACCAACTCCAACCGGGCCACCAATCTTGTGTGCGCTAAAGGTGGCATAATCTAAATCTAATGCCTTAATGTTAATTGGTAGCTTGCCAAGCACTTGTGTTAAATCAGAGTGTATATAGTCACCATTTTTGTGGGCCTTTTTTATGATATTTTCAATAGATAAAATCTCGCCAATCTCATTATTAGCAAACATATACGAATAAAGCGCAGGTTTCTTGTTACCGCCAAGCACACGTGCAGCCTCATCAATAGAATGGTGCTCCAGGGGTGAAGTGTAGATCTTATGACCTGCAAAGGTGCGAATTACAGTGTTGTTTGCCTCTGAAGCTCCAGAAGTAAAAATAATCTCATCTGGGTTTGCGTTGATTAGCTGTGCCAGGAGCTTACGTGTTTCTTCTATTTTGTTCATTGCAAGATGACCAGGGGTATGAAGAGCCGAGGCATTAGCAAAAAACTTCTGCTCTGCTTCATGCATGGCCGTTATCACCTCTGGCAAAAGCGGACTGGTTGCGGCGTAATCTAGGTAAACCATTGTCACCTAATTATATCACGGTGGTACGGATTTTAACTATTTTACTTCACAGTGATATAATAAAGTTATGGATAAAAAATCTACCCGGCAACACAGCTCAAAAAAAGGTGTTGCCGCCATGAAATTATCTGACCAAGATAAACTCCATAATCTACCATTTAAAAAGTTATTTTTTGTATTTTTGTTTGGTTGCGTGTTTGGCTGTATATACGAAACAGTCCTTACCTTCTTTATGTACTTAATTGGTGAAGGCTCAATTGTGATTGTAAGCCGTAGTGGTTTATTATATGGACCATTTAATCCTGTCTACGGAGTTGGTGCCGCTTTAATGGTGTTTTTCCTCGCCCGCAAAGACTATAAATGGTGGCAAATCGTACTATATGGCGCAATTATTGGCGGCGTATTTGAGTTGCTAGTAGGACTAGGCCAAGAAGTGTTTACTGGCACAAGCTCCTGGAATTACAGCGATCAACCACTAAACATCCTTGGCAAGACATCAGTATTTATCATGCTAGTATGGGGGTTAATCTGTTTATTCTTTATTAAACTAATCTATCCTGTAATTAGTAAATACTACGAGAGGATGCCTGACAATACTAGAGATGTGGTTTATAAAATTATGTTAATATTTATAATTTTTGACTGCTTAATATCCTTCTCTGCTGTAGTGAGAATGAACTTACGCCATCACGGGCAACCCGCCATAACGCCTTTTGGTAAATTCTTAGACAGTGTATACACAGATGAGCGAATTCACCGTTCATATACCAATATGGAAGAGGTCTAATTATCTTTCTCTGGTGACTGAGTAAATTCTTTACGCTTTAGCATAATTGCATTAGCCATCACTACAATCATTGTCACTAAAACAAACAGATAAAAGCTAATCCCACGATTCAGAAGCATGGCTGGAGATAATAATTGTTCACCAAAAGCGGCCCCATATAAGGTTAAGAATACACTCTCGCTAGCGCCTATTGCACCAGGCAAAGGTAATCCGGACGTAGCCAAAAATAGCACCGATTGAATAGTGAATAATTGTATCATTGTCATACCAGTTAGACCAAAGGATTTATACACACAAAATGGAATCATATAAAACAATGTAACCTGGAGTAATGCTCGTCCGATAGATAACAAAAAGTCTTTGCGATGCGTGCGGATATACACAGCACCCTCCTGGTAGCTATCCAACGATTTATCCAGAGAGGCACGTTTCTCTTCTATTTTTTTTACGCCTATCTTTTTGAGAAGCTTTAGCGCCCAATTAACTATCATTTTGGCTATCCTATTTGAGAATACGCAGAATGCTAAGATAATTAAGGCTACACCATTAATAATCATACCTATTCTAAGTAGCCACGCTACTGTTCCTGTTAACAAATCTGGGTTAGTAAACCACATGATAGCTTGAGAGACAATACCGATGGCCATCACTGCTATCTGGAAATCCAAAATCTGCACCAAAACCGCTAAGGTAGCCTTGGAAGCAGGTATTTTTTCTTTAGCCATATAGTATATCTCTACTGGCTGACCACCACTAGCACCTGGGGTAAGCGCGCAAAAAAAGAACTCTATCATGGTAAACTTAAGTGATTTCCAGATGGTGATATGTTCTCCAAAAGAAGCAAGAATCTTGCGGACGTTTTGGGCTTGAGTCAGAAAATATCCCATCATCAGTAGGATGCCAAGTAGAATGTACCAATAGTTTACTTTGGTTAGCGCCTGAAATACTCCGCCAATATCCTGATCCTTAAAAATTAACCAAAAAGTAATAATTATTAAAGCAATAAAAATTATGACATAACGCGCCATACTTTTGAACAAACTATTTGCTTTCTTTGCCATATTTACTTCTTTATCATATCACATTTATTGTTATTTCTTGACCACCTTCTTAGTTACATCAAAATTCTCCATATAGCGTCCTGTGAGTAATCTTGTTTGTGCATAGAATGCTGCGGCGCTCTGATACATAATTGCTACAAGTGGGCTTAAAACCCATTGCAAAACCATGCCAGCCGATTTAATACGATTGTACTTTTTTGGCCTTGGAGGAAGCATGCGTAATGATACGAACACCGTTACAATCAAACCGATTGTTGCAAAGAGCTGAATCCACGATACTGTAATAGGCAAATTATAGGTTAAAAGTTCCCTACTCTGCGAATTAACTATCATTGGTACCCAACCACCAAAGGCTACAATCGGTGACATGGCAGCTAGTGTAACGTGCCCATCCAGTAAGCGCCAAAACTTTGGGAAGAGAAACCATAGCGGCATCCTGCGACGTTTTTTGTCTACCATACGCACACCTACATAGGCTACATCAGAAGCACCATAGTCCCAGCGTCTTAATTGGACGAATTGCGCTTTTACGGTCTTCCAAAAGGTTTCTTCTATCACTGCATCCTGATAAATTGGGACTTTGATAGATAGAACATCATATTTACCACGAAAATGGAATAAGCTACGCCAATATTGATGACCATCTTCTACAATAGTACGTTTACTCCAAAAATCCATCTCTTCTAGAGCATCTAGTGGCTGAGAGTGAGAGGCAAAATTTCTGAGTAAATGTGGGCGTTTGGTATTAATTACATTAAAGAACGAATTAGAAACCGCAATTACGCGCATTGGTGCACTGGCATCCCAGATATTATTGGTAAAAATAGAGACTGGCTGGAAAGCCATGCGTTTGCGATTTTCATGAACGATGTATTCGTAGGCAACATAGTCTAGGTATTTTTCGCTCATTCTATTATCTGAGTCTAGCGATGTAACTATGACTTGCTCTTTTTTGATATGCTTCTTATCCACATATTCTGCTAGATGTTGCCCGGCATAAGTTAAATTAGGACCTTTGCCCTTAATCTCGTCCGGTAAATCCTTTGGGTGCATTACCGGAACAAAATCATAAAATTTGTCTTTATAGCGACGTTTTAGCTCTTCGGCACACTTAGCAATCTCTGGGCCACCACGTTCCTCGTACCCCATAAAAAATATAATCCTATCACTAGGAAATGAAGATTTTAGGACTGCCTCTACGGTAGGTACAAGTGTTTCCATGCCCTCGTTATATGCTACCATAATGACTGCATGATATATCTTGTCTGGATCTGGATAGTCATCTGGCGATACCACCATCGCACGTAAATTTTCTACATGCTCGTCAAAAGCAAATTCTTCTGTCTCTTTACCGCGCAAACGTTCAAAACTCTGATGAGGCTCTTTTAGATTTGCTAGGCGCTCGTGCCAATCTACCTTCATAGCTCTCTGGATTTCTTTATAGCCCTGGACAGTGCGAACTGCAATACCAACCGCTTTTACTAATGTAATAGTGATGATAATCAGTAAATAAATTGCCCCAAGAGTAGGTGATATAAGTGAAAAAACTACCAGCATTACTATCATCATGATAGATAAAAACCCTGGTAGTATCTCAAAAAAACGATAGACTTTGGTTCTCTTGCCTAAAGGAATATCTAAATCATCATCGTGTTTCATTAGTTTTCTCCTAGGAGGCGGATTGCCACTACTGTTGCCCCCAAAAGTAATGCAATTGTAAGAATAATAAATGCTTTGGCGGTATTTTCGCCACGTCTTTTGAATAGTTTAACCGCTAATAGATTGTGAAGAAAGCCAAATATTACCGCAAGAACTGGGAATGTAAGCATACTGGCCCAACCACCATCACGATAACCACCAGCTGTACGCATTTCTGCTAGTCCTTCTCCAGAAAAACTGCCTATGTCACCGTATCCAACCTTTACAATGGCTGAGGACGGTGAGAGCGTAAGGAGTGAGAAAACTAAGAAAATAAGCGATAACACCGCTAATAGAATCATCAACATCAATAGCCCCCTGTGCTCTCTGTAGATTAAACGCAAATCTTCTTTTAGGTTTTTCATACTCTGCTCTCTTATTATACCACGAGCAAAGCACCTTTTCCTCTTGAATTTTTTTGAGTTTTGTGATATAATTATAGTATGTATAGGTTCATCAAGAGGCTTTTTGATATTCTCTTTTCCCTTGTTGGAATTATCTTTTTAATTCCTACTTTTCTTTTGATTAAAATTGCATATATCTGTACTGGTGATTTTGACCGCATTATTTACTCTCAGACTCGCATTGGTAAAAATGGTAAGCCATTTAAGATGTATAAGTTTAGGACAATGGTACCTGATGCGGATAAGCAATTAGCTAGACTAATGAATAACCCCAAGTATAGAGATGAATGGGAAAAATATCACAAAATAAATGATGACCCTAGAATTACTAAGGTAGGACATTTTATCAGGCACGGCTCTATAGATGAATTGCCACAAATAATAAATGTTTTGCTGGGCCAATTATCTATCATAGGCCCAAGACCACTTGTACCTGGCGAGATTGAAGAGTATAAAGGAGAAAAAGAGTTATATGAGAGTATTAGGCCGGGTATTACTGGATGGTGGGCTGTAAATGGACGTAGCAACATGGATTCAGAAAAAAGAATGGCGCTAGAATACTACTATGTAGATAATCGTTCCCTAAGGCTAGATACTAGTATATTCTTTAGAACTATTGGCGCAGTCTTTTCAAGGCGTGGCGCAAAATAATAGATACAGCAAGCAACATTTAGCGTCCTAATAAAATCTTTTTAGGATTTTTTACTAGCATATCTTCTATACGTTTTTGATTGTGAATAACCTTTTCTATCTTGTTTTTGATTATTGACAACCGATAATCATCTCGCTCATGGTGTATATCAGAGGCAAGACAAAAAATCATATCCTTCTTGAGTAACTTTTTTAAGGTTTTTTCTTCACGTTTACCATATTTGCCTACCAGCGCTAGATAATCCCCTTGCAAAACACAACCAATTCTGATTAATTCTTCTGCGTATTGAATATTGTGCTGAATATAAGCATAGCGCTCTGGGTGTGCGATTACTGGCACCCAACCATTGCGAATTAATTCAAACAAAGTATCTGGCGCACTAAAATCCTCATTCTGAACTGGCAACTCTATTAACACGTATTTTTGCTCGTTCAGAGAGAGTACCTCGCCTTTTCTGGTTTTACCAGCTTTTTTGGCATCAAATGCACCCATCATCTCTGGCAACCTAGGATCAATAAAAATCTCATTGCCAAGATATAAATTGATTGGGATTTTTTGCTCATTCACCTGTGATTTTAGCTCTGCTAGCAAATCCTTTTTTTCGGCATTGTTTGCATCGTATTTTGTTCCTACAATATAGTGTGGCGTCAAAATAATATCTGTGATTCCCTCTTTTTGAGCTTTTTTGATTATTTCTAAACTCTCATTAAAGCTCTTAGAGCCATCATCAATGCCTGGCAAAATATGGCAGTGAATATCTATCATTTATTTAATTTAGTATAGTATTCGTTGGTGTAATAAGACGAATACGAACTACCTTTCTTCGCCTTAATCTTGTTGATAATTACGCCAGAAATCTTAGAATTGACCTTGGCAAAGTTTTTCTTGACACTTTCTAATTGGTCTAGCTTGGTTTTGTCGCTAGAAACGGTGACAATATTAGCGTCAGAGTATTTGGACATTACTAATGCGTCTGATAGGCCTAGCGCAGGTGGACAATCTATTAGGATAATATCATATTTTTTGCGCAAATCATCTATCAAACGACGGTTGTTGTCTGAGGAAATTAGCTCCAATGGGTTAGGTGGAGTAGGGCCAGCTGGAAGCAAAGAGACGTTAGGCATCTTGGTCTGTTGAATATAAATTTCTGAGCTAACAAAGTCTAGCATGCTATTATCATTGGTGTTTTTGTAGCGCAAAATATAGTTAGAATACCCGTGCGTGGCCTTATTAGGGATATGGAAAATCTCATGTTGGCGGCCACGACGCATATCGCCATCTATAATCAAAACATTCTTGTCATCTTGAGCAAAAGCCGTAGCAAGGTTGGCTACAATAAAGCTCTTGCCATCACCTGGCTCTGGCGAAGTAACCAAAATTACCTTTAATTCTTTCTCAATAGAGGAGAATATTAGATTTGTCTTGATAGATTTGATAGCCTCTGCAAAGGATGATTTTGGATTATTAGCAATTACAAGATCTTCTATAGACTTAACACCGCGAAAACGACGACGTTTTTGGATGCTTTTGACATAATTTTTTGCAGTTTCTTGTTCCTGTATTTCTTTATCAGCCATTATAAACTCCTTATTGCTTTCTATTAACTGTTGGAACAACGCCTAATACCGTTAGCCCAACCTTATCCTCTACAGATGAAGCATTTTTGATAGTAGTATCCATGTAAAATTTGATTGCGACAGTAGCCATACCAAGCACTAAGCCTACGACTGTAAAGGTGATTAATTCTTTAGTCTGATTGACGTTATATGGCTTGTCGGCCAGAGATGCCTTATCTACGATTTGAACGTTATCAATCTTGTACAAACGAGCAATTTCTGACTTAAACACATTAGCAAGCTCGGCTGTGATTCTCTGCGCCTCGGCTGCATCTTGATCTGATACAGATACGTTAATTAACTGGGTGTTAGTGGTAGAGCTAACAGAAATCTTGCCAGATAGCTGCTCTGTAGACATATCTAAATTAAGATTCTTAATAACTTTGTTCAAAATGTCTTGGCTTTTGATGATTTCTGAATAGGTCTTAACGAGGTTATTAGATAGGGTGACATCAGAGGTAGTAATTCTAGTAGCATCTGCCTCTGAGGTAAGGACTAATTTGGTATTAGAGCGATACATTGGCACCTTAATATAATTAGAGTAGACAACTCCACCAGTCACTACCAAAAATAGGACTGCAAAAACAATATAAAACTTAGATACAATATATCTGAATAACTCTTTTAGGTTAAAATCTTCCATTATTCACCCTTTAATTAATAAAAATTACACCCTTTATGTGTATATGCTTTCATTTTATCACAAAAATTATAAAATGTCAAGGGTTTTAGAGGTATTTTAGTCCTTAATCCCTAGAGAAAATATCGCGTGTATAAACCTTATCTTTGACGTCTCTAATGTCGTTTTCTAGGCGGTTTGCCAGAATGACGGAGGTGATTTCCTTGAAATATTTATCTATATATTCGTCCTCGATAGGAGAAACCCAGCGATTAATCATGTCTACTTTTTCTTGGACGATGTCTAGGGCTACCACTTGATGGCGCTCAGAAAGAAGCGTCGCAAGCGACAATCCAACATAACCCGTTCCGGCAATGGCGATTTTCATATTAGTAATATTATAACACAATATTGGGAAAATGACAAACACTACTGAATCAACTGAGCTACTGCACTCTGTTTGGCAAATTCCTTATCAAATGTCCAAACTGGTCCACGCTCATATTTAGCAGCCTCAAACGCAATAATGCAATCATTGAATGAAAGTTTCGGATGTGATATGTAAAAAGGAAAAACTACGTCTATTAATTCCCTATCATAGGACAAAACTGAATTGTCTAACAACGTGCTAATAGCAGTAACGATATCTTTTCTATCAATACGTCTTCCTCTCTCCATAACAAAAACCGCCTCTGTTATTGCCAATGTAGGAACATAATAATTTGCTCCATTGAGAATGAGAGCTACGGATTTTGGTCTCTGTGATGGTTCATCATTGAGAATTATACTAAGAAGGATATTCGTATCTAAAGTCTGAAAATTTTTAGGCATAAACACCCTTTCCAAACTCGGCCTCGATCTCCGCTCTACCTTCTGTAGTCTGTCCAAGCTCATCAACGACCTGCTCAAAATTCATTGCTGGATGCTTTCTGAATTCTTTTTTCTCTTCTTCAGTCCAAAGATTGTCTATAATTGTCAATGCTTCATCTAATTGCTCTTTGGCAGTCTTCTCTTTTTGGACAATAATCATCCCATCTTTTTCTTCGACATTAACCTTAGTGGTGATACCATATTTATCTCTCAAAATCTTAGGGATAGTCATTTGCCCTGCATTTGTGACTGCAACTGTGTAGCCCATATTAATATCTCCACATTAATTAATATTTGATATTTACATATTAATTATAACAGTATAGCATTAAAAATACAACACTATAATAAATATTATCTTTTTTTGTATATTTCTTCTAGCGGCTTTCTGGTACTATATGGCACCGACGAAATCTCATCATAATATCCAGCTACCAAAATCACGCTTATCCTCTCTGATTGTGGTATGTTTAAGAGCTCTTTTATCTTCTCTTCTTCTCTAAAAGTATTGCCAAATTGCACTGGACACGACCCGATGCCCAATGAGTGAAACGCGTTCATTAAGTTCATCGTAAATAACCCCGCATTAAACCACCCCTGATTTTTCTCACCCACAAAGTAATTTGAACTCACGTCAAACGTCACAATGAAATAATTAGCATTCTTTAAAGCAAACAGCTTCAGCCCCTGGGCGTACTTTTCTATCACTTTCTTCCCCTCTATAGATTCAATATAATACACTTTACACATTTGCCTATTGCATGCCGATGGGGTCTTCCCGGCTATGCCGACCGCCTTCTCTATATCTCTCTCTGATAGCTTTTTATCAGAATAGTTTCTCACGCTTTTACGGCTACTGATGAACTTATCATAGTCAACAGAAGCATCTTTTTTAATACTCTCTCTCTGCAGGTCGTATGCACCTACTGAGTGTTTCTTACTACATTTTTTGTCTCTGAGGTAATCACTGACGATCTGATATTCTTCTCTTTCGGCCCATTTCTTTTCCTCATACAGCTTGCAATATTCACAGAGAGCGCTCTGCGCGAGATCATACGCAAACCCCTGGTCAAAACCACATTCATCATACGTATTAAGTGTTTTTATAATCATTTTTACTCTATTTACGCCAAATGGCCTTTGGCCCTCTCTGACAGCAAATCCTTTTTCCAATCCATGCACTTCATAAAGCAAACTATATTCTAGCTTTTCCTTAGTAACTGGCTTGGAATACATATAATTCTCTAAGAAAAACTTCTTTTCCCTGCCAAAATCCCTCGCCTTTAGATGAGTATTCAGAGTGCGAGCTAGCGATATTTTCTTTAAGCTTTCTTTAATTCCCATACAATTCCTATTTTAGCATTATTATCTTTAATTTCTTCAACAAATACCTTAGCGATAATCTAATTTTATGCGTTATCTTAGCCAATACATTCATGCTTTCTATATTGTCTAGTACATGAAGCAATAAATCTTTGTGTGCATCACATCTTTTAATCTTTTCTTTCTTACTTTTTGCAGAGCGCGAATGGCTATCATTACGAACAGAATAATTATAAACTGGCTTGTCCAAATAGCCACATTTGCCCCTGTAAGCAATTGGCAAAATCAGTTGCCAATTTTGGCCCGCTCTGGTCTCATAAATACGCCTGTTTTTTATACATTTATCCAGATATTCTGCTCTCACCATGAAAATTCCCGGATAACAGTACGCATCTTTTTCATAAAGATATAGGTTAAATACATTCATCCTCTGAGGGTATTTACTCCTTATTTCAGTATGCACAGTTTCCTTCTCGCCACCATAATATCTATTAGTCACTGCACCTCTGACAAAATCGTAGTCCGGATGGACACTCAAATAATTATATAGATTTTCTAACGCATCTGGTTCATAATAATCATCCACATCTTGCCACACTAAATATTCACCCTGTGCCTGTTTTAGTGCAGTATTAATTGCGACCGCTTGGCCAGAATTTTTTTGGTATAAATATACTAGTTTCTTATCCTTTTTACTAAATTTCTCTCTGTACCTCGCAATAATTTCTTTACTCTTATCCGTAGAACCATCATCCACAGTTATCACTTCATAGTTATCGTAAGTCTGATTTAGTAAGGCCGTCAGACTTTTATTTAGAAATTTCTCTCCGTTATAACATGGAATCAAGACGCTAATTAAACCTTTTTTTATCATCTTATTTTTCCTTCTTTATCTTGCCCAAAATTAGCCCTTTAGTAAAGCAAAACTCATCTCGTCCATGATAAAATGCCACAATCATCAGCGGAATCACAATACTCACCGTAGTCAATTTCGCAATTATTTCCACGATTGCTGATGAAAATGGAATCACACTAAATGCTAATTGCAGTCCAATCACCGCCACAGACAACAGCACTATACGTTTTATGTATTCTAAGAAATACTGACGCGAGCTAGTCATAAAAACATATTTATATACCTTGTACGGCCTGATAATACTTGGAATCAGCCCACTAATAAATGTACCTAAATAAATACCTACCAAACCAAGGTTAATAGCCAGTATTATGGAAATGGCAATATTAGTAACCGCCTGAATAATAGAAACCCATTTATCCTTTTCAAATATTCCCGCAGCATTTCTAACATTAGTCAAAGCTACTCGCATTCCAGTCATATAAAAATTAACACATAGCAAGCATATCGTTCCATAGTCAATCATTTTGTCGCTGCCAATCCAGAGTGAGATGAATGGCCCTAACAAGAAATATAAGCAAGTCGCGCTCCAACTATAAAAACAATAGCTTATAAAATCATATCTCTTCGCCACCTTTAGCCGCTTTTCTACAGAATCCACTGCGATAACATTCCCCAGTCCTGCAACCGCACTATTGAAGAAGCTGACGATAAATTTATTCACATTAGAAATAATCAAAGTGAAATTAGAAACCAAGCCAACAGTTTCAGTATTAATCAGGATAGACGTTAAAATATTGTCAGTCTGATAAATAGAAACCTCGCCTATTTTATGCAAAAATAGCGCTCGTATTTTTCTAAAAATAGTCTTTTTTTCGTCTTGCGGAAGCTCCACCTTGTCCTTGTCATTTATATATGGATAGGTTTTATTTACTTGGTGATTAATATATAATTTACTAAGGACAGAAACCGCTAATTCTATTATTAAGAACAAAATATAATTACGAAAAACCACCAGAATAATAGATTGCAATATCGTTGTAATAACTTTTGCTATGGTATTAGTGTTATTCACTATATATTCTTTTTGGTCGGCAGTTACCAAAATTGATTTATACGAAATAAAATATGTAAAAACTGTATTGGCCAAGAAAAGAATATAAATTAAATACAGATCTGAAACATTTTCAACGCCATTCACAATAAGGTGCAAAAACGGTATTAATGCCAATCCTAACGCCATAATTATCAGCGCAATCACACGGTAAGCCTTCTTATAGAACCTTACTAATTGCCTAATTTTATCTTTATTCCCACCAGCTAAAGGCTTGTACAGGCTAAAGGCAATCGCAGAACTTACGCCTAGCTCGGCCAGCGATAACATCCCCAAAATATTCGCAAACAATCCATTTACACCAAGGTACTCAATCCCCAAGAAATAAATAAACAGCGTTCTAAGTGCAAATGTGGTCAACAAATTTATAACATTAAAAATAGTAGAACTTACAAAATTTTTCTCAGCTTTTTTAATCCTATTCTCTGTCATTTTTTAGTGCCTCACCTAGGAATTTTAAGCTCTTTTTTCTCTCATTTCCCAAAATCTTATATGCTTCATCATAATCGCAATTCAATATATCATCAGTAATCACGCCATTAAATCTTCTTTCTTTTAACCCAAATCTCTCTAATAAGGTATCTAGTCTAGATGACATATCCGCAAGTTTATCTTCCCTGTTAAATACCAAAAATGGTCGGCCAAATAGTAGTGCAAAGACTGATGAGTGAAACGAATCCGTACAAATCAATTCTGCATTTTTTTCTAGCCACAAAAATTCCGCCGGGCCAGATTTATAAAACGGATTTTTCTTATCCAAAATATCTATAATTTCCCAATTTTTCTCTGACGCAAATTTATTAATTATCTCTCTATTTTTATCACTCAGTGGACTTAGGAAATAATTTAGAATATATTTCTTATCGTCAATTCCATCTGGTTTTTCGGCTAGTTTTTCCCATTCTTTGCAATCAATTAGCATCGTCGGATCTACTAGAACATCCACATTTTTTATATTAGCAACACTTTTTATAATTTCTTTACCAGCTGTCTCTCTCACAGAAATAAAATTAAATCCTACCAGATTCTTTTTAAGTATATTTTTGCAATTATCCTGGACACTTGTCGTACCAAAAGAAGCTGCATATGCAACACATTTTTTTCTAGGAATACCTTCTAGCAAATCCACGTTGCTTAGCCTCAATATATCGCGATTCCATACCTGATCGCTACCGGCTACAATGTAATCAAAGTCATTAAAAATTCGCTGATAATTATTGTAATCTACTTCTTTATCATAATATTCTATATTTTTATTAAAAACCTTAAAGTTATTAAATCTTTTGTGATTTAATAAGTTACCAATAAAACTTTTAAATTTCACTAAATTTTTAATAATGATTATCTTGATCTTGCTGTCTTGAAAATTCGTCCTTCTATAATTTGCAAAAGAATAGCATTCGAACCCTAATTGTTTAATGGTCTCTTGCAGTGCAAAGTTCTGCAGTCTATTGCCATAGTTATCGCTATCTTGAATTGTAAAAATTCCAACTTTTTTCATTATAAATTTTCACCTTTCACTTTACGATCTACTGTTTGCTTTCTTAAAACAAAGAACAGCAAAATCACGATTACAAACTGGAACCCACTCGGCAAATACAACAAGTGATTCGCAAAGAATGATAAGGCAATTATTTGAATATAAATAGCATAAAGAATCACATTTTTCTCGGTCTTATTCGCTCTAAACAATTCATATAAAATCGCACCTAAAATACCATATAGCCCGGCA
This sequence comes from Candidatus Saccharimonadota bacterium, assembly GCA_017405225.1. Taxonomy (GTDB): domain Bacteria; phylum Patescibacteriota; class Saccharimonadia; order Saccharimonadales; family Saccharimonadaceae; genus Nanosyncoccus. The sequence goes on along the minus strand of JAFRAV010000016.1, from coordinate 19,772 downwards.
ATTAACATCACTCCGCTATTGCCCATTCCTGTATAAAACGAAATAAAATACCCAGATACATTATATGCTTCCGTCACCAAATATGAAGGGACTTCCACGCCGCTTGTCATTTGGGTTTCAAATACTGATGGCAAGAAATGATTTAATGCGCCTTTCAAACCACCAAATCCCATCACACCAAGCGCAACTGCATTATTGACGTTTGCCAAAGTCATCGTCAAATACATGTACACCCAATAAAAGCCAACCAAAAGACTTGGCAGTTGAGATTCAATCAACGATACACTTAGGAACGCTTCATACCCTGTTCTAAAATTGCCAATCAGACCAAAAGCGATGACTCCTATGAACGAATAGAACAATATTTTCGCCCAACTTTTCCCTTTTATTTCCTTGCCACGCAAAATGAAATACACAACGACCATTTGAATAATTGCACTAATCACAACCTGACGAGTGATCAAAAGAAGATAATAGACAAGCATCGTCAGGATAATACTCATTAATTGAAGTTTTTCTTTCTTCTTTTTTCTCTGCAGATATTCGTAAAATGCCACCGTGATAATCACCAAGCCAAATGCATTCATCAAGCCATGTAGAGTCGGAACGCCAAAGGACATATAGGTTTTAGTGTCACCAAATATTTTCCAGAAAACAGGAATACCGCCAGAAACAAACACTTCGACAATTTCAACAGCAGCCCACCAGAAGAACATTTTTTTAATCAATTTTGGTGGAACTGAAACGCTTTTTACTTTTTTATTCTTCTCTTCCGCCAAAAGCGTAGAGCGTTTATTCTTTCGCAAAAGCCGAATTATTAGCGACAAGACAAGATATCCAATGGAAAAAGACGCCACGTTAATACATAAAACAGACATGGTCTCATCAGAAAGTGGCTCTTGTAACCTAGATAGGTATAATTGGTACAGCAACACAATAATGAGCCATATCGCATTGAAAATTGATAATGGGTTAGCCAATTTTTGCTTCGCCCAAAAATAGCCAATTGATATAAACATAACGCATAGACAGATATAAAACGCAAGCATTAATTCACCCTCCTAACAACACTTGTTGATTTTCCCACCTTGAATAACAATTTTACAATTGGCATACCAAAATATGACAATCTCAATGCAACTATAGTCTTTTTTCTCACTTCTGGATTATGAAGCAATTCTTTTCTGTGTTGCTTTATTTCACTCTGCAGTTGGTTTCGTAAATCTTCATATCCATCTTTTGGCAACTGTCGAAGCACATAAAAATCTGCATTAACTTTACGGCTAATCGCAGCCTCATGAAGCAATTTATTTCTAGCAGAATCCTTTATTATCCCATCCATTACATCTAAAACATCCAGCGTTCTCTCAGAGAAATTCTTTCTAATTAAGCTTCTTTCTCTTTCATTATAACAATATAATGGGTCGCTGGTATAATATACTTTTTCTGCTTTTTTTAGAATAAAATATAGCACATCCAAATCTTCATGAATAATGTCTTTCTTAAAACTCACACCGCTAAACAAACTTTTTCTTATTAGTTTCCCCCATAGAGCACTCGTAATTGTATCCTGATAAAGCATCTTCTCACAGGCTTTTAGACCATCCATAGCAATTGATAACCTATTACCACACAAGGCCACTTCGCTTCTTTCGTTGAAGATTTTTTGTTCACATTGAACTACGTCTGCATTTTTCTCTTCCGCATTATTTAGCAAGATCTCAACATACTCGCTTTCAATATAATCATCTGAGTCAACAAATGCTATCCATCCTCCATTTGTCTTTTTTAACCCATTATTACGTGCTACAGACACGCCTTGATTCTTCTGGTGAATCACCTTAATTCTCTTATCCTTCTTTGCATATTCATCACAAATCTTACCACTTTTATCAGTAGAGCCATCATCAATTAAAAGGATTTCTAAATTCTTATAGGTCTGGCTGAGAATAGAATCTAGACATCTGTGGATATATTTTTCTACATTGTAGACTGGTACAATTACAGAAACTAAGTCGTTCTGCGTTTTCATCTCTCCCCCTTCCTCATATAAGCATAGCTTCTGCGGCCCCTAGTCATGCCGACATATCTAGCGGCCATGTTTGGTACATAACCGGCTAGCACCTTGATATTTCTGTCTTTCACGGCACCACTCCAGACCTTCTTAGCCATACCACCACCAGCCGCATTTACGCCATGCTCTGCTATTTCTGGATTTAGTGCCATAAATTCACCCGTCAATTTGTACCTGTCATATAACTGTTTAAGTGAAAACTTGTGCGAGTGATATACCACAGCATTGGCTGCATAAGCAATTTTACCGCCGCACATAATTAATTTATACGCAAAATACATATCCTCAGAAATTGGCAAATCTTTACCATCGTAGCCCTTTAGCTCACGGAATTTGCTAGCCCTGATTGCACCGGCGGCATCAGAAAAAAAGAAAGTTTTTAGACCTAGTTGCGGGATGTCAGACTTAGAAACTATAAAAGATTTAGCAGGATAATTATGTTCTCTGGTATACTTCTCTATGTTGTTGTATTTAGTTTTCTGGCGAGCATACGAGGCATCGGCTTTTCCGCTAACAATCGGCGCCACAAGTTTTGAGATAAAATCATCGTCCTTGATTACTACATCTTGAGTCAAGAAAACGATAATCTCTCCCGTAGATTCCATAGCAGCCTTTTCTCTGGTTTTACTATGAGAAAAATCAGCCTTAGAAATAAGCTGATAAGGGATATTTGCTGCCTGCAAAACATCTTCTGTATGATCACGACTTTGCGTTAAAATGTATTGTTTTTCTGCAATTTTAACGCCTTTTTGACGACTGAGCGCATGGTCTAGCGGAATTATCTCTGTTTCTGCATTAAAAAGCGGACAAATAACAGATACAGAGGCCACTTTTTGTCCCACTTTACTCATATTACTAATATTATACACCAAAATGCCAAAAAATTCAAGTGCTTGAGGTTTGATTCTAGGCTTTCTTATGCTATAATAATTGTATTAAATTTGGAGATGTTATGGCCGACGATAAGTCAACCAAAGACGATAAAGATAAACTAGTTAGTGATGCTCTAGTCAATGATACCTCCGCCGAGGCTTCGCAAAGCAAAGAGGAGAGCGTTTCTATTGCCCCAAAGAAAAAATCTTCCAAGAAAAAATCTAGTAAATCCAGCAAGTCTGGCAAGCCTAGTAAATCCGAAAAGTCTAGTAAAAAATCATCAAAAACAACCACTAAATCTTCTAAATCTAAATCAGCTGGTGCATCCTCTAGACCAAAAGAAGCCATCTCTGCAAACGATGGCGATGTTCAGCAAGAGGTAGAGTCTATCAAAGAAATAGAACCAGAGCTTTCTGCACACGATATTGCTATTGCCATAGAAAAGCCAGTAGAAGAAAATTATTCCTCAGAAATTGCCGACGAAGACATTGAAAAAATTGTGGCAGAAGTAGAAAATGAAACTCCAAAAAATTCAGTTACAGACAACAAATCAATAGAGGAGTCTAAGCCAGGCTTGGCACATCAAATTAGCTCTCGCGAGCAACGAATACGCAGAGCTATGCCATATCGCATTATCAGCAGGATTTTATCCATAGTTGCGCTAGCCGCTTTTGGCGCATTTCTAACCCGTGTTGCGCTTACCAATGCTATTCCAGCTAAATACCTATGGCCATCTATTGCGGCTACCGCTATTGCTGGTATCATTATTATCGCCATATCGTTCAAAAGAAAGGCCAGTCTTGCCACTCTTTCTATCCTTAATATTATTAACCTCGTCTCGCTTGTTATTGGCATAATTGGTTTTGTTAGCGTAAATGGAGTAATGACGTTCCTAGACCAAAACCTAGGCGAGAAAACCGAATATACCATCTATAATGTCTTTGTAAAAAAAGATTCTCCTTATAATTCCCTTTCTGATGTGCGTGGCAAAGATTTTCATACGATTTCTGATTTTACTGACACAACTAAATTAGAAGAGGCCGTAAATAATCAAGTTGGCGGTTTTGTGATTTATGAAAAAACCGTCACCGATATTATGAAATCAGCAACAAAAGATACCATGTACATCGGCCTACTCAGCAGTGGTACATATGAATCTGCCCTTTCCTATGCAATAGACAACCAGTCATCTAGTTTTGGCTCACATGATGCTAAGAACGATTACGAGCAAAACCTCAAAGTTATTGGCGAGATAAAAGTAGCAGTTGATAAAACTACTCGTCCGCAAACTTCCAATCTTACCAAGCAAAGTTTTGTAATGTTTATCTCTGGCATTGATACCCGCTCTGGACAAATGGTTGGTACAAGTTTGAGCGATGTAAATATCATCATGGCCGTCAATCCTACTACCCGTCAAATTTTGCTTGTTGCTATCCCTCGTGATTACTATGTAATGCTCCACGGTACCACAGGTTTACCAGATAAGCTAACTCATGCCGGTGCTCTAGGTGGTATCAATCTATCTATGAGTACAATTGAAGATTTATTAGATATCAAATTTGATCAATATCTTCGCGTCAACTTTAATGCAGTAATTAATCTAGTTAATGCAATTGGTGGTATTACGGTTAATTCAGATGTAGATTATGATATTACAGCTTGGACTAACAAAACATGCGTTTTTCATCCAGGACTAAATAATCTGGACGGTGCTTGCGCCCTAGCCTTTGCTCGCGAGCGTTATGCATACTCATCTGGCGACCGTCACCGTGGCGAAAACCAAGAGCAAGTTATTCAAAAAATATTTGAGAAAATTTCTTCTGATAAAAGAACTCTGCTCAATTATTCTAATTTACTTAATGCCCTGTCTGGCTCATTTGAAACTACAATAAAAACAAGTGACATCACTAGTTTTGTAAATATGCAATTAGATGATATGCGCCCTTGGACTATCACTACATACAACCTTGATGGCACTACTGGTATGGCACTCACTCATAGTTATCCAGGCCAATACCTCTCTGTAATGCACCCAGATTACAACACCGTAGAGGCCGCAAAGATTAAGATTCATGAGGTGCTATCTGGCACTACCGAACAATCATCCCCAGACAAATCCTCTTCTGATGACTCAGATAGAAACGCGGAATCAGATTCAATGAAGGTACAAATACGATGAATATCTTGCATTTATTAATAGTATTTTTTGTATCAATGGTACCACTAATTGAGCTACGTGGTGCTGTACCGATTGGCGTGGGTCTGGGCTTGCCAGAGTGGCTTACGCTTATTATTGCCATCATTGGTAATATGATACCTGTTCCATTTATCTTCTGGTTTTCCCGCAAATTCCTTGAGTGGGGTGCTACAAAAAAATGGAAACCACTTCGTAATTTTTGTAAATGGTGCCTAAAGAAAGGAGAGAAGGCTGGCAAAAAACTAGTTGAGAAAAAAGACTCCTCCAACCACGCTGCCGAGACTCGTAATGGCATATACATAGCACTTCTTCTATTTGTTGGAATACCATTCCCTGGTACAGGGGCATGGACCGGCACACTTGCGGCATCATTCCTAGATTTGAATTTTAAGAAAACCGTAATTGCGGTAATGTGTGGCGTACTGCTAGCCGGACTAATCATGCTGGCCTTATCCCTGGGCCTATTTGGTGTAATAATTCACTAAATTGTGTTAAAATAATCCTAGTGCCGCTGTAGCTCAGTTGGTAGAGCAGCTCATTCGTAACGAGCAGGTCACAGGTTCAAACCCTGCCAGCGGCTCCATTTTTTATTAGAGACGCGACGAGCGTAGCTCGTCCCAAGTCCGTAGGAATTGGCAATACAATAAAAAATAGTCCGACTGGACTTATTTTTTATTGTATTGGCGGATCCGACGAGACTCGAACTCGCGACCTCTGCCGTGACAGGGCAGCGCTCTAACCAACTGAGCTACGAATCCACAGCTTCTATTATTATACACTACCCTGTCAGTTTTATCAAGACTCTGTTATATTTTTTAGTGATTTATCAAGTATCTTTTTTAGAGTTATAACATCTTTGACGCTAATACCCAAACACCCACTAATCTTTTTAGGTATTTCTCTAGCCTGAACCTTTAGTCCTGTTCCCTTTTCTGTGGCAGCAATTTCTACTACTCGCTCGTCTTTATGACTTCTGCTACGCTCTACTAGGCCCTTTTTCTCTAGCTTTACCAAGAGTGGCGTTAGTGTGCCTGAATCAAGATAGAGCCTCTCACCTAATTCTTGAACCGATAATTTCTTTCCTTCCCATATAACCATCATTACAATATACTGAGTATAAGTTAAGCCTATTTCATCCAAAAACGGCTTGTATTTGCGCACTACTTCCTTTGACACAGCATATAACGGAAAACAGATTTGGTTGTCCAATCTTAAACATTCGTCTTCGTCTAAAGATTTTTTCTTAAACCCCATTTATTACTCCATCTCATTAATAGCTGCAGTTGCCGCATTAGCACCATCGCCCACGGCAGTAGTAAGTTGTTTTAGCTCTTTGGCTCTTGCATCTCCAGCCACATACACTCCGTGAACAGTAGTATGAACACCGTCTTCCGTAAAAATGTATCCGTTCTCGTCTAATTGAACAAAATTTTTAAACTCTTGGTTTTGTGGTTGATACCCAACTGCAATGAATAACCCATCTACATCAATTACCTTGTTAGGTAGACCATTTTTATATTGTAGCTCTACGCCTTCTACCTTGTTATCACCTATAATCTTTGCAGGAATAGCATTTAGCTCAAACTCTATATTGTCTTTTGTTTTAGCCTCTTCTACATAAATATGCTCTGCCCTAAACTCATCTCTACGATGAACTAAATATACTTTTTTGGCTAAACTTGATAAATACAAGGCATCCATCAGAGCAGTATTTCCACCTCCGACTACCGCAACAACCTTATCACGATAAAAGTTGCCATCACAAGTGGCACAATAAGAAATGCCGCGGCCAGTTAGCTCTTGCTCTCTATCTAGACCTAATTTGCGATTCTCTGCTCCAGTTGCTAGAATCACAGATTTGCCCTGATATTGCTCACCCATATCTGTGGATACAATTTTGCAATTATCATCCTGGCTAATACTTAGTACTTTTTCTATTTTAGTATCAGCACCAAGCGACTTGACCTGGTCTAGCATTACCTTAGATAGCTCTCTACCAGATATTTCCTTGATGCCAGGATAATTTTGAATCTTCTCTGCATTAATAATCTGCCCACCATACGCCTTGCCATCAAGCACGAGAACCTTCTTGCCCGCTCTAAGGCCATATAGGGCGGCTGTAAGCCCTGCCGGGCCAGCTCCGACAATAATAATATCGTACATTATCCTATCAACTCCTTAATCTTAGCTTCCATATCCTCTGGCTTGGTGGTAGGAGCATAGCGCTCTATTACATTCCCTTCTCTATCTACCAAGAATTTGGTAAAGTTCCAGCGAATCTCGCCTGGTTTTTTCTTGACTAACTTGTCTACCGTCTTCATAGCAAGTTTGTCCTTCATTTTGGCAACTTTTTCTTCTGGGATTTGCTCACAAAGATACTTAAATAGTGGGTTGGCATTGTCACCAATAACATCGGTTTTTGCAAATTGGTCAAATGTGGTATCGTATTTAAGGGTACAGAAATCATGAATTTCATCATCTGTACCAGGAGCCTGATGCCCAAACTGATTGCATGGGAAATCAAGTACTTCTAAACCCTTGTCATGATATTTTTTATAAAGATTCTCTATACCTGCGTATTGTGGTGTAAATCCACAACCTGTTGCCGTATTAACAATCAACAACACCTTTCCCTTTAGCTCTGACATAGACAGTTCGCTGCCATCTCTTTTTACTACCTTAAAATCATAAATACTCATATAGTACTCCGTTATATAATAATTAGATTGTATGCAATTTAATTTAAAAAGTCAATGGCAAATATTAGATTTTATACAATTTAATTTAGCCTACGCTACTTACTAGTGAGTAAATTGGCATCAGAACAGCCAATACGATAAATCCAATTAGGCCTGCCATGATCACCATTAGGATAGGCTCAATCATCGTAGAGATAGCTGCAATTTGCTCATCTAGCTCGTCTTCATATACCTTGGCGGCTTTGCCAAGCATTTCATCAATCTTACCAGATTCTTCACCAATAGATGCCATTTGTGGCACTAGGGGCATCATATATTTTTTGTCTTTTAGCGATGTAGAAAGTGGTTTACCACCTTGTACCTTCTCCTCTGCCATCTTGATTTGTTCAAAAAAAGTAACGTTGTTAGCCGCCTCGCCTGCCATATCCATAGAGTCAAGCAAAGCTACCCCAGTAGAAAGGAGCATCTGCATAGTCCTGGCAAAGCGTGCATTGTATAGCCTAAGGAATAAATTCTTAAAGATAGGCACATGGAGTTTTAACATACTCATCCATTTTATACCTGTTTCTGTCTTGCGGAATTGAATAAATACCCAGACAAAAATTGCCAAAATAATTAGTACAATATACCACTGCCCTACCACAAAATTAGAGACATGAACGAGTATCTTGGTCGCAATTGGTAGCTCCTTACCCATATCGTGGTATAGACTGTCTACTTGTGGCACTACCATTACCATCATAAATACAATCACAGCAATAATTACTACCAAAATAATAGCCGGATATACCATTGCGCCACGGATTTTAGAAATCATACTCTCGTCTTTTTCTTGTTGGTCGGCAAGACGTTTAAGAGCTAAGTCTAGTGTACCACTAGACTCACCAGCCTGAATCAACGAGAGATAAACCTGGTTAAACACCTCTGGGTGTTTAGAACAAGCCTCTTGCAAAGATTTACCTGCTTCTACCATAGATAAGATATCATCAATCACCATCTTCATACCCTTTGCCTCGGTCTGTTCAGACAAAGTACGAAGTGCATTAGACAGTGGAAGACCAGCCCCTACCAAAGTTGCAAATTGACGAGTAAATACAATTCTATCCTTGGCAGATACTCTAGAACGAATCTTGCCGATTACGCCGCTAGCATCCTCTTCTACAATGGAGTCTGGGACATATCCTTGGCCAAGCAATAGTTTGCCGGCAGCCATCTCATTTTCTGCCTGGATAGCACCCTTAACTGACTTGCCAGTCTTGCTATCTCTCGCTCGGTAATTGAAGCGACGCATTTAATTTAGCCTTTCGCTAGGCGTTTAAACTCGTTAGGATCTACTGCATATTCTAGAGCGTTATCAAATGTGATTGTTCCCTGGTGGACAAGTTTTGCTAGTGTACGGTCCATAGTCTGCATTCCTTCGTTTACACCAGTCTGGATAGCAGTATCCAACTGATGTGTCTTTCCCTCACGAATAATGGAACGCACTGCGGTATTTGCTACCAAAATCTCGCAGGCAGCGATACGTCCGCCACCAATAGCAGGAATAAGACGCTGGGAACAGACAGCCATAAGAATAGATGCCAACTGAGAGCGAATTTGTGGCTGTTGCTCGGCCGGGAAAACATCTATCATACGATCAATAGATTGTGCAGCAGAGTTGGTATGAAGCGTTGCAAAGACCAAGTGGCCTGTTTCAGCAATTGTAATAGCGCTAGACATAGTTTCTAGGTCACGCATCTCGCCTAGTAGTACCACATCTGGATCTTGACGCAATACAGATTTCAAGGCTCTAGCAAATGAGTAAGTATCGTAGTGAACCTCACGCTGAACAATTACCGAACGTTTAGACTTGTGAGCAAACTCAATTGGATCCTCAATTGTGACAATGTGAACTGATTTTTCTTGATTGATCTTATCTATAAGAGCGGCCAGTGTAGTTGACTTACCAGAACCAGTAGGGCCAGTAACAAGCACTAGGCCACGTGGAAAATCGGCAAAAGTAGAAATAACTTGTGGCAAGCCTAAATCATTAAGTGTAGGCATTTTATTAGGAATCAAACGAAACGCTGCAGCCAGATTGCCTCTTTCTTGGAAGGCATTAACACGGAAACGTGCTGCAGTACCAAAGGCAAATGAATAGTCAAACTCTTTGTCCTTGGATAAAGTCTCACGCTGTTCAGAATCAAGCGTAGCAAAGACTAATTTTTGAACTACATCCTCTTTGAGCACAGACATTCCAGCCATAGGCACTAAAGCACCATCTATACGCAAAATTGGTGGCAAACCAACTTGGATATGCAAATCTGATGCATTGCGCTTTACACACTCCTCTAGCAGAGTTTCTATTCTCATCTCTTTATTAGAGGCGTTAGTTGCAGCGGCAAGAAGTGGGCTGATAGAATCATCTTTAGCTTGGGCGGATGGCTGTGTGCCACCATTAACCCCCGAAGCTGGTGGAGTAGCAGGCTGGATAGCTGGTATCTCTGGCATAGCAGGCATAACTGGCTCAGCTGCTGGAGCTGGAGTAGCCACTGGAGTTGAAGCCACTGGCTCTACCTCTGGTGTAGAGATTGGCGGCATAGGAAGTGGCATCTCAGGTGCCTGTGCTCCCATAGGTGTTGGTGTAATTGGTTGTGTATTAGATTGCCCACTATTATCCATACTGTTTATTATACCACTTTCTGCTTATGTTTATCAATAGAAAAACTAAAAATTCTCCCTTATGCTATATCTGATGATACGCGATTGACCTCATCCACTGTAGTTATCCCTGATAGAGCCTTTAGCATACCATCTTGGCGCATTGTCACTGTTCCCTTTGCTTTTGCAACCTTCATAATATCGTTGGCCGTAGCCTTTGCGGTAATTAGCTTTTGGATGTCATCATCCACTGTAATAGTCTCATATAGACCTGCGCGACCTTTATAACCACCTGGTGAATCCTTATCGTCAAAACCTTTGACTAAGGTATATCCACTATTATTCAGTACTGGTAGACCTGGATAGCCAAGACTCTCAGAATAAGCCGCAACTTGCTCTTGGCTTTTTGGCAATAAATCACCCAAGACATCATTAATTTCTTTAGTCTGCAATTCTGACGATGTATAAGTAGTTCTCTTCTGAGTAACGCGCCTTACTAGACGCTGGCCAATTACAGTATTAAGAGTAGATGCTATCATAAATGGTTCTATACCCATCTCTATTAAACGTGGCAAAATACCAGCAGCGGAATTTGTGTGCAATGTAGAAAACACTAAGTGTCCAGTTAAGGCAGCTTGGACCGCTAGATTGGCAGTTTCTGAATCACGAATCTCACCAACCATTACTACGTCCGGATCTTGACGGAGTATTGAACGCAAACCAGATGCAAAAGTTAGCCCCGCATCTACATTTACCTGAATCTGGTTGACACCATCCATCTTGTATTCTACTGGATCTTCTAGAGTAACGATATTAATTTTTTCATTCTTAATTCTCTTAACCAAAGCATAAAGTGTAGTTGATTTACCAGAGCCAGTAGGGCCAGATGTCAAAATCATACCATTTGGCTTAGAAATACCGTCTACCACCATTTTGAGCGCGCGCCCAGTCATCCCCATATCTTCTATATCTAATGTAGTCCCGCTTTTATCAAGAAGACGAATCACCACTTGTTCGCCCCATACTACTGGCGCAATTGCAATACGTAAATCTACCTCTTTATCACCCACCGCCACTGTAAATTGGCCATCTTGCGGTACACGGTGTTCATCAATTTTTAGATCGGATAAAATTTTTATACGGGAAACCAATGCCGGCTCTACAGTCTTTGGAAGCTCCATTACTTGGCGCAAAACACCATCTATTCGGCATCTAATCACTAGCGAATCTTCTAGAGGCTCTATGTGGATATCAGAAGCCTTGGACTTTACTGCAAAATCCAAAATTGATGTAAGAGCCTTAGAAATTGGCGAGTCTTGAGTGATAGTTTTTACGTCGGATTGCTGTTGCTGTTGTTGCACCTCAGTATTGGCAGATTTAACAGCTTGCTTTACGCTAGAAAAGTCGCCAACATACTGTGTTAGTACTTGTCTGATTCCCTCTTCACTAGACATCACTGCCTTAATTGGACGATTAGTGAGAGTGGCAAGGTAGTCCGTAGCCTGAACGTTTGTTACGTCTATCATTGCAACAATTAGTTGATTGCCAGATTCGCCCACTGGTACTACCATGCTTCTCTCTGCCACTTCTTGCGGTAGTTTGAGCAGTATCTCGCGGTCCATAGTGACATTCTTTAAGTCAACATATTGCACGCCAATCACAACAGCAGTGGCATGGGCCACCATCTCATTATTGATTATGCCTTTTGATGAGAGATACGCAATCAAAGGTTGCTTATTTTTCTCAACTTCTATCGTTGCGGCCTTAACAAGATTAGCGTCTGCAAGCCCCTCATCTACGAGCAGCTTTACTACCTTATCCTGTGTTTCTTTGGTTAGGAGTGCCATTTATTCCCCATCCGAGGAGAAATCACCATCAGAGACTTTTGTCGTTGCTTCGGAGCGTCCACAAGCCTTGAGTTCCGCCTCACTTAGTTGACCATCTTGATCTTGGTCTATACATTCACCTACATACACTTCTACTGTTGGGTTGATAGCATCTGGATTAAAAACTTCAGAATCGGGCAAAGCAAGTGTAGGCTCAACTACGGCAACCGTATTAAATGTTACAGATTTATCATTAGGATCACCTAGTAACATATTACAAAGAACAGCGGCTACTATAGTGCCAATAGTCGCAACTATAAGAACAGTGAAGATATCTGATTGTTTCATTAATTCCTCCTCTTTCTGCTATCTTTTGCTGTGATAGTCTTTTTAGTCTCTACAACGCCTGCGTTTTGTGTATAATATGCTACGCCTTGGGCCTTAAGAGATAAGAAGTTATTACCACTCCAAGATACAACGGCATTTCTTATATCAAAAGTCCTGATAGAACGCTCTATATTATTTAGGACATCCATAGTTGTCTTGGTGCCAGCCTCTACTGCTAATGATACTGGGATGGTAGATAATCCAGACTCTTCTACAGCTACCGTGCCAGATGGAGATAACGATTCAGGCTCCCAGTTAGAGATGAGAAACAATTTGTTCAAGCTAGACATTAATGCGAGTTCATTTGCTTGAGCTGGCAAAGCATCTGGAATTACTCTTAAAGAAGAACATTGCTTAACCATTGCAAGCGCCTCTGCTTTACTCTCATCACTACTAGCTGAATCAAATTTTTCCTGCCAGTTGATTTTTTTGTTATCACTGTCAAAGCAGCCTGATTGGGCGCTAGTTGCTACCGTCTCAAGCTCTTGGTTATTAGCCATATCTACTAACACATTATAGCGCAAGGTCCCGGTCATGGTAGAGCTGTCCAAAGAATCTGGATCACACTTTTTTAGCTCATCATCAGAAAATTTTCCATCCCTATTAGTGTCTTTACATAGGCCTATATTCTTGATGGTTTTCTCGTAGTCTACTATAGCCTCGTCTTTAGCTTCTATTACCTTGCTATTGAAATTAATGTATTTTGTAAAAAATACAAACAAAACACCACAAATACCTAATAAGGTAGATGCTACAATAGTAATTAATAATGTTTCCTGCTGGGTTTTGGAAATTTTTGCGCGTTTGCTTACAGCTGGGCCATTTGGATTAGTATCTTTTTCCATTATTCGTCCTCCTCATTTTCTGAACTTGTCCCTACTTTGAGCGGATCAAAGGCACTACTGGAGTTATTGGAGCTATTTGAGCTACTGGAGTTGCTAGAACCACTAGAGTTATTAGTAGTAGGTTTTTGCGTAGTTACGGTATTGTCTTGGCTATTAGTATTACTAGATGAGCTAGCACTAGAGCCAGTAGTAGCAGAAGTACATACAACATCAGAATCGGCACAATCCGCGGCTCTTTCCGCAAACATACCTTCCACCTGACGATAAGAATCCGTAACGTTCTGGCTAGTTGGGCTAATAGCCATCATGTGCTTATTTACAAATAGGAAGACATTTTCATCTAGGGTAATAGTAGCATTAAAGCGTAGCACTAGGTTACCACCCGAATCACGACCATTTGAAGAATCACGAACCGTAACATCAGAGGTGGATAGCATACAATTATTACTAGAAGTCCATTTAATGGTATCACCTGATTCTACTCCACTATAGGTAATACACTCGCTAGCAAAGTGATTTACACCAGTGATTGTTCCTTCTTCTGTGAGGTTTCCACTCTTATACCAATCAGAGAATTTTGGTGAACGATAAATCTTTACTACATCAATATTTTGCATCTTGGCACCACCATTTAGCTGATTGTACGCAAGAGTTTTTTCATAATCGTTCATCTTTTCTATTTTTTGATCAAATTCCTCGCGAATCTTTTGTTCTTTACTCTCGTTATCTCCCTCTTGATCTTCTGTTTCGCTAACCGACAAATCTTGGAGCAAGCTGCCATTTGCAGTTCCACTCTGTGTGGCATCTCCGTCCTCAGCGTTTTCATCATAGTCATCTCTGGCCGGATCGCAACCCTTTTTCCCTTTTAGCCAGTATGCATAAACGTATTTATTGGTTGCATTGTCAGTTTTTTCTTCTTCTACCAACATGTTGCCATCTGCATCTGTCTCTACGATGCAGCGTGTAGGAATATCCTCATCATTAGCGGTAACGTAGCGACCGTAGTCATATTTCATCAGTGCTACGCCCTTAGTAAATGATTCAAGAACACGGTAATCAATGTATGGAGAAACCTTTGCATCGGCCTGCCCATCAAAACGTAAGAGGTTATTGCTAAGGTCTACAGTAAGTTCTGATAGGGTAATTTTATCTGGACCAGCTGGCAAGACAACGCCAAGAATTGGGAATACGCGAGATAATACCTTTTTATTAGCATTAATTGTGTTTAAATCATTTAGCTGAGATTGGATTGTAAGAAAATCAGATAGGCTACTAAAATCGTTTAGCTTGCTAGACATTAATTTCATTCTGGAATCTTGTGAACTCATGGCAATATTCTGGCCCTCCCAGATACTTGCCGTAATTACTACTACACCTCCAGCAAAAGAAACAACCACGATACAGATAAAGAGCATAATGTTGCGGAATCGCATAGCCTTAATCATTTGCCTTTTTACATCTGGTACCAAATTAATCTCATAGTTAGAGTTTTGCTCTACCATCATGGTAGGCTTTTCTTTTTGCTTGATGCCAAAATTCTTTAGAGTAGCATTCCATTCCTTTTTGAGTTTATCTATAACTGGCTGAATAAGATGTAGGAAGTTTTGCATTAGACATTACTCCTCTCTGCAAGGCCAATCGCCACAGCAAATTCACTAGCTACGCTCATTAATGCTTGCTGCTGCTCTGGGGTAACCTGTACTAATTGCCAAGGGTTACCCTGAATTGTCTGAATATTAGTCTTAACCTCTATATACTCAGCAATAAATGGAATTACGCCAGCAAAACCAGATAAAACAATACCCAAAACTGGTGCACCAACATATTTGTTCTGGAAGAAACGAACGGACTTAGTAAGCTCTTGTGAGAAGCTGTCTAGATTACCATCTAGGGCCTTGAATACTTGGCCGTCCAACTTATCTTGAGCCAAACCAAATTTAAGGATAAATCTGCGTGCTTGGTCTTCTCTTACGTTGAGCGTAGCAGCTACCGTCTTTACGAGCGCAGAAAGCCCACCGGGTATAGAACGTACTAGGCGTGGCGCACCCTGATAAACAACGACTAGGTCTGTAGAGCCTTCGCCTAAATCAACAATTACACGAGCATCTTGCGAGCCCACAGGGGCAAGCGAACGAGTCATGGCGATAGGCTCTGGCTCTTGCGCTATTACATTAAGCCCTGCTCGCTCTATCATTTCCATTCTACTCTCAGCATAGTCCATAGAACTAGACGATAATAGCACTTCTGCTTTTGTCTGATCGTTAGGGCTTGGCCCCAAAACTGCATAATCTACCTCTGCCTCATCTATTGCCATAGGAATATATTGGTCTAGCTCGTACTTGATGGTCTTTTTAAGCTCTTTCTCTGTCTGGTTGGGAACCTCAATAATTGCGGTGTAAGTTTTTCCTGCCGGCAAGCCTAATGCTATGTTTTTGGTTTTGATTCCAGCCTGTTTCATGGCACCAAGAATAATCTCGCCCATCTTGCGCTGACCAGATTCACTCATATCCTGAGCAACTTTTGGCTCAATTGGCACATAAGCATAGCGCGCCAACTGAAACCCATGACGAGCGTCGCCATCAAGCTGAATCAATCGCAACGCACTTGTCCCAATATCTAAAGCGAAGAATTCGCCCACACCATGCAATAAGCTCATATTACTATTATAGGCATAAGCTCTTCTGGTGTCAAGAAATATAGACTGTTTTTTAAGAGATTTTTTTGATGTTTTTTAGCCAATAAAATCGTTCTCTGTTGCCATTTTTCCCCAATAGTTCGTTATCCTGCTTTTTAAGAATTAAAAAATCATTATCTCTTAACCAATTCTCAAAATTATGGATTATCTCGCGCCGAATTTTCTCGTTTTTGACTACACCTCTTGTTAGTTGGTGTTTTTGCGCCTCAAATTGAGGCTTCAGCATCACTAGAAAATCCGTACTTTTGTCTGATAAATTCAACTGGACATACCTTAAAATTTTTTTGAGGCTTACAAAAGAAACATCCGCCAATATTACATCTGGTTGCATAATGTCATCTTTTGTAATGTCAAAAATATCGGTTTTTTCGTGGAGGTCCACC
The DNA here is from genome assembly GCA_017405225.1 of Candidatus Saccharimonadota bacterium. Lineage (GTDB taxonomy): Bacteria > Patescibacteriota > Saccharimonadia > Saccharimonadales > Saccharimonadaceae > Nanosyncoccus. Next base: position 3,153 of record JAFRAV010000016.1, on the reverse strand, counting down.
CTTTTATCAAACCTTAGTGGCGCCTTCATCTGATTGGTGCCCTTTTCTATGGCCACCACCAGGTTTGCCCCACGCGACAAAGCATACTCCGTAAAGCCACCGGTTGAAGAACCAATATCTAGCACGGTTTTACCATAAAAATCGTAACCGAACGATTCAACGGCATTTTTTAGCTTATTCTCCGCCCTACTAACAAACTCTGTCATCAAGCTTATTTGTTGCCACCCTGACGCTCGCGATAAGCCCTAGTTTCTGTGTCTACACTTACAATGTCGCCTTCTTTGATAAATGCAGGGACTTTGATTACAACTCCAGTCTCTAGAGTGGCATCTTTTGTAACAGATGTAGATGTATCGCCTTTGACGGCATTCTCTGTATAGGTAACTTTAAGCCAAAGATTCTTTGGCAAAACCAGATTAATTGCAGTTCCGTTATAGAACTGAATTTCCATCTCATCACCATCCTTCATAAAATCAGCCATATCGCCCACCATGTCGGCATTTAGCTCATATTGCTCAAATGAGGCTGGATCCATAAAATAGAATTTTTCGTCATCTTTGTAAAGATATTGAACTTTTTTGGTAGATACCTCAGCTGGTTCAATCTTCTCTTGGCCCTTAAATGTTTTAGGCAAAAGCGCTCCAGTCATTAAATTCTTTACTTTGACATTAACAATAGAACCGCCTCTACCCATAACTTTTTGGGAGTATTCTACTACCTTATATGGTTGACCATCCAATGTAATCAACACGTTCTTCTTTAAATCTGTTGGTCCGTACATGATTAACTCCTTTTATTTTTTGACTAGGCTACAAAAGGCAACAAAGCTAGGTGACGTGCACGCTTGACAGCAACTGTTAGCTGTTTCTGTTGCTTTTGGCTGAGACCAGTTTTAGAAATTGGCTCAATTCTGCCATAGGCATCAATGTATCTTTGCATAGTTTTAACGTCACGATAGTCAAAGTATAAATCTGAATCATTTTTTGCTTTATGCATTTTCCTCTCCTTTCCGTTTACTAATTAAAATGGAATCTCATCTAATGACACTTCTCCGCCATCATCCTCTGGGATATCCTCTGGAACAACTTCAGCGTCATTGTCTGAATCGTCTGATTTGTTGGATTTGCTACTTGATTTTGAGCTAGAAGGTGTATAGCCATCTCCACCATTACCACCACCAACAAAGTTAAAATCTTCTACAACGATTTCTACTCTGGAACGCTTTTGACCAGAGTTCTTATCTTCCCAAGTTTGTTGGCTCAAACGACCGGACAAAAGAATACCGGTGCCCTTCTTAGCATACTGAGCAATGGTTTCTCCCATTTTACCCCATGCTGTACAATCAAAGAAGGAAACGTCTTCTTTTTGGTTACCGCCAGAATCTTTGTAGCTACGATTTACTGCCACAGAGAAACTTGTTACATTAGTACCTGAAGTAGTAGATCTATTCTCTGGGTCCCTTGTAAGGTTACCCATAATAACTACTTTGGAAAAACCTCTAGCCATTAATTATCCTCCTCTGTTTCGGCTTTGTTTTCTTCGTCAGCTTCTTTAGAAGCTTCTTCATTTTCTTTCTGAGCTTTGCGTTCTTTAGCCTTGCGGCGATTGTCATCTACAATGACTAGCAAATGACGAATTACCTCGTCTGCAATATCAAGACCATTAACAATCTTGGCTACGCATTCGTGCTCTGTTGCAGAAGGTAAATCTAACTCATAGTAGTAATAGACTGCAAATTCTTGCTTTGCAATTCTATATGCTAGGCGTTTTTTACCTTCGTTGGTTTCTTTTGTAATTACTCCACCGGCATCCTTGATAATTTTGTTGACTTTATCAAGTGCAGGCTGAAGATTCATCTCTAAATCAGGATGAATCAAAACTGTCAGTTCATACTGGCGCACTTTATTATACTCCTTTGGTTAAAGCAAATGCAGCTCTAGACTCACTTGCTGAGTGTTTAATATTATCGGGACTATTATACCTCAGATTAGAGTTTTTTGCAAGCATTTGTCGCATTTGTTACATCGTAGGCCGACTCTGCCGAATTCCCCCAGCCGGCCTGCACAACTAATATGCGATATAATTGCAAAAAATAAAAGCATAAGACTGATAAAAATGATTTATCAGGCTAGCGCTTGAAAAAATATCAAAGTATGCTTTGTTACAAGCCAACAACTGGAATGCAACGAAAAGCAAGCCCATTTGCCTTTCTAGCGGATACTGATTTTATATTTACAACTTGTAGGTATTGCTTTTTGGTGTAATAAGCCTTATACTAAAAACATAAAAAGCAGTGCCGCTAAGTCACACTGCTTCAGGGCGTGTTGAGGCCTACCTACGTGTAGGTCTCTTTCGTTGCCGAAGTACAAACAACGAGATGACTAGCCTAACTCCAGACTTACCTAGCATTGCCGACTCCCACCATAACTAATTAATAGCTTTTATTATGCTACTGCTTGAATAATTATTTTATATATGCCTATTTACAATTTTTTTGGACACTTGTCCGTATTTTAGACAAATGTCCCAAAATTTAATTATACCGGTTTTCTTTGTTTGTCAGTTTATATAAAGCAACGAAGAGCATTGCCTTGGCTCTTTAGTGGCATGCCTCTAAATACCAAGTCCTGTTGTATTGCGAGCCTATATGCGTCATTTGTTCCGCCATTAGTTAAAGAGCTATAACTACTTTGTACATCTTGAAAGTATAATCGTCCAAGCGTATAATGTATATTTCCAGTTAAGATATAATCTAGTGGGTACGAGCGTAAACCATTAGCTCCATCCTGATTATCGCCATAGCCATACTGGGTGAAGAGGTATAATCAGGATGCTAACTTCCAAAGTCGCAACGGAGAGCGCGCCCGCTTGCCTTAGTACCGGATTCTGCAGGGCGCACACCCGTAGACCACGTATACAATCTATAAGCAGTGGTACTACTAACGATAGTAGAAGACCACAAGTACGCATCGACACCCTGGCTGTACAAGCGACCATTATTCCAGTTGTAGTTGCCAGAGTAGACATAGTCTAGTGGATATGACTTTAGTCCTGTACCTCCATCCTGATTATCGCCATAGCCATACTGGGTGAAGAGGTAGGACCAGGAGAATCTCAATATTGGGATTTTCCAGACCTGAAAAATCCTTTAAT
>JAFRAV010000015.1 GCA_017405225.1 Candidatus Saccharimonadota bacterium | reverse complement strand
CATCATCATGTTCGTCTGAGCAACCCTGTTCCTCTGAACGGCTACTGTATTTGATTTTATTACACATCATGAATCCCGTAATAAATGAGAAAAAGCACGCTGAAATTAATCCCAAAAATAATGCAAAAAATGCTACCGTCGTTTTTACCACCCCCTTAAATAATCCGTATATAAAAGAACTACCACCTTACTATTAATTATACCATATTTTGACGTAAACGCATAGTAGTGACACAACATCCAAAATCGGGTTTACCCGATTGCAGCTCACAAACGTTTCATTGCTCGCACTAGAAGTGGGTGGATGGGTGGGAGTTTATGAAACAATTGCTTTTATACGCCTAATTCCGGCACTACTTGACTCTTCTTTTTTAGTCTTAAAATGGCCAATCACCCCTGTATGCTCTACATGTGGACCACCACAAATCTCGCGCGAGATTGGATTATCAAAGTCGCCAATAGTATAGACTTTCACTTTGTCATCATATTTTTCCCAGAACATACCCTCGGCTTTTAGCTCATCGCGGGCATATTCCTTGTCATAGGTGTCAAATACTACAGGCAAATCCGCCTTGATCCACTCATTTACCTGGTCTTCTACTGCCTGTTTTTCCTCTGGGGTAAGCTTGCGGTCTAGGTTGAAATCTAGACGCATTCTCTCTGGAGTGATATTAGAGCCTTTTTGGTGAATATCCTTATCTACAATCTTCTTCAGCGCAGCAAGCGTGAGGTGTGTAGCAGTGTGATATTTGGTACTCATCTCACCATGGTCTTCTAGGCCGCCCTTAAACATACCCTTACTAGCGGTCTTGCTACGCTCGCGTTGCTCGGCCAAAGCCATATCAAATTCTTCTTTGTAATTCTCTGATAACTGGATATTTTGACGATATGCCTCTTCCACAGATACCTCAAATGGAAAACCATACGTATCTTGCAACTTAAACAAATCCACCCCAGTTAAGATACCATCCTCATCCTGACCAACCATCTTATGCATTTCTTTGAGGCCTTTATTAAGCGTTTGACGGAAAGCACGTTCTTCTCTCTCTAATACCGCCACCGCATCCTCGCGCGTGGTTAGGATACTATCCGGTAAATCTTTATAATTCTCAGCAATAATCGGGATAATCTCTGGAATAAAATCTTGCGCAATACCGAGGTCCAGCGCCTTCAAAATCGCACGACGAATCAAACGACGCAACGCATAACCCTGTTGTTTGTTGCTAGGCTTTAGCCCCTGAGCAGACAGCAGGTATGCACCACGCAGATGGTCTGCAATAATGCGCATCTCATCGGTATTGTTATCGTATTTTTTACCAGATAGCTCTTCTATCTTGTCTATAATTGGCTTAAGCAGACTAATCTTAAACACATCAAAACTATCTATACTGGCCGCTGTAATACGCTCCAATCCACCGCCAAAATCCACATTTTTGTGCTCTAATTCAGAGAAAGAGCCGTCATCATTGCGCTTGTATTGCATAAAGACTTGGTTGCCAATCTCCATAAAACGTGCACCATCTGAGGCAGGATGAGATTTGCCATACTTAGCAACATCTTGCTTGTCTTCGCCAAAATCATAAAATACCTCGCTGTCTGGACCACAAGGATCACCAATAGGGGTAGTATCAATTCCACCACCTCTGGACCACCAGTTCTCATGGTCATCATAAAAGAAGATGTGCTCTCCCTCTTTGATGCCTCTCTTATCTCCATCAGAAGCAGAACCAATTTCTGCTATTTTGGCATCTATTCCAGCCTCTTTGAACACTTTTTGCCAGATAGAAGCCGCCTCCGTATCCTTAGGTATGCCATATTTATCATTTCCAATAAAACAAGTGACAAAGATTTTCTCTGGGTTTAGCCCCACAACTTTAGTAAGAAATTCAAAAAATCCGCGAATCTGTTCTTCCTTAAAATAATCGCCAAGCGACCAGTTACCTAGCATCTCAAAGACTGTAGTATGTCTAGGATCACCTACGTCCTCTATATCTTGCAAGCGCATAGAGGGCTGAGAATCAGTCAAGCGTTTGCCCATAGGGTGTGGCTGACCAAGCAGATATGGGAGCAAAGGTTGCATGCCAGAGCCGGTAAATAGTGTAGTAGGATCATTCTCTAATACCAGAGGAGCAGGCGGAATTATTTTGTGGCCTCTTTTTTCTTGAAACTCTAAAAATTTTTGACGGATTTCACTTGCATTCATAAAGTAGATTATAACACACAGATTAACAGAGGTATATATTGACTTTTTTGCATTTGTGTGATATAATAAAGAAAGAGTTGTAATTATTCTTGTTTTAAGGTATAATTGTAGTGAAACTATGTAGTTTTTGTAGTCGCAAAAATCTACAAAATGCTACAAAAATTTAGTATCTTTATAGGAGGTGTCAATATGAAGACACGGAGGTTTTTATCTGTTATAGCGGCAGTTGCTATTGGTATCATTGCAATAGCAATCACACCAAGGGTAGCCTTTGCTGGCGTAATCAATTATTACGTTGCCACAGACCCTAATGCAGGACCGATTATCATCAACGGCATAGTATATCAGCCAACTTTAGCATTGCCTAGCAATGCCACGCAGGTGCAGGTGCAATACCCTACCAATGTAGTCCATCTTCCCAAGCAGAACTATAGTGGCAGACATAACTACGTTTGCTTGCCCGCAGACGATATTCTGTCACCCTACTATGGCAAGGTCCAGCAGCCTGTTGCACCACAGCCTATAGTGCCGCAGAATCCGGCTACTTGCCCGCAGGTGCAGAAGCTTAACTATCAGCAACCTGCACAAATTTATCAGCCCAAGCCCTCTACATCAATGAGGTCTCCCACTAATGCCGAGAATTACAACGGCATTATCAATGAGACAGAGCGGCTGACCAACGATATGCTCTGGTATGCATCAGAGAGGGGTTGGCAATATAGCGTCCAAACAATTTACGATACAGACGCTTATATTACCAGACTTATTACTCTCAGCAATTCCAAAGCCATTATCTACTTATACCAGCAAACCACGCTGATTAGTGCCAATAAGTACTCTACTTATTGGTGGGTAAACAGCGTGGAGACAAGCCAAAGTACAGCAAAACAGCTCATCTCTATGTGGTGCGCAAAATAACAGATGTTCTTTAAAAAATGGCGGCCCTTTGGTCGCCTTTTTTATATCCAGATTATGTGCTTAATTTTTGTGCTGTTTGACTTTTATGCGATAATTCCACCACCCAGACACTCGTCGCCCTGATAAAAGACCACAGATTGACCACTGGCGGGGTGTTTGATTTCCGTTAGAAATATCACCTTGACTTCTTGAGTATCTTTATTGTAATCAGTTATAGTTGCCTGGATTAGCGGTGCACGATGGCGAATCCGTACCATAATTTTAGCTTTGTTTGAATTTGCTAATTGTTTTCCTGCCTCACTACCTCTGATAAATACATCTTTTAGTATCAGTTCCTTAGTCCAAAGCTGGGCATTATTAAGGTTGCGCGATACATAAACTATGTTATTACTAATGTCTTTTTTTACCACATAATACGGCAAGCCACCACCAATATTTAGACCATGTCGTTGTCCGACAGTATAAAAAATCGCTCCTTCGTGCACTCCTAGTTGTTTATTAGTGTCAATATCTCGTATCTCGCCCGGCTCAATGTCCACATATTCTTTGAGAAAGTCTTTTATACCCACTTCACCCACAAAACATACACCCATGGATTCTTTCTTATAGGCATTATCTAGACCTTTTTTGGCGGCCAGCTCCTTTACCTCTGGTTTTAGCATATCGCCAATTGGAAAAATTGTTTTACTTAAGGCCTCATCAGAGATACGATAGAGGAAATAGGTCTGATCTTTATTCTCGTCTTTAGCACGAAGAAGGGCTGGAACTCCTGCAGTATCTACCCCTGTTCTGGCATAGTGACCAGTGGCGATAAAATCTGCCCCCTGTTCCATCGCGACTTCATAAAACAGCTTGAATTTAATCTCTTGATTGCACATGATGTCTGGGTTTGGGGTATTGCCTTTTTTGAACTCGTCAAGCATATAATCTACTACTTTTTGTTTGTACTCTGTCTCAAAATCAAACACCCTAAAATCTATTCCAAGTTTTACCGCTACACGTTTTGCATCGGCCAAATCCTCCGCCCAAGGACATTTCATGCCAGGAAGATCTTTGGACCAGTTTTTCATATAAACACCGACGACATTATACCCCTGTTTCTTTAGGAGTACAGCCGAAAGTGACGAATCCACGCCGCCAGACATGCCCAAAAATACGGTTTTTCCGTTACTTTTTGCGTTTTTAGGCATTTTTAGACTCCTGTTTTTGTGCTTGGTCACCACTTACACGGGCAAATTCTTCTGAGACCGCCTGAACAATTAGCTCACCAGCTTTTTTGACGTTTTCTTCGGTATTTAGTACACCCAGAGAAATGCGGAGTGAGCCGGCTATTTCTGAATCCGTTAGCCCAATTGCAGTCAAAACATGAGATTTTGCACCCTTATTAGCCGCACAAGCCGCGCCAGTAGAGAGATAAACTTGTTTTTCTTCTAATTTATAGATAATACGTTCAGCATCTATACCTGGGAAACACACCGGCACAAAATTTGCCAATTGATGTTTTTTATTGCCTAGAAAAAGAGGCTCTATAGGGGATTCTTGAAGCTTATTTTTTAGAATTTGAGCAAACTTTTCATATTTTTTGCGATTTCCAGCCAGATGTTCTTTGGTTTCTTCTGCCGCTACGGCAAAACCCATTACACCTGGGACGTTTTCTGTACCAGAGCGCAGTCCCGCCTCTTGACCGCCACCAACAATAATTGGATTTAGCTTTATGCCACGACCTACATATAGAGCGCCCACTCCCTTTGGACCACCCACTTTGGCAGCATTAATCGTAAGCAAATCCACCCCAAGGCGAGCTACCGAGATATCTACCAAATTTAGCGCCTGAGAAGCATCGGAATGCAGAATAATAGGCAAAACACTGGTAGGCTTCTTGTCTTTGACTAGTTCTAGCCTGTGGGATCGCTCTTTTTCTATAATTTCAGAGATTTCTGCTAGTGGCTGAATAGTGCCAAGCTCGTTATTGGCCAGGCTAACAGATATAAAAATTGTATTTTCATCAATCTTCTGGCGCAAATCGTCTAAATCAATTAGCCCTGTTTTGTCTACCTTGATTTCTCTCAATTCTAGAGGTGATTTGCCGCCCTTGGCGGAGTTTTCCACAAGTGCGCGAGCGGTTGCGCGGACAGAAGGATGCTCGGTTTCCAGAATTAAGATGTTTCCAGATAAGCCTTCCGCCGCGGTGAAAGCTAGATTAATTGACTCCGTTGCGCCAGCTGTAATCACAATATCATTGCCCTTTGCACCGATGGTATGGGCGATTTGACCCTTGGCAAATTCGTAATTTTGCCTGAGGTGCGCCGCCGGAAGATATGGAGAAGATGGATTAAAGAATTCATCAGAAAAATAAGGCAACATTTTTGCAAGCGCCTTTTTGCTAACAGGGGTAGCGGCAGCATGATCAAGATAAATCATAAAAATATTATGCCACAAGAGGTGGAAAAAAGCAAGAAAATGGGTTAGTTAGGAGTTTATGATTGAATTTCTATACCACTCAGCATCATCTTTGTAATGGCTTGCTTCTGTTGCGTCAATGTATCTTAGATGCTCATTATTTTTTCTGATTTTGCGAATATCCATTTTTTGAGAAAACGAATACTTGTCTGTCTGGAGCAGGAAATCTGGTCCCTGATCTGAAAAGTTCAAAATTATGTCGCGAACTTTTGCCATCTTCTCATCGGATAAATTCTGTGATTTTAGATATTCATTTACTTCTTCTGGACTCTTTTTCGCATTTAGTTGTTCCATCGCGCTAAGCGCAATTTCTAAATCCTGAGCACCTTCAATACTACGAGAAGCCTCTCTACTCTTCTTAATCCATTGTTCATATTTACCGGTTGGCATCAAATCTACAGCTCGATTAAACTTATCTAGAACCATATCTTTTCGAGCTTCTTTCGAATCCGGATCATATCCATCATACTCTCTGCCGGCTTTTTCTGCAGCTGCGTCCGCTCTCTCGTCAAATTTAGCAGCATCCTCATTCAATTTTATTGCAACAGCAGAATTAGGATCTTCTTCAACTTTCTTTGTGAACTGCCTAATATCCGCCGCGATAGAGGTGTCCTCATAAGCGGCCATTGCCATTTCGCGGGCTTTTTCGACATCTTTTACTGCCTGTGGATGAGACTCTTCGTATTGAGATTTTAGTTCTTCTGCCCTATTCACATCAAAAGATGGAGCGTCAGCCATGGATTCCTGCCAAATGTTCTGTCCTGTATTTTCGCCGGATTTTTCCATTCTACCTTCTGGTGAATTAGTCATAAACCTCCTTTTGGTTTAATTATACCCCCCCCCGAGGGTAAAAAGCAAGAGGTTTTCAGAAAATAACAGATAAAAAATGGGTACCTATTTCTAGGCACCCGTGAGTTCACCTCCTTAAACTTTTTAAGCAATATCATGCAGCCTCTTATAAAATACGTCTTCCCTGTAAACGCGTCTTTCTCTATCGGTCATGATAAGATCAGCGTATTTCCAGTGAAGCAAAAGCTCCATCCTGACAAACTGGTACTCGCTACCAGCCAGCCATCCACCCTTGTCCAGAAGATCGCATATTTCCGATGCTGTCCTACTATTAACAGGGTGTCCTTGCATGATCTCTCCCTCAAGCGCCCGTGCCCAATTATGGACAAAAACGATTAACTTGTGGTTGTTGGGCCCATCATTTTCCAGGGTAACTTCCCTAAAATGCAGTTTTGCAAGCTCTGACGCATAGGTCATTTCCTTGCAGGTTGACAGTGCCTTATTGAGATCATGTCTAGTGATACCTTTCTTCTTTAAAAAACCAATCTTCATAATTATTCCCTCCTATAATTGAATGTGAGTTTCAAAGAGTTTAAGGATCAAACTCTTAATATACAATAGGTTAAAGATATACTCCCTAATTAAACCTATGTTATATATTATAGCATAGATACCCTGAAAAGTCAATACTTTTTATGCTTTTTCCACCCATGATGATCCCCCAGTCCCACCCATGTTAGCGCTAAAAAATGTTATAATAGAGCCAAATGAAATACTCTGTTACTGTCAAACCGGGATCCAAAATAGAAAAAATCACCGAAGAAAACGGCGAAATCATCGTGCGCACTCATGCTAAAGCCCACGATGGCGAGGCCAACAAAGCTACAGTAGAAGCTTTGGCCAAGTATTTTGGAGTGGCAAAAACCAGTGTCAAGCTAATATCTGGTGAAAAATCCAAGCACAAAATTATAGAAATCTAGCCCATTTCATAATACGTAAAAAGCCCAGAGCATTGCCCTGGGCTAAGGATTTTATTTGAGGAAAGGATAATTGTTCTTATAGCCTTCGCGGACTATAGCTTTGTATCCCTCCCAGTCGCGAAGAGCCCTTCTTTCTCTTCGCCTGCGCGCTCTTTCTCTCTCGCGATAGCCGATTCTGGCAAGAAATGAACCTACCATTATTCCAACCATCGCACCAAGATCCAGTGCAATTGGACCTCTTAGAAAGACGATTTTATCCTCAAATAAGCGATAAAATAATATCGCCGCCATGATGCCTACAAGCGTCCCAAAAAACGTACCAAGGCATGCCTCTGAGGTCCTAATTCTGTTTTTTCCCTTATTATTCATGTTTCCCCCTTTCTGCCAATTTGGCAGCGCAAATTCCCAAAACCATTATTTAGGAATTTGCAAACATTATTAGTTACTGGTTAAGCCTCTACCTCCGTAGAACAACTTAAACCCTATATATCATTATAGCATACTTGGCTAAATTTGTCAAGCATAAGAGAAATTTAGTACTATTCTAAAGGTGTTTCACCTTGGTTCTAGTATAGTCTTTGCTTGATGATTTTTAGATATTCGCGCACTGCAAGGCGAAAGTTTTCTAGCTCTGCGCCTTTAATCTTGATATACTGCCCGCCTAGAGGTAGCTTATATACACCGTTTTCTCGCACCTCATAAGTAATGGTAGATTCCATGTTTTTACCATCTTTGGTCCAGGCCTCGTGATACACCCAAATGTTATGCTGGAAGCGGAAAAACTCGCGTCTATGACCTTTTGGAACAGGTCCAAAAAGCGTGGCTCCTAACTGGGATTCTGCATTTATCAAATCTTCTTCTGTCAATTTCTGCTTAGCTGGGGTAGTCTTAAAAAGATTGCGAAAAAACCCAGTTGCCTTTTTGACTGGCGCCTTAATAACATGCTTGGCTGATTTCATAATATCAGCAACGGGGTCTTTTATTTTAGATGTTCCGAACGGCATCGTCCAATCTCCTCAGAAATAAGATTAAGCTCGCGATAAAGATCCAAATCTAAGGTATCAAAAGCGTAACCTGACTTTTTAGAAAAAGTAGGAATATCATTAATACTAGATATTGAAGAGTTTTTCTGCATTTTTTGTAGTAATCTTTGCAACAGTTTGCTCAGATTCTCCCTTTACCTTAGAAATGTAGGCACATATATTTTTGATATATGCCGGCTCATTTATTGTACCACGAAATGGCGCTGGTGTCAAGAACGGAGCATCTGTTTCTAGGAGCATCCTCTCTAGTGGAGGTAGTGGTAATTCTGGTGCGAATGTTGCCATCCCATTAACACCAATATAGAATCCTCTATCTAGTGACTCGCGTAAATTTTTTTCTGAATCAGAGAAAGAATGAACCACTCCACGCACGCCCGGAAAATTTTTTAGTACTGCAAAGAAATCGTCATATGCCTCGCGTACATGGAAAATCAGAGGTAAGTCATTATCGCGTGCGAGCTGGAGCATCTGCTCAAACAGCTGGATCTGCTGTTCGCGGAAATCCGCGCCATTTTCGGCAATTGACTTGCCATGGTAGTCAAGACCAACCTCGCCGATAGCAACAGGGATCTCGGAGCGAGGGGTGGCGCCATGCAGGGGCTCCCCATTGCCCCGCAGCGTCGTTAGCGAGGAGCAATGGGGAAAGCCGTGGCGACAGGACCCCGAAGCCGTTATCTCACTGTCTGCCTCATCGGGATGAATACCGTAGGACCAGTAAACCCCATTGTTGACATGCTCCGTAGCAAAATCTCGTGCAAGCAAAGAATCTTGGTGTGAGGTACCAATGCAAATCATTTTCATTACATCATTATCATGCGCTCGTTCAATCAATTTATCAGGGGTAAAATCTGCTAATTCATGTGGCATATCTGGATATTTTGCCAACATCTTATGAGAAATTTGCGCACGCGAGAAAGCAAACCTATAAGTGTCTTGATCATGAATATGACAGTGCGAATCAATTAACATAATTCTATTTTAGCATAGAAAAACTGGAGTCATTTGGCTCTAGTTTAGTTATAGGGCTTTTGTTAATTTTGGCGGTTTTCGCGTTTTCTTTTGATTGGGTCCAATTGGCGTTTACGAAGACGGAGAGATTTTGGTGTAACTTCTAGCAATTCATCGTCTAGTAGAAAATCTAGGCATTGCTCTAGGGATAATTGAGTGTAAGGAGTAAGCTGAATCGCACCGTCAGAAGCGTGCGTACGCATATTTGTAAGCTGTTTCTCGCGGCAAATATTAATATCTAGGTCATCTTTTTTGTTAGATAGACCTACAATCATACCCTGATAAACTGGGACTTGTGGTGGAATATAGAGCACGCCACGAGCCTGAGCCGCATCTAAAGCATACGCTGTAGAGACGCCGTCTTCAAATGATATCAAAGCACCATTACGCTCTGGCTTATATTTGCTCTCTACTGGCTTATAGCCAGATGGAATACTAGACATAATCACCGTACCTTTTGTAGCGGTAAGGAGATTATTACGTAGGCCGATTAGTGCAGCTGTAGTAATCTCGTAAGTAAAGCGAGTACTACCAGAAGATGTGAGTTCTTGGGATTTTAGCTCTGCTTTTCTGATGCCCATTTCTTGTGATACCGCACCCACATATTCTGAATCTACCTCTATAGAAAGAGATTCTATAGGTTCTTCTAGTTGTCCGTTTACTTCTCTATATACTACTTCTGGACGGCCTGCTTCTAGCTCGTAACCCTCGCGGCGCATGGTCTCAATCAATACAGATAAATGCAACTCGCCACGACCAGACACCTTATAACCTAGTCCATCTGGAGTAATTTTTAGAGCAATATTTGTCTCTAATTCCCTTTCTAGCCTCTCTGCGATTTGACGGGAAGTAGTAAACTCACCTTCTTTGCCTTTGAGAGGTGAAGTATTTGGGCCAATATAAATAGAAAGAGTAGGTGGCTCTAGCTCAATAGTTGGGAGCGCTTCAGGATTATCACCAGTGGCAATCGTATCACCGATGTTAGCATCGGTAAGCCCCGTAAGCGCCACAATATCACCAGCTGCAGCTTCTTCTACCTCTTCTTTGCCTAAGCCGCGATAAGTAAAGATGCGATCAATTTTAGCTGAAATAGTTTGCAAATCGCTTCCTGTTAAATTACGCAAAACTTTTACTTGCTGACCTTTTTTTAGCTTGCCTCTAAAAATTTTGCCAATCGCATATTTACCTAGATAGTTATCTGCAGCCAGTGCCGCTACTAATAGCTGCGCACCCTTCTCTGCATCTGAATCTACTTTTGGCTCTGGAATATCATTAATGATACTCTCAAAAATCACGTGCAAATCGTCATCTAGCTCTGTAGTTTTACCAGCCTTGCCATCACGAGCAATCGCATAATAAATTGGGTAGTTTAACTGTGACTCATCTGTAGCTAATTCTAGAAACAAATCAGAAATCTCATCTTTTACTTCCTCAATCCTAGCAGCTGGCTTATCAATTTTATTGATAACGACTACTGGCTTTAGATGTAGGCTAAGTGCTTTTTGAAGCACAAACTTAGTCTGAGGCATTGGCCCTTCCTGAGCATCTACAATTAGTAATACTCCATCGGCCATATTAAGAGTGCGCTCTACCTCACCAGAAAAATCTGCGTGCCCTGGAGTGTCAATAATATTGATTTTATATCCGTTATAATAAACCGCTGTTTGTTTGGCTGTAATAGTAATGCCACGTTCGTGCTCTTGGTCCATGCTATCCATAATTAGAGTTTGAGACATTTCTGCCTGATTGTCACGAAAAGTATGAGACTGTTTTAGTAGCCCGTCAACAAGAGTAGTTTTTCCGTGATCAACGTGGGCGATGATCGCGACATTACGAATTTTTTGCATAACTTGGCTATTATATCATTTTTTTATGATAAAAACAAGATAATAATAAGCAAAAAGAATCAAAAAACTAAATAATTAAGACTAGCCAACAGATTGTGGCGATTAGATTTCTTCGCCATCTATAACTACTGAGGAAATTTTGGTTTCTAAGTCGTTTAGATGGGAGCGCATAATTAAAACATCTATTAACGAGGAAAGTGCATGAATAATAGTTACAATTCCCAAGAAGACCATAATTGATACAGAGCCACCAAACGGATTGATAATCATTAAGATGCCACAGACTAGCGAGATAAATGATAGTAATCTAGAACAAAATGCCACAGCTCCACTAAGTGCAGAAGTAAGCGCACTAGACGACAAGGCGCTTACAACAAACCAAGCACCGAGTATGATAGAAAAGATACCAGCTGATTCTTTGTTGGTGGCAAAAATTAAACCAACTACCACCAAGATAGCCGCAATCACTGAAGTACCAAAAAATGCTCTGCCGCGAATTTGTGAGGCAAAGAGTGCTGCTCCACCCAAGAAAAACAGTACCGCAAAAATCCAGCGCAAGATGCTAAGAAAGCTAACTGGGAATACGATAAATAGTACTCCCAAAAGCATTAGTGCTAATGAAGAAATAGTTGCAGCATTAAGGCCTGCTTTGACTTTTTTGCTAATATTATCAAATGCTGATGAAGAGCGTGTTTTTTTCTTTTTTACTGCTTTTACCATAACCATAATCCTCTATAAAGTTAATCTAATTATAGCACATTACGAAAGAGTGGAATAGAGTGAACAAGAAAAAACGCCTAGACTGGCGATTTTAATTTTGAATGTTGGTGAGTCGGGAGGGGCTCGAACCCTCGACACCGGGCTTAAAAGGCCCGTGCTCTAACCTGCTGAGCTACCGACCCAGATTGTTATTGTACATTAGTTCGTTTTGGATTGATGTTTTGCCCAAACGAAGCGCGCCTAGTGGGCGAGCGAGTGCGGAAAAACTCCGAGATGGAACGAACTGGTGGGCGATAGAGGAGTCGAACCTCTGACCTCATCTACGTCAAAGATGCGCTCTAGCCAACTGAGCTAACCGCCCATGAATATTATTCTAGCATGGTTTTGAGATTTTTTCAACAAGATTCCAAAAAATGGACACCCCTCGCATGGTGTCCATTTTACAAGATGAGCCAAAAACAAAATCTTTCTAAAATGAGAAGTTGTTATTTGCGTTCAGTTTTACTTGATTTGCGAATAACAAACAAAGCTAATAGGCTGATGGCAAGAAACCCAATCAAGCCAGTAGTAAGAAGATCTGATTTAGCTATATTGAGAGAGCCATAGAAAGCTCCAAGATTGTTGCTACCAGTATTTGGTACGTTTGGAGATTCTGGCGATGCGTAGACAAACTGCACTGAATCTTCATCATCAAAGTGTGAACCATGAGATACGATAGCAGAACGGAAGATATAAGTACCATATCCACCGTAATCATCTAGGTCAAGCGTAAACTCTACCGTACCGCTTACATCGTCACCAGTTACCTCGTATTGACTTAATTCGTAAGTAACACCAGTAGTAGTATTAGTTAGATAATATTTTACGTTATCCACACGAGCGTGGGTTTCTTTGAATTTCACCACTGGCTGCTCATAGGTAGCACCATCCATAGGTGATTCAATTGTTGTACTGTAGTTGATGCTGTAGACTTCAACTACGATGTTTACGGCACCGCTTGCAGAAATTGCCCCTGCAGGCACATTTGCAGCAACAGCAGTCAATCCCGCTACTAGAGCAAGACCGCCAAGGCCAACGACTTTCTTTTTACTTAGTTGCATTTTACACTCACTTTTTTTATTTTTTTATTTTTGTTTTGGCTTGCGCGAGCGAATCTGCAACTCTTGTTCTAGACCAAGAGACGTGATTTGCGCTCTTTGCGCTTCCTGATTAACATTATAATCCATATGATTATAATTGTCAATAGTAAAATCATAATTACAATTAAATACACTGGCAAAATCATCACAAACACTGTCTCATCCTTTAGAACTTGGCCGTGTGCTTCCGCTTTGTAGCTAACCTGGAAGATACCAATAGTAGGTGTTTCTTCCCATACAAACTCTTCTTTGCGCTGAGTATCTGGCAAAATTATGTTTGATTTATCATTAACTGCAAATAACTCTTTGCCGATAATTGATTTTACAGAAAATGAGTATTTGGCCTCAAAATCTACGTTACCAGTATTCTTAATGACAGAGGAGGCGCTAACCTTGCCCTCGGTCATAAATGTAGGGATGTTAAAACTAATTAATTCTGATTTTTCTTCTGTTTCTCCGTCAGTGCGACCATAAATCACTACACCCACACGTGGAATAGTCTGAACACCAGCGCCTTCTACGTTTTGATCGGTCTCAGTTTGGACTAGGATAACCGCATATTGTCCACCTGCTGGAACACTATCTGGCACACTAACACGATAGTTGATAGCTATGTCGCTATTAGGAGCAACTGATGCAACAAATTTATCAGTGATAGAGCCATCTGGATTTACAAATTTAATCCAATGAGTTAGCTGGGTACGCAGAGTCTCATTTGTAAAGCTAAGGTTGTAACTCTCATCTATAACTGTATATGGAGCAACTGACGCAGAAAAGCGAAGCTCGTTCTCTCCATTATTTGTTACTACTATAGAGTACTCGTTATTGCTACCTGGGAGTAATTTAACGCGGCTAGAGACAGGTGCCACCTGAAGCCAAGCATTGTTCTCTCCTTCTTCGGCGAAAACATTAGCTACTGGTGCAAACGCGGTTGCCACCAAGGCTAAAACTGCAATTAATAATTTGGATAGTTTTTTCATTATCTTTCCTCCTTTTGGGCTGATTTAGATGCACGTTGCCCACGCTTTTTGGAACGATTAACAAGCCATAGAATAGCCGCCACAAGAGCTACAATCACAACGATCAAAAGCCAGAGTGGACAGATAAGGACTAGCTTGCCTACTGTGTTTACCTCGCCAGCAAAATCAATAGACTGCTCCATCCAGAAAATACCAAGCTGTGGAGCACCTTCCCAAGTCATAGAATTAAAGCGACTTGTCTCTGGGATGATATCTAATTTTTGGGGATTCTCTTCATTATTGTAGAGGGCCTCGTTAGAGAATAATGGATAAATCTTGTAGGTATAAGTGGCTGTTTGCTCTATATTACCAGTATTTTTAACAAGTGAAGACATAGTAACTGGCGGATTGAAATAGAAAGAACTAACATTGTTTTTGATAATCTCTCCAGTGGCACGAGTGTCACCAGGTACTGTAGCGGCTAAAATCATACCTACACGGTGAATGACTGCTACGGTAGCATTCTCAGCGTTGCCATCTTCTGTTTGAGCCATTAGAGCAGCATACTGGGTACCAGATGGAACATCCGTAGGAACGTTGACTGTAAAGGCGACATTTACCATAGTACCTGGCTCTATACGGCCAGTCTTGGTAGCCTCGTCAAAGGTAATCCACTCGGACATCTGGGAATATTGTGCAAGAGAAGAATAGTTTGGACTATAGTCCTCATTGGTAACGCTATATGGGGTAGCTGATACAGAGTATGTGAAAGGCTGCGTACCAGCATTGTGGACGATAAACGAACCAACATAAGATGATCCTGGGGTGAGGGAAATCTTCTGCTTGGTAGGTGATATCTGAAGCAAAATAGGATGACGCTCTACCTCGTCAGCGTAAGCCGGATTGGTAGATGCAATATTACAAATTCCGAAAGTTGCGACTGCGACAAGAGCAGCAAGAAATACTTTTATTTTTTTAGCCATTAACCTCCTTGTTATGTGTTCCATTATATATGTTTTAAGGTGGAATATCAAGGGTAATTTTAGCAAAATCAAAAAATCCCCCATTACTGGGGGATTTTATATCTAACAGCTATAATTAGTTAGTTGTAGCAGTGTAGATGATGGTATCAGTGTAGGTACCAGTCTTCTGGTCGGAAGCAGTAGAAACACCGTAGACCATGTTGATTGTCTGGCCGCCAGATGTAGGAGCACTTTGGGTGTAAACTTCTGCATCAGTTGCAGAAATAGCAGCAAAGTTGGCTACAGAACCACCCTTGTAGCCCCAAGCAGCTGTACCAGCAGTGATAGTAGCACCTGCAGGAATAGTAGACTCACCATCAGTGTGGGTGAGAGCAGTTATAGTGTCTGCATCTTTAACGCTTAGGGTGAAACCAGCAGCAGCGTTTGTGTAAACCTTAATCTCAGAAGTTGCAGTTGTAGTATCAGCAGCGTTTGGAAGAAGGCTTACAGCAGATGAAGAAGTCTCGAGATTAGTAGAATCGTATAGGCTTCCAACAGGGTGACCATCAATTGTTGTAGCACCGGTTGGAGTGTATACATCTACACCTGGTTGCTGGACAGCTGGTTCACCTGAGCTTGGATCAGCATTACCTTTAATAGTCATAGCGATTGCTTCGTTAACTTCTGCAGTAAGCTCTACTTCACCTGCAACTGTAGAAGTAGCAAATGTCAATGCTGGAAGAGCAGCAACACCAAGACCTGCAACTACGCCTGCAGCAGCAATAATTTTTGTAGATTTTTTGGACATAATAAATTTTTCCTTTCTATTTTTTGTTGTTTATTTATATGACCTTTGTGATTCTTAGTATACTATACCGCCTACGCTAATGTCAAGACTTTTTTATAAGAATTTTTGAAGTATTTTCCACAACCAACCAGGGTCATCCTATAAGCAATCTATTCTGCTCCAATATACAATCCAATTACAAAAAAGCCGTCGCCTATAATGACGACGGTTTATAATTTGTGCCTACTGTGTTTTAGCGAGTGGTGGCTGTATATATAATAGTGTCTGTATATAGACCGGGAGCCTGTGTACTACTGGTAGCATAGCCATAGTAAACTGTGGATAGATCATTGGTGATGGTTTGCGTCATAGTACCAGATGCTGTAGGATTATTAAGCTTGACTGTGATAGGAGTTTGATTGCTAGCCTTCATAATTTGCCAACCTGCACCATTGACTGATACTGCCCAACCTGGGTTGGATGTACCAACAGGCTTGGAATTGATAGCATTGATGGCAGCACCACCAGAAGTGGTGAGGTTGATAATTGTATCTGTATCTAGGAGAGTAAGAATATAACCGGCAGGAGAGTTGGTACTAACACGAAGCTCTGTATAGGCCGAAGATGTATTATCGGTGATATTAGATGAGCCTGGGAGAAGAGTGGTATATGTGCTCTGCGCATCACCAGTACAGCCATCAGAAGTGCCAGTTTGGTTGAGAGAATTACAATTAAGAGTCTTAGTGCCAATCTCGGAAATGGATTTGAACTCTACGCTAATCATATCTGAGACATTGACAGTGGCAGTAAAGCTATCAGACTCACTACAAGTCTCTCCATCTACACATTGCGTATCAGCACTAGCAACCAAAGGCATACTCAAAGCACTAAGAGCAGCTAAGGCGCTCACGCCTGCTATAAGTTTATTTGTTTTAGACATCTTCTCTCCCTTTCCAAATATAATAATATCTAAATATCCTTATAGTTAATTTTATATCTCCATTCTGCTTATGTCAAGGAATTTTCAGAAAAATGCAGAAAATGTAGTTTTATGATATAATTATTTAAGTACTTTGCGCCTGTGGTGAAATTGGTATACACGCTACCTTGAGGTGGTAGTGCCTTCGGGTGTGCTAGTTCGAGTCTAGTCAGGCGCACCAAATTTACTGATAAGATCGCCTTCTGGCGGTTTTTTCTGTTTCACCCTATCATTAGTAGCGCTTCAACAAAATAAATAACCAGAACAGGTGTTTTTTAGCAGATTGCTAGTCTTTCTTGCCCAGGGCCAATTCACGGAGCAAATTGGTCCTAGCTAGTTGCGTCATTTTATTAGAACAGTATTTCTTCTAGTTTTACCGTTATTCTATCAATCTTATCTTCTTGCTCTTTTGATATTACTTTTGCCTCGGCATCAACAAGGGCTTTATTCATTAGATTGTCGTAAGTGTTATTTTTTATCCACGCTGGTTTTTGGTTTTCTTTTGATTGATTTCTTCCGTCGTTCCAACCCTTAGTATGGGCACTCTTATTAAAATTACATTTCTTGCAAGCTATTACTAAGTTTTCCGCGCAATTATCGCCAAAGAACAGGAGTGGTTTAATGTGGTCTACCTGCGTGTCCTTGAGTTGACATTTCTTCTTACACCAAGCACAGCGGTTGTTTTGGCATATATAAAATTGATTTTTCTTCCACGAATAAAAATTCTTGTCGTCATGAGCTTTATAAAAAACATTGCGCAAAAATCTATATTTTTCATTGCCAACATATCGCCGAACCGGCTTATCATTAACATATATTACGCCATCTTTAGTAGCAACACGTGGCAAACCATATATTTCAAAATACTCGTTTATAGTTAAATCTGAAATCACACACTGACCACGCAAATTAGGATCTTGCTTTTTGTCGTAATACTTTTCAGCAAGGTTATAATTATCTGGATGATTTGTTTTAATATAATCCCACCAGGCCTCTTTGTCGGCACCACTAAGAGGAGAATCACTTTTTGTAGTAGGGTTATTCTGATGACTTGCAAGTATCCTGCGTATTGTCCTTTTTGCCATTTCGGCGTTTATAGAGGGGTAATCATCATTGTTGGTCTTTTGAGATGTAAAAACAGGATATCTCATATTATGAGATTGGTTAAATCTTGATTTATATACTGATTTATTATACATATCTATAACCCAAATTCATTGTATTATACTATATATTATAGCATATTGTATGATTTTTGTAAAGTGTTTTTGCTATTTATTTAGGTGTTCAAAAATAATCTAAACTAAGAAAATGTGCTAAAGCTATTGACTTTTTTGGTAGAGTATGCTATAATTAAAACATACTATAGCTAATTGGTATATCTATTACGACTCGCGAATTTTGGAGCTATAGCTAATAGACGCATTGAATAAAGACTTTTCAACAAAAATAAGCCCTCCTAGGAGGGCTTATTTTATGGTGTTCTATTCTTGGTGGCTCGCTCTGTAGCCCAATATTGCACATCCACAAATCTATCTACCGGTGTTACTAGACGCACATCCTCTGAGAAAGAACGGACGTTTTTGTTAACATAATACGATAAGTTTACTCTGTAAATTCCAATGGCTGGGACATCGTCTATCCAAGCCTTTAGGAAAGTCTTATACTTGGTGGCCTTGAGATTAGGATCCAATGTAGTGCGCATTGCTAATACCGCATCAGATGCTATAGTATTGCGATAATTAGCTAAATTTAGACCGTTTTCTGACACCTGTGATGAGTGATAATAAGCAAATAGGTCCGGGTCTGAGCCTAGTTCAATCTCATACAACAAAATATCGTAGTTACGTGGACGAATTACCGTCATTAAAAACTCTTGGCCTGGAGGCATAATATTAAGAACAACTGAAAATCCAAGTCTTTCTAGCTGGAACCTAAGGTTATCTGCAAGATCCATAAAATAGCCAGTATTAATAGTGGCAAGAGTAATTTTTTGACCTTCTGTGATACCGGAACTAACCAATTTAGCTCTGGCAGCATCTGGATCGTATTCTGGAATCTTAGGCAAGTCTGCCACCTCTAGCTGATCTGGCAACAATGGATAATCTAGAGCCTCCTCATCGCCCAATGGTGCGCGCAAAGAGCGCATATCAATTCCCTGTTGCAATGCTTGACGAACCAATTTATTAGACATCACTGGACTATTAGTATTAAAGAAGGCAAATACGCCAGAGTTTAGAGCGGTTTGTTTCTCATAAATATTGGTTGCTGTAATTTCATCTGCATCAATTGGTGAAAGTGCAGCTGTAGCTGTAACGTTACCAGAGTTAATCGCAGTAATAATATCATCAGTCTCCATATATGCGTGAATCGCAAAACTATCTACAAGTGGAGCGCCTTTATAATAATATTCATTAGGTGTAAGATATACTACCTTTTCTCCAGTGTTACCAACAGCTTGCGATGCTTTAAATGTGAATGCCCCAGAGGTAATTGGAGAATTAGAAAAGGTATGCTCTAGTAGCAAAGTAGGATTAACGTCTTTTAGGATGTGTTCTGGTAAAATTGGAAATTCTAGAGCCGAGACAAAATTAGCATAAGCGGTAGGCAACGTAAATATCAAATTTCCATCATCTGATACTGATACCTGAACATTAGTTAGGTTGGTAGAATAATTGGAATTGATGGTAGGCAGTTGAATTAAGTGAACCGTAAAAACTACGTCCTCGTTAGTAATAGGCTCACCGTCTGACCACTTTAGATTATCGCGCAAGCGTACTGTCCAAATTGTGCCACTGTCATCTGTAACAATAGAATCTGCCAGACCTAGGCCAATGTGCCCAGAATAGTCTACAGCCGATAGTGTAGAAAACATCAGTTTGCTAAGTGCCTTTTCACTATCAGTATTTGCAAAGAGTGGATTAAGCGAGTTAATCCGACCAATGGTGGCCTCTGAATATGTCCCACCCTTAACATAGGCGCTTGTAGCATATGACTCTGTATAAAGAAATGATTGCGTAATAGAAAGCGCAATAATAGCAAGTACCAGAAGAGACCATTCCAAAATCAATAATTTAATGTTTTTGATATGAGAAATTCTATCTACAACATTTTCTCGCAAATGCTCTTTTCCCTCTTCGCTAGCTTTTTTGGAAATACGCGAAAAGTGTTTTACTATCTTTTGCCCACGCTTTTTAATACCTTGTCCCATAAGCCTCTATGATGGAATAATTAGTAATGCAATAATAGATGAAACGAAAATAATCACCATTACAACAGTAGTGACAAAAAGCGATTTCTCTAACCCACGACGAGTGGTGTATAGCTCACCTGATGCGCCAAATCCAGCACCTAAAGATGCTCCGCGTTGCTGTAATAAAATCAAAAGAATTGACAGAATTGCAGAAATCAAAGTAATAGTCTGTAAAAATGATCCAATATTCATAATTACCTTTTATTATAAGGCGAAGACCAAAAATTTACAACCCCATTCGCAATACTTAGGACTAGAGAGGATAAAATAGCGCCCCAAAAATCTAGTGATACATTAGACAAAAATCTAATTGTAAGAAATACCATCGCAGTATTTATGATAATTGTAAAAAGTCCCATTGTTAATAATATAAGTGGCAAAGCAAAAGTGGTGACAATCGGGCGAATTATAGCATTTAGTAATGAAAAGATTAGGCCAGCCAAGACATACATCCACCAAATAGTCTCACCTCTAACGGTTGCAAATAGCGTAATAGAAATCCACATCCCCACACTAGAAAACACCCAACGCGCTACAAATGCCAATATCTGTTTCTTAATCATATAGCTATTTTAGTATAGATTTGCTTTTTAATAGCCTATGGTAAGAAATAGCAAAGCGGTGCGATTCTTCGTCTACGCGTGCAATTAGTTTAGCAATGTGTGAATCTGGCGGCAATACCTCATGTCGGTAAATAGTCTGCGCATTTTTAGTAGTCTCTGGGATAACTATTACCACACCGGCATTTCTAGTGTGATCACCCGATTTATCACGTCCTATCACTGGGATATTTTTATCAATCAGCAAATCCCTTACCGCAGAAATTTGACCTTCAGCGCCGTCCAAGAGAATTAAATCTGGATAAGTCCACTCTTGATGTTTTAATCTTCGCTCTATCACCTCGCGCATATTGGCCGTATCATCATTTCTTTGATGTCGCATCTTGAATTTACGATATTCGGCCCTATCTGATACCCCATTAGTAAATACCACCATACTAGCAACAACATTTGTACCTTGCTCATGGGAAATATCAAATCCTTCAATTCTGCGAGGTGGCTCTGATAAATGTAGAATCTTTTGGAGCTGCTTTAGCGCCTGATCGGATGATATATCCAGAAATTCCTTATCAGAAAAGACAATTTTTTTCTTTAGTCCCTTCAGCCCAAAATACTGATTGCGGAGTTCAGCTGCCTTTTCAAAATGAT
The DNA here is from genome assembly GCA_017405225.1 of Candidatus Saccharimonadota bacterium. Lineage (GTDB taxonomy): Bacteria > Patescibacteriota > Saccharimonadia > Saccharimonadales > Saccharimonadaceae > Nanosyncoccus. Next base: position 30,782 of record JAFRAV010000015.1, on the reverse strand, counting down.
TGGCTGCAGCCTCACTCTTCATTTCTTTTTCTAGCTCGCGTATCAATTTTTGGCGATCGCCCTCTAAATAGCGAATCAATTTTTTGAGGTTTTTCTTATATTCTCTAGGGGAGCTTTTACCAATTTCTATGCCAGGAGTTAGGCCTAAATCTGTATTTAGTGTTTTTTTACCATCATATGGTTTGTCGTAATATGGGAAAACTTTACGTAATATTCTAAGGGCAGTGGAAACAGTAGTTTTAGCATAAAACGGGCCAATATATGTAGCTTTATCATCTAGTGGTTGACGTGTCATAGACACAAAAGGGACCTCTGATTTCATATCTATCCTAACATAAGAAACTGTTTTATCGTCTCTTAGAAGTATGTTCCACTTAGGCTTATAGCGCTTAATCATTTCTGATTCTAAAAATAGCGCATCCATCTCTGTATCCACTACGATCCAGTCTGTATCGTAGATTTCTGCTACTAAGGCTTCTGTTTTTGGATCTTTTTCAGTATTCTGGAAATATTGACGCACCCGATTCTTAAGTACAGCAGCTTTGCCGACATAAATCACCTCCCCCTCTTTGTTCTTATGAAAATACACACCTGGAGAGGATGGTAAAGTCTTTAATTTTGCTTTTAGTGCATCTGTCATTAGTAAATATTATAACATATTCTGGTAGCTTGTAAAGAACGGTGCTAGTATCTCTGGAAGGCGCTCTGCAAACGATGAAGGGGAGCTAGGCGCAGAGATAGCGGTATATCCTTTGTATTCAAATGAGAAATCTGCTTCTATGGCTGCCCCGCTGTTATTTTTGGTAGAAAAGGCGATTTTTGTTAGCCTGTGATTATCATCTGTATTAATAGTTAAAGAAAAAGGAGTATTGTTGATTTGTTCTTTTATTTCCTCTCCGTCTATTCCGACAGAAGACGTATCATTAAACTCAGAGTCATCGCCTTTGATACAATTATATAGGTTTTTATAGGTATTAGTATTCTTCAGTGCGCTAATAAAATCCGCTAATTTTTGTTGGTCTATTGATGCGTCATAGCTATTTGTTGATTTTTCTTTTAGAGTGATAAAGGTGTGTTTCTTGTACAAATCAATTTGCTCGTCGCTGTTCTGATAGAATGATTTGGCGGCATTGGCCGTACAAGAGTAAACATTGTCTATTGCAGCGCTAAACCCTGAGCCAAAATATTTACCAAGCTCTTTTGCTGCAGCCGGAATAGAAAGCTCCCACCATTTACCGCTGAGGTCATTAGTGCTAATTAGCGACATTGCACCAAGATTTGCTGGACTAACTAGTGTGGTATCTAGTTCTCCTAGTGTAAGATTGTTTTTGGTAGATTTATTATCAATCTTAAAATAGATATTATTATCCGCAAAGATACCATCAAAACCAAAAGTACTATCTTCTCCTTGTGTAGTTGAAATATTGATAGAAGCATTCATATCATTGTTAGTTACAACTTTGACCGCAAAGGAATTATTGTTTCCAATCTTTACATTGCCATTTATCTGGACGTTTTTCTCTTTAACTAAGTTTGAGAAAATATCAGCAGAGACTGCTTCTGGCGAATTTTTTGATGCAAAATATGCAAAAGCAACTACGCCTCCACCAACAACAAGAAGTACTGCAATAATAATGCCTATTATTAAGAATGGCTTCTTTTTTGGTTGAGTGGTTTGCTCCGCTGGTGTAGCCGTTAGGATGGTTGGTTCTACTGGCGCACTTGTTGATACACTTATTGGCGCATCTACCTCATTTTCCATTATATGTTGTTCTCCATACTATTTATGGTTTTATTTTAGCATAAATGGTACAATTATTATATGGATAAATATACTATTTCTGATATCAAAGCAAGACAAATATTAGATAGCCGTGGCAACCCTACTGTAGAGGCCGATGTAATTCTAAATACTGGGCACATGGGCAGAGCCGCAGTTCCATCTGGCGCATCCACCGGCTCTGGCGAAGCATTAGAGCTCCGCGATGGAGACAAAAAATATTATGGCGGCAAAAGCGTACTAAAAGCCGTCTGGAATATCAATTCCAAAATCCGTGATGTACTTGTTGGCAATTCTGCCGACCAATCTACCATAGACAAACTAATGCTAGACTTGGACGGCACAGAAAATAAATCTAATCTTGGCGCAAATGCTATTCTAGCAGTTTCTCTAGCTACCGCTAGAGCTGTTGCCAAAGCCAAAAAGTTATTCTTTTATGAATACGTTGCGGAATTGGCCGGAACATCTAGCAAAATGTCGTTACCAATGCCAATGATGAACGTGATGACTGGTGGTGCTCATGCAGATTGGAGTACGGATTTTCAGGAATATATGATTATACCTACAGGAGCTTCTAATATTGGTGAAGCTGTTCAATATGGGGCAGAAGTGTTCCATTCATTAAAAGATGTTCTAAAAGAACGTGGTTATCCTACCACAGTAGGAGACGAAGGCGGTTATGCTCCAAACGTACGTGATGGCAACAACGAGCCGCTAGAGTGCATCAAACTAGCTATAGAAAAAGCCGGATTTACCCCAGGCAAAGATATTTGTATTGCAATGGATATCGCATCTTCAGAATTTTACAACAACGACCATTATGAGCTTAAAACCAATGGTGATTGGAAATCGTCTGATGATTTAATCAATTGGTATACTTGGATTATAGATAACTATCCCGTAGTATCCATAGAAGATGGCCTTGCCGAAAATGATTGGGACGGTTGGAAAGATTTGACTGCTAGGCTTGGCAAACGTTGTCAATTAGTAGGAGACGACCTTTTTGTTACAAACACTAAATTACTCAAAAAAGGTATATCAGAAAAAGTTGCAAATGCTATCTTAATCAAGCCTAACCAAATCGGTTCTCTTTCCGAAACAATTGATGCAGTAATGATGGCCAAAAAAGCCGGCTACAACACTATAATTTCACATCGCTCTGGCGAAACCGAGGACACCTCCATTGCGCATATAGCAGTAGGTTTGGGGGCTGGACAAATCAAAACTGGTTCTTTGTCTCGCTCCGAGCGCATTGCCAAATATAACGAGCTAATGCGTATCTCAGAGTTTAATCCTCAGTTAGGACTAACTCAGGCCAGTCAATTATTTACAAATTAGTGCTTAGCAATTAATTGCAAGAACTCGGCTTCTGACATGATTGGAATGCCGAGTTTTTCTGCTTTGTCTGTCTTGCCTTTGCCTGGCTTTTCGCCCACTATTAGTGCAGTAGTAGTTTTTGTAACGGAGCTAGTAACTGTAGCGCCTAGCCCACGCAAAATATCCTCGGCTTCTTCTCTATCATAATCCGCTAAAGTACCAGATATAATATAGCTTTTGCCAGAAAGTGGCAAAGAAGACGTGTCTTCGTAAGTTGGATTTACGCCCAACTCCTTCATTTCTTGAAGCATCTTAAGATTGTCTTCATCTGCAAAATAAGCCAATATTGATTCTGCCACAATTTTGCCAATATCTGGAATTTCTAGCAAATCTTCCTCTTCTGCTTTGCTAAGCTCTTCTAGGGAATGGAATTTTTTGACCAAACTATTTGCAGTTTGTGCACCTACATGGCGAATCCCAAGTGCAGTAATAAATTTTGGAAGTGGGGCTGTTTTGGAAGCCTGAATAGCCTGAATCAAATTTCTAGCAGATAAATCAGCAAAGCGTTCTAGTTGTGACACTTTATGTACATCTAGACGATATAAACCAGCTATGGAATTAACCAACTTACTATCTACTAGTGCCGCTACATTCTTTTCTCCTAGACCTTCTATATTTAGAGCTGGCTTACTAGCAAAATATTCCAATGAACGCTTTAGTATTAAATCAGATGTCTCACCCTTTACACGATAAACAACCTCGCCTGCAGGCCTAATAAATTCCAGCTCTGGATATTGAGTGTGTAGAGCCTTCTCATAATTATACTTTTCTGTATTATCCGGCCGAAGCGTTAATAAAACCTCTTTTATTTGCGGAATAATATCCCCTGCTTTGTAGACAATAACTGTATCTCCTACTCGCACGTCTAGACGAGCTATTTCATCAGCGTTATGAAGCGATGCATGTGTAACTGTACTTCCTGCCACAACTACCGGATCCAGAATAGCTACAGGAGTAGCTGCACCAGTGCGTCCAATGGATATGACAATATCTCTAACCTTAGTGGTTGATTCTTCTGCTGGGAATTTAAAGGCCACTGCTGCTCTAGGAGTCTTACCTACAATTCCAAGCCTGTCATATATCTCACGATTATTAATTTTTATAACCATTCCGTCGGTATTAAATGGCAGGCCATTTCTTGTTTCTCCTAAATGTTTAATCTCTTGGAAAACCGCCGATATATCATTAAATACATTATCCTGCCCAGAAATTTGAAATCCTAATGCTTGCAAAGCACGATAAGCGTCTTTGTGGGTAGCCAAATTTGGTGATACCAAATCGTATGCCATAAATTTTAGTGGCCTAGATGCAGCTATCTTAGGGTCTAATTGACGAATACTGCCAGCGGCCAAGTTGCGGGGATTTGCAAAAGGCTTCTCGCCTTTCTTTTTTTGAATCTGATTTAGATGTTCAAAATCGTCTTTAAAGATGATTATTTCACCTCTAACTTCTACATGTCCCTGCGCCAGATTTTGACCCTTTTGATGACCTATGTCGCCAATAGCTTCTCGTAGTTTGAGTGGAACATTTTCTATTGTACGCACATTCATTGTAACGTCTTCACCAACTAAACCATCTCCACGCGTAACTGCGCGAGTTAAAATCCCATCATCGTAATGAATCGCACAAGCTAGCCCATCCATTTTAATATCGGTAAAGAATTCAAGATTTTGAGCTTCTTTTGCGCTAATCAATTTTTCGTTTCTTGTGAGCCAATCTTTAATTTCTTCTTCTGAAAAAACATCAGCAAGAGAAATCATGCGCCTTTCGTGCGTTACTTTTTGAAACTTATCTAGTGGCTGCCCCGCTACTCGTTGGGTTGGCGAATCGGGCGTAATCAAATCTGGAAACTGTTCCTCTAGTTGTGATAATTCATGTTTTAGAGAATCCGCCGCAGCTTCAGACATAGTAGATTCATCTAAAACATGGTAGTGGTATCTGTAATCATTGATTAATTCACGTAATTTTGCTATACGAGATATAGCTTCTTCTCTACTAATCTTCTTCATAATCTAACATCCTTCTGTAATATAGATATATATATATAGTGCCATAAACTACCGAAAAAACTGTCATAATTAGCAATTCCAACGATACAAATGGTATACCAGTAAGCCATGGAATAAAGCTCTTGAGCCATAAATCTAGCGCAATTAATGGCAACATAATAACTACCCAGAGAATAGCAATCACAAATAAAAGATACAGTAATCGGATGATAAATTTGACGCGGCGGCCAGATAATAAATCTGCAGCTGTATTAATAGCTACCATAGGATATAAGCCTGGCGCAGAAACCGCTACTAGTGCTACTGCTGACGATGAAATCAAATAGATAGATAATAGCAACATCAAAGCAGCAAAAATAAAATATATCAAGGCATAAAATGGCGTTGCAAGGAAGTTGGTCTGGACTGCTGCTGAATAGGTGATAACTACTATCATAGCTGGAATTGCCTCCACAAAGATTACTGCAAGAACTATCAGAGTAGAAATTAGTGGCGAAAGTGCGTTATATAGAGCATCACGCAATTTGATTTTTTGCTTTGCTAGAGTATGACGTAAAATATAAATTACTACAAGCCATGTAATTAAAAACAATAATACTGCAAAGACTTGTTGGACCTCAGTCATTCCCTGTGATAAGCCGCCAGTAGTGATTGTGGATATCAACAATAGACCAGAGCGAGCAAATGTTCCCAATTCTTTGCCGGATGCCAAAGATGATGTTGTTTCGTTTAGGGATTTTTGGAAAGTTGTATATGTTTCTTCACTCATTAATCCCACTAAAAGAATGTTGAGCAGTGCTATGATGATGATTAGTGGCAAAAATAATTTCCAATTCTTAAAAACTATTTTAAAGGAAGCAACTGCATGAGCTAAAAGGCCTGGGCCATCAAACGGATGAAGATAGTCCTCGCGATAGGAACGCTTGAATGAATGATGAAAACGTCGTCGTTCTGGCTTTTTTGCTGTGTCTTTTTTAGAACGACTTTTTGCCATTTTCTAGCCTCTCTATACGTTTCTCTATTGGTGGGTGCGTACTAAACATATTAGAAATTGCACCTTTTTTAAGTGGATTATTTATATATAGTGCCTCTGTGGCAGGGTTTTGACGTCTCATAGGACGAGAATGAGTTTCTAATTTCTTGAGAGCATTAATCATACCTTCTGGGTAATGCGTAAGGTTGACTGCTGATGCGTCTGCTAGATATTCTCTTTCACGAGAGATTGCAAGCTGAGCCAAAGATGCAATAATTGGCGCAAAAATTGCCGTAACCAACATCATGATAGCTCCAACCGGGCTTCTGTCGTCGTCATTATCTCTGAATACTAGCATCCTTAGACCTAAATCAGAAAGAAGGCCGACCACACAAACCAAACCAAAAGTAATCATAGAAACACGGATATCGTAGTTCTTGACGTGAGAAATCTCATGCGCCATCACCGCCTCTAGCTCGCTCTTGTCCATAATGTCTAACAACCCTGTAGTTGCCGCCACCATAGCATGCTCTGGATCACGACCAGTAGCAAAAGCATTTGGAGCTGGATCATCTATCACATAGACTCTTGGCATTGGCAAACCTGCGGTGATTGTAAGATTTTCTACAGCAGTGTATAACTTGGGATTATCTTGCTTTTTGATTTCATGCGCACCAGTCATCGCCATTGCTATAGAGCCAGCAGCAAAATACTGAATCAAGGCATAAATAATAGCGCATATCAAAACATACACCTCCACCCAAACGTCTCTAAAAATATAAGCAAAAACGCCGCCAATTAGCCCAATTAGGACTACGAAAAATATCATTACAAAAATTGTATTTCTCTTATTAGCGGCGATTTGCTTTTGCATCATAATTAAAGCACCTCCTAGAATGCAGTATTTAGAATTTTACTTCTGGAGCATTCTGGATTTTAGCTTTCTCGTCCTCAGCTACATCGTAATACTCGCGCTTCTTAAATCCAAAACCGTGGAAAAGATTAACTGGAAATAGTTTAATCTTAGTATTAATATCCTTGGCGCCAGCATTGTAATATCTGCGAGCTGCTTGGATTTTATCTTCCGTATCGGATAGTTCTGCAGAAAGTTGTTGGAAATTCTTATCTGCTTTGAGCTCTGGATATGACTCTGATACAGCCATAATACGAGAGAGTGCGCCCATAAATGACTTGTCTGCCTCGGCGGTATCTTTGACCGAACGTGCACCCATCATCTTGGCACGAGCTTCTGAGACTTGTTTGATAGCCTCAGTTTCATGCTTAGCATAACCTTTGACGGTTTCTACAAGATTTGGAATTAAATCAGAACGACGTTTTAGTTGGACTGTAATATCAGACCACGCCTCATTAACGCGCTCATCTAGGCGGACTAAGCTATTATAGCTACCCCAGATAAACAAAATAATTATCAGTACGACAGCACCAATTACAATTCCTATAATTGCACCTGCACTCATTGTATCCTCCTTTTATATTTATTAAAACACCAAATAGAATCCACACCCTATCTGGATATAATTATTATAACAAAAATGATATAATAAAACAAATGAATTGTAATGAACCAAATACCCTAAAAGTCCGCATTCATAAGATAGAACTAACGCGTAAAATTAAGCACGCAAAAGTAATGCTAACCGGAGATTGGCATATTAGTCCTATTGTATCAAAACGACAATATCAATTTTTAGAAGATGCAATTGCACAGGCAAAGCCTGACTTAATAATTTTGCAGGGCGATTTGGTGGACAGCCCACTAGAATTACAGCGAGAAACATCTCAAAAAAAGCTAATTGATTCTCTGTCGCTTTGCACAAAAAATGCACCTACCGTACTAGTGCTAGGATCACATGATTTTATTACACCCACAAAACCAGCCAACATCATGAAAGACACTGCAATTCCTACATGGAAGAAATTTTGCAAGCAGACCGGAGTTAAATTGTTGATGGACGAGTGGTACGAGCTAGATTCAATCCGTATATTCGGCGCTTTTCAAGACGAGAAATGTATGATAACGGATCAGCTAAAATTCCGCGATAATCCTAGACAATTCTTGCGACAATTAAGGCAATATGATTTTTCTAAAATTGCCAATGGAAAAGGCTCTAATAAAATTAACTGGTTCGCTTCTCATGCCCCATATCTAAAGAAAGGCTCTGAAGAAATACTAAAAGTCTTTGATGTTGCCTCGTTTGGACATACGCACGGAGGGGTTGTACCTAGAGGATTGGACGAGGTTTTTTCTAAATTGCATATTAATCGTGGGCTAATCGCGCCAAACCGCCGTCCCTTACCACGTCGCTCACGTGGGATGATAAAAATCAGTAACAATACTGCGGCAATCATCAATCCTGGCATGGTGGGAGCACAATTCTGTGCCCCAAAGATTGCCCAAAAACTGAATTTTATTAAAGCAGCAGAAGTTAGTCTGGTTGAGATTTCTGGCACTCCACAATAGTCTTGTCATAAATTGTCTGCGGCATTGCCCAATCCACCAAAAACTCCTCTTGCCCCATGTGGATATATGGCAAAGAAGGCGATTTTATTTCTGACCACTCCACGCAAACAACTTGTTCTTCTGAATTTTTGATTCTCTCTAAAATTGGTATTGATTTAGCTACGTAACTAACGGCAAAAAATGTCCTGAGCCCCAAAGTAATTAAACTCGCAAAAACCAAAGCGATAACTGATAGATTTATAAATCCTTTTTGATGATTCCAAAAATCAGCGGTATATACCGAGATTAGTTTTCTGGCTACCCAGATAAAAACTGCCACCGCCAGAATAAATGCCGGCAAAACAAGTCTAGTTGGGTAGTAAATCTGCGACATAGCAATAATATGTATTATGATAAATGCTAGTACGGCAAATAGATATTTCTTATCATTAAACGAAAAAATTGAAGATTTTTTCTTTTGAGCCTTGCGTCCTAAAATAATCATGCCTGTTACAGGCAACGACATTACTATAAATGGCAAGATAAATCTACCAAAATTGTAGACATTATGCTTTACTATTCTAAGTACTGCACCTGGTATATCTAACCAAATATCTTTAAATGATAGATAATCCATTGTTGTACGATAAACCTCAGAAGTCTCATAATCACCCAGCCCGTTACCAACCGCATACATTAGTAAGATTGCCGCCAAGATACCCATAATGCCAGCAAAGCGCCAAGACAGGAAGAAACGTTTTAGCGATTGATAGAAATCCGCCCTACTTTGCCGGCTAGAACGTGAGCCAACAAAACGGAAAATACCATACACAAAAACAGTAATTATAAATACGATAGCCGTAACGTTTGAAGCAAAGCCAAAGACAAAACCAAGCAGCATCATGAAGGTTGCAAACCACCATTTTTCTGGCATTTTTCTCCCCCATAAATCGCGAAGATATACTATGCCAAACAATGCAGTAAAAAATGTAATAAATAAATAATTATGAATCTTGGAAAACCCAGCATATAATGTTAGCCCATTTGATGTTAGAAAAATCATCAGGAAAATTAGTGAAAAAACTGAAGCATCTCTTAAACAAAACCTTGGACGACGTTGCAGTGCAATATAAGTAGCCATATAAATAATGGAGCCAGCAGCTATTACGTCTATAATTCTAAAAATAATATCCGGTCCAAAACTAAAAATATAATCAAAGACGTTGATTACTGACCAAGCATACATATCTGCAAGTCTGACTGAGTGTTTGAATGCGGCAATAGAATCATTAATGATATCTATTTGTGAATTTGCACCCTGCCAAATATCCTCGCCCGATGTAACAATTACAAAATACGAAACTACAAAAAATAATACAGGTACTAAATAAAGCAACGCAGTAATGATTTTTTTGCCACGCTTGTCCATAGAGCTAATATATCATAAAAGGTATAAATATGGTATAATATAGATATGAAAAAGAGGGTATCTATAATTGTACCAGTTTATAATGAAGGGAGTGGGATACGTAATTTTTTGGACAGACAATTATATCCACAACTTCTAAATCTTCTGAAATCATACCTAGTAGAATTGATAATAGTAGATGATGGCTCTGACGATAATACCATCAGCATGGTAAAAGCATCTGATTCTTTCAAAAAATCCGCCAAAATTACATCTCGCCTTGTCTCCTTTTCTAAAAATTTTGGCAAAGAAATTGCGCTTGCAGCTGGTATTAACTATGCAACCGGAGATGCAATCATTATGATAGACGGAGATGGTCAACACCCTGTAAACCTAATCCCTGTAATGTTAGAGAAATGGGCCTCTGGAGCAAAGATAGTTACAACCATCAGGACTGGCAACAAAACAAAGCACCGTTTTGGCTCATTAATGTTTTATAAAATTATGCATCTTTTGGGTAATAATATTCCAGAAGGAGCAATGGATTATCGCCTGATAGACCGAGAAGTAGCCAATCAGTATAAGCAGTTTACCGAGCGTAATCGCATCACACGCGGATTGATTGATTGGTTAGGTTATCCACAAGAGTATATCAAAATCAAAATTAATGGTCGCGAAAGTGGTCGTGGTTCATACAGCAAAAAGAAATTGCGCAAATTGGCTATTGATAGTTTTGTATCCATGACGGTAAGTCCCTTAGTGATTATCGGTAAATTAGGCGCGTTAATTACCGTGTCATCCTTGGCATTAGGGCTTTTTATTCTTATCCAACAATACATCATGGGTGATCCCTTACATCTGGAATGGAGCGGTGCTGTGGCAATGTGTGTATTTATAGCATTCTTGGTAGGCCTTGTTATGATTTCTCAATCTATTAGTTCACTTTATATTTCCCAGATTCATACTGAGGCAAAAAACCGTCCATTATTCCTAATTGATAGTAGTAAATCATTCAATATAGAGGACAACTCTACAACAAAACGTCGTAAGAAGTAGGCGTATATGGCTGGACAAATATTACTAAGTTTTGATATAGAAGAATTTGACTTCCCACGCGAAAAAGGGGAAAAGATTTCTTTGGAAGAAGGTGTCTCTGTATCCGATGCTGGCTTAAAGAAAATAATGCAAATCTTAGAAAAGCAACAAGTAAGAGCCACTTTTTTTGTAACTGGAAATTTTGCCAGGCTACGGCCACAATCAGTTAGGGCGATAGTAGATGCAGGACATGAGGTGGGAGCGCACGGAGTTGATCATTTCTCTCCAAATGAGTCTGACATATCTGAAGCTAAAAACATTTTGGAACGCACTCTAAAAGGCACTGGCGACAAAGCAAGCAAAGGCCGAGGACAAGAGTATTACCGTATTCATGGCTGGCGCCAACCTAGAATGCAAAAAATTGATTTTGATGAATTAGCATTAAGAGGATATAGCTATGATTCAAGCATCAACCCAATTTTCCTGCCAGGCAGATATAATCATTTTAGTACACCTCATGAGCCATACTTTGTAAAAACAAAGGTACGCGACGGCTCTAGTGCTACAAAAAACCCGATTAAGCGCATAGTAGAAATCCCCGCCTCGGTTGCCACAGGATTACGTATCCCAATGTTTTGGCTCTCATTCCATAACTTCCCTTTCTCTACCTATCTAAAACTTGCTCGCTCTGCGATTAGCCGCGATGGGTATTTTGCTACATATTTCCACCCATGGGAATTTACCGATTTATCAATATTTCCTGTAGTTCCTCGCTATATCCGCCGCAACTCTAATGATAAATTATGTAGCCGCTTAGAAAGATTAATTGCTGAACTAAAAAACGACGGGCACGAGTTTTTGACGATGGGAGAGTTTGCCGAAAAAGAGCTACAAAAAAGGCATAGATGTTCTTAAATGGTGCGAATGAAGAGACTCTAACTCTCGACCTCTTCCTTGGCAAGGAAGCGCTCTAAACAACTGAGCTACATTCGCACGGGTGAAAACCTATGCCAATGCTTTTATTATACATAATTCCTCTTTAGAAATCAAGGGTTTTATGGTAAAATATTCTTATGGCGCTGTGGCGGAGTGGTTACGCAGAGGTCTGCAAAACCTTGTACACCGGTTCAATTCCGGTCGGCGCCTCCAAGCAAATTGAAAACGAGTTCTCATTTACTTGTTCGGCACCTTGACTACCTTCGGTAGAACGGCGCCTCCAAGTAATTATGGCCGAGTGGCGGAATTGGTATACGCGTTCGACTTAAAATCGAATGAAGAAATTCATACGGGTTCAAGTCCCGTCTCGGCTACCAAAATCTTTGATTTTGTACGCCGACACGTCCCAAGGGGTGAACGGCTACCAAAATCTTAAAATAAGTTCTGATAGAGCTTATTTTTTATTCTTATGCTATAATAGCTAAAAGCGAGGTTAACTAATGGCTCAAAATCAGTTATATATTGGCGACAATGCTGACGTGATGAATGATCGTCATTTTGTTGACAAATACAATAATTCTATTGGGCTTATCTATATTGACCCGCCATATAATACACTCTCAAGAAAAAGTTATAGCGACAAAGATGACAGCTCAGACTGGTATAGCTTTATGAAAAAACGGCTACTATTATCATTACCGTTAATGCGTGACGATGCTATAATCTTAATTTCTATTGACGACAATGAATTAGCAAATTTACAGCTTTGCTGCAATGATGTATTTGGAAAAACAAATTTCATCGGCACATTTATCACCAAACAATCGCAAAGGAGTAATTCTAATCTAATAAATACCGTACATGAATATGTCCTTTGCTATGCAAAAAATAAGAAGTGTGTAAAACCATTCTCTATCAAAAGAATGGATATTCCTGAACAGAAAGAAATGATTAATGAATTGCAGGATAATATCAGAACTATTTTTCGCAAAGATGGCCGTATTGCCGCCGAAAAAGAACTACCACGTTTAATTAAACAGATTTGCAAAACTAGGAATATTACTTGGCTCAAAAATTACTCCAATATAGATTCTTCTGGGCGCATTTTCTTTGCCATGGATTTATCCACTCCAGGCCATCCAAGAAAAGTAGATATCCCAGAAATCAATCTTCACCTTTCACCACTCCCAACTAGAGGCTGGTCTACAGATGCTCGTTTTATTGAATTACATAAAAAAGGTCGTTTATATTTTAAGAATGGTCGTCCATACTCCATCAAATATCTTGATGAGAGCGAAGACAATGTTCCCTCAATTTTAAATTTTTATTCTAGACAAGGAACGCATGATCTTAAACGATTAGGGCTGCAAGGTCTGTTTGATACGCCCAAGCCAGTAGAAATGTTAAAATTCTTTATTCGTATGACGCATTTGGATCATTCTATCATTCTTGATTATTTTGGTGGCTCTGGCTCCACTGGGCAAGCTGTTTACGAGACCAACAAAGAAGATGGCAAAAATAATCATTTTGTTTTAATCCAAAAAGCAGAACAAGTAAATAAGAAAAGTACTGCATATACAAAATGCTTAGAATTGGGCGTAGAACCTACGATAGATAAAATACTTGAGCGCAGACTAAACACTTTTTTGACAAAGTTTGGTCAGCCAAAAGATTATACTATTATAGAAAATAAGAGCTCGCTTGCAGAAACTGTATTATCAAGCGATACACCTACATATCAGAACGCTTCTTCTCTTCCAGTCCTAGAAACGCATTTTTAGTAAAGACTACGAAGCCATTATCTAGCCTGTCTAATATGCCATGTTCTGGATTCCATTTGATAAATAATTTAGTAAATGGCTTGATGTCGCCTTTTTTAAAGCCATTGCCACTCTTTTTGTAATATGGATAGTCATATTCATCGGAAGATGGAACAAGATAGACCAAATCGATATTGCCATTCTCGTTTTCGACATTTTTATGCATTCTGGCAATTTCTGGACGCTTAGTGTTTTTCTTTACTTGAAAATGCAATTCATCATTTCCATCTCTCTTTTCTACTAGTATATCTATCTTTTTCCGGTCCAGCTCAGCACTCATTTTAACACTATTCTTGCCAAATATAGACTCCGCTACGAGTCCGCCATGAATCTGTGTAATTAATGCCGACCATGTGCGATAAATTCTGGCCTCTAGCCCCCTGTCAAAACAATCGCAATGCTCCCCAAAACAAACCTTTTTACGAAACTCCTTAATATTCTTTCCATTCACATCTAAATATATTTTATAGTAATCCTCAAACGAGAGTGGAGTGTCTCTATCATCTATATTATCCCAATATTGCTCATAAACGGTTTCTAGTGCTTGGATATTTTGGTCTAAATCCATTTCAACGATTTTAGTGCGTGAATATTTCTCACGATAAGCAGCTAGATCTATCCCCTTTAGAAATTTCTCAAACTCTTCCAGCGTAAATCTTTTCATAAATATATTATACCATATTTTTAAGCAAGATACAATAGTATCAAATCAGCTCGTAGCCTACCTAACTATTTAACTATCAACAGTAAAGAAAAATGCACCAAACATAAGCAGGTGCATTTTTTACGTTTCTAGGTGAATAAAATTTAGCTAGAAACTCCACGGGCAGAGACGGCTCTCAACTTCGCCTATACCCTTACTTATATTCTAGCATAAGCAAATCCTGTGTCAATAGTGATTTTTGCATTTTTTATGTTTTGCTTGGAGGACTTTTTTACAGGGGTAGAGAACACTTATATATTGACTTTTTATATAACTTGTGCTATAATTAGAATTATAGAGTTATATTCTTATACAATATCTTCACAATTTGTCAATTAGGGGCCGGTCAACTAGGTGACTAATGTTCGGTTTTTCTACTCTATCAGTAGTGCATTGGTCACTCTCATCGCAGCGCGGTCGCCCGTATCACAATATGACCTGTGATATAATAATGCTTATGAAGCAAAAATTTCTAAAGTGGTGTGACGATATAAAACTAGCTATGCTTGGTATAGTTTTTGCCACCAAAAAACCTAAGTTTTGGATTTGTTTTTTGGCCGTTTTTACCATTTTTGGGACAATCATTAGCCTATTATCTGATGGTACTGGCGCCGTCAACCTTTTCTTTGCTACGGACTTTGGTGGAAAAATTTCAATTATCCGTGATGGGTTTATTTCCCTATTTGGTATTGGCAAAGCCTTTGGCGACTGGGCACTATTGTTCTTTGTCGCTTTTTTGCAGGCACTTTTAGTATCATTGATCGCACTTGTCTGGAAAAAACGCAGCAATAATTCACGCAACTCAAACTCCAATGATACCAATAGCTCTAATGTCCAGCGAGCTGGTATAGCTGCTGGGTTGGCTTTACTTGGCAGCGGTTGTCCAACCTGTGGCACCGCGCTAATTACACCTATCATTAGCTCACTTTTTTCTAGTGGAAGCTTAGCAATTGCTGGTACTGTTTCTGGCTTGTTAAATCTAGTTGCCATAATAATTTTATTGTGGTCAATCAAACGAGTCGGTCTAGAAGCCTATGTTATAATAGTAGATGAAAAGTGGCGCAGTAGGCACGCACAAACAAAATAAGTGGAGGTTTTATGAAAAAGTTAGCAGGCTGGCTAGTCTTGGGTGGAATTGTGATTTTACTGATTGCATTAATGATTTTTAGCAATATTGCACCCGTAGACCACTCACAGGCTGTTTGGGATAAGAGAGCTACAATTGGCAATTTAGACGCACGTAATTACTATATCTTATATACAGACCTTGCCTGTCCTTATTGCAGTGTTTTCTCACGTGAAATCATGAATCACAAGGAAGAATTTGAGAATGATTATATCCGTGACAAAGACATCCTATATGAGGTACGCGTTACAGATACTTTATATGAACATGGCGAAGGTCAAATCCAAATGTCTCGTGATAGTGCTGAGGCAGTATATTGCGCCAAAGAAGAAGACAAATTTTGGGAATACTATTACGGAGCACTTGCGGCACTTTGGCGCGATTACCATTCAAAAGGCATAGGCGTTTCTAAGATGGCAGAGCCAATTCGTGGGATGCCAGACGATTATTGGTTGCAGATAGGAAAATCTATCGGGCTTAGCGAGAAGTTTGAAAACTGCGTTGTAAGTCATGAAAAATTAGACGAAGTAAAAGAGGCTACCGCTCGGGCCTGGAAGCAAATGCAGGGTGGCCTACCATATTTTAGATTTGGCAATTTTATCACCAGCGGATTTAGTGACAGTTGGGATTGGGAATACGTCAAAAAGTACTTAGACGCTGGGCTAAAGCGCTAGTCTTTTAGTGATGTGGGGATTTGCTTTGCTTCAAACAGCACCGTGGGTACAGCTGGTGGCGGAGTAAAATCTGTTGGTCTTAGTGGATAGCGAATCTTAGTCTGGTATTGCTTAATTAGCGTCTGCCCTAGCTGAGAAGTGTAGTGCCTCTCTGTATTTAACAATTTTAGTGCAAATTGTTTTTGTAAAATCAAATAAAAACTTTCTGGTAGATTTTCTGCTTCCAATAATTTATGTATTATTTTTGATGATAAATGAAATGGTGGGTTAGCAAAAACCTTGTAGGCCTCTTGCGGTAACTGGTAATCTAAAAAGTCCTGTTCCACAACTATAACATTGCTTATATTACGACTAGCAAGATTAGTGCGAAGCTTTACAGCGGTATCGTGATCTGATTCAATTGCTATAACCTGTCGGCAGCGATGAGAAAGTGCCGAAGTGATCACGCCTGAGCCTGCGCCAATCTCTACTACTAAGTCGCGTTTCTTAATATTGCTGTGTCCTATCAACATCAACGCTATCCGCGGACTGCGGAGAAAATGCTGAGAAAGGACATCTTTACGCATATTCTATCTAAAATTCTATCGTGGTTTGCTCGCCAGAAGCAAAATCCTTGACCTTGGCAGAGCGACTATTGATTTCTTCTTCTCCCAAGACAATTCCATTTTTAGCAACGTTAGCAGCTGATTTCATAGTGTCGCCAAGTTTTTTCTCTACTGGAAATACTGTAACCGACTTGCCATTATCACGATATTTTTTAGCAAGCTCATAAGCTGCTTGATGACAATCCTCGCCAAGTGAGATAATTGCATAGTCTAACGGAGAAAAATTGGTATCATCGGCAGATTTGATTAAGTTGTTTTCTCGCATAATATAAAATAGACGAGACAGGCCGATAGATGCCCCCACGCCTGGGAATTTTTGATCAGTAAAAATACTAGCAAGGTTATCATAACGACCACCACCGCCAATAGAGCCAATCTCTGGATGTTCTGGTAAAATGCCTTCAAATACAGTTCCAGTGTAATAATCTAACCCGCGCACAATCTTTAAATCTATAATTGCCTCATCAGAAGATAATCCCATTTTGGCAAGCTCCGTCATAACGGTCTCTAGCTCGGCCAGACCTTCTGATAGTCTATCCAAATCTACGTTTTCTGAGCTATTACTGCTAACGGCCTCATTTAGATATTCAATACCCATACTATCCAGCATTGATTTAATAGTATTGATATCTCCGGCCGTATTAATAAATGTTGTAATCTTTACAACATTATCATCTGAGATGGCCAGCTCTTTTAGGTATTCTTGGGTTTTCTCTGCTGGTACTTTCTCGGCATGGTCTATAATACTATAAATATCATCAGCATAATCCGTAGCGCCGATTGCATCTATAAATCCTGAGACGAATTTGCGATTGTTAATTCTGACACGTACCGGAGAACTAACAAAACTTTTGAGCGCAGAAATAAAAGTATATATTACTTGCGAATCATAGAAAATTGGTAATGTGTTGCGGCCAATTACATCTACGTCGCACTGATAAAATTCACGAAAGCGGCCTTTTTGTGCTCGTTCACCGCGAAAGTTGCGGCCAATCTGAGAAACACAAAAAGGAAAACTAAGCTCACTCTCATGCTCTACTACATAACGTGCTAGTGGCACAGTGTGGTCAAATCTAAGTGATTCCGTAGAATCCGCTGCGGACTCATCAGTCTTAATTACGCGATAGATTTGCTTCTCTGTATCACCACCTGCTTTTGCAAAAAGAATTTCGTTGCGATCTATGGTTGGTGTTTCTATATTTAGAAATCCGTGACGATGATATACCTCTGCAATTTTAGACTTATAATCATTAAAAATTGCCTGGACAGGAGGTAGTAGCTCCTGCATGCCAGAAATTGGAGAAGTATTATATTTTTTCATAATTCTATTGTATCACAGATAAGGGTTTTTCTAGCCAAAGAACAAATCATCAACTCTCTGTTTAAGATATAATTCTATCTCACTAAGTGAAAGTGTTAGCTCTCCGCGAAAGTAATCTAAAATCATAAACGTGGCACCATCCGTAAAGAATGCAATGTCAAGATCTAATGTCTTACGATTAATCTGATGTTTTTCCATAATCCTCTTAATATTCTTCTCCATTTGAAGTCTGAATTTTAAAATAAACTCTACTGGCACATCCGAGGATAGTAGTAGGCGATACAAATCCTCGTGTTCTGCCAAGAATTCAAACAAATGATGAAAGTACACTGGAAATCCATCTACCGACTCCATCCCACGCGATGATTCTTCTAGAGCTGAGATGAACTCGTTTTCCATTTCTTCAGCAACCTCATAAATATTATTAAAATGAGCATAAAAAGTTCCACGTGTAATCTGAGCTTTTTGGGATAACTCGGCAACTGTGATTCTACTCAAGGTGTTCTTCTCTGCCAAGAGTATAGCAAAAGCCCGTTTGATTTTTTCATGGGTACGGATAGATGAAAGATATTTTGCCTGTTTCATATTAACATTTTATCATACATTTGTATAATATTAAACATTTGTCTAATAATTGTTCTTCATTTTTTTAGAAAAACTATTACAATTATTAGAAATATACTAATAAGGTTATAAAAATGAAGAAAATCACCAATTTTATTGTTGATCACTGTTACATAGTGTTGGTTGTAATGATCGTCATAGCAGGACTGTGTACAGTGATTTCTAAAAATGTAAAAATCAATCATGACATCATGAAATATATGCCAGAGTCTTCTGAAACTAGTCAGGGCCTAGCAATCATGGATCAAGAATTTTCCGACGTAAAAACTAGCAATTATACTATTATGTTTGAGGATTTGGATTCAGATGATAAATACGCGCTACGTAATTATTTTGAATCAGTAGATGGTGTTAGCTCTGTTAGCTATGATGATTCCGCAAATTACAACGTAGAGAAAGATGGAGTAAAATACACTCTTTATTCTATAGATGTTAAGGGCGACGCAGATGATGATGTTGCGCAAAAAGTATACAACGAGATACACAACCACCTAAAGGACACAAAGAATGAAGACAACAAAGAAAAATATACTTTTTATGAAAAGGGTGATGTTGCCAGCAGTAACGGCACCGTGCTAAACCCGCTGATTATTGTCTTAGCTGTGGGTGTAGCACTTTTAATAATCACAATTATGTCAGAAAGTTATATAGAACCATGGCTTTACCTAGTTTCTATTTTGATAGCCGTATTAATAAACAAGGGTACAAACATTATTTTTCCAAATGTCTCGCACATTACTAATTCTATAGCGGCGATTTTGCAATTGGCATTATCTATGGATTACTCTATCATGTTAGCCGAGCGCTATCGTCAAGAAAGAGCCCATGAAAAAGACAAGAAAAAAGCAATGCGTACTGCACTAGCTCACTCGTTTAGTTCTATTTCTGCTAGCTCTGTTACTACAATTGTAGGCTTAATTGTTTTAGTATTTATGAGTTTTACTATTGGCAGGGATATGGGGTTGGTTTTGTCAAAAGGAGTACTGCTCAGTCTTATCTCCATCTTTACTACCTTACCTGCATTTCTTTTGATATTTGATAAATGGATTATTAATTCCAAGAAAAAAGCGCCAAGATTTAATGTGTTTTTTATGGGTAAATACGCTTTTTCTATTAGACACATTGCGATGCCTATATTTTTAATAATATTCTTTGGCTCTATGGTATTAAAGGGTAACATCGGCATAGAGTATACCGGTGCATCTAATAACAAGATCGCCGAGATCTTTGAAGAAACAAACCAAACAGCGATTATTTACAAAAATGAGGACGAAGCGCGACTGGCTAAGATTTGTAAAGCTTACGAGAATAATGTAAGTGTCAAAGAAGTATTATGCTTTGGTAATACAATTGGTGAACCAGAAAAAGCAACCGAAATAAAGGATAAAGCAGTAAAACTTGGCTCCAAGATGGATGTAGAGGATTACCTGATCAAGACTTTGTATTATCATTATTATGATCCAAATGAAACCAATACACTTTCTCTTGCAGAATTTGTTGATTTTATCCAGAATGACGTAATAAACAACGAGCACTTTGCAAATGATTTGAATTCTAGTACACGTTCTGAAATTGATAGATTAAGTTATTTTACTATTCCATCTAAGATTACATCAGAACAGCCTCTCAGTGTCTTGTCTAATATTCTAGAAATAGATATGAATTCACTTAAGAAGGTGTTTGTATTGTATGGAAATAATAATCCTGGCTCTAAACTTGGCAAAAGTATATCGTACTCCACCATGACGCTTCCAGATTTTGTCTCTTTTATAAATAATGATGTACTTACTAATCCAGAATATGCTGGTGAGATATCCGCAGCTGCAAAATCACAATTAGCCGAATTAAACCCATTAGTAGACAAAGTTGCAATCAATACACAAATGAACGCTACTAAATTGTCTAAGTTCCTTAGCATAGAACAATCTACAATAGAACAAGTATTCTTCTACCAAGCATACCTAAATCACGCATCAGAAATTGCTCAAATCCAAGCTGAGGCTGAGTCTAATATAGCCGCAGAAGTAGAACGCCAAATCACATCAATAATACAAAACCAAATCACCGAACAAATCACTGCCGCCATTATTAATGGTCAAATCCCAAATACTGATGAAGCTAAAGCTAATTTTGCCGCTACAATCCAAGACACGGTAAAAGAACAAGTGATGGCAAATTATTATGAAAACATTAAAGCAGCCGTAATCGCCGCAGCGCAACCAAGTATAGAAGCTACAACAAATACGATGATGGCAAACCTAGCCGCAGAAGCTTCTGCTTATACTAATTCCCCATCACAGTTGATAAGTTTCTTAGTCCAGCATCAAAATGACGAACGGATTAGCAGTAATTTAAGTGAGTCTATGCTTTCAAAGTTATATTCTGCCAAAATTGTAATGGATGCGGTTAATAGTGACCAACCATTTAGTTATGTAGAGTTGGCTAAAACATTTGGATTAGATGCAGGCCAATTACGATTATTGTATTCGTTTAGGTATATTAATTATATCAATTCAAACCCATCACTTAGCGTTCAGGAAATTGTAAGTTTTCTAAATAGCAACGTCGTCAATAATCCAAAATACAGTCAAAATCTGTCTTTTGCACAAATAAATAAATTATCAATCGCAACAGACCTAATAGACAATGCGTTAAGTGGCACAAAGTATAGCTCTAAGGCCATGTACGGCCTATTATCGCCACTATCAAGCAATTTAAAGTCAAACTTAGTGGACTTGTTATATATGTATTACGGCTCCTTATATTTATATGATGAATCCTGGACAATGAGCTTAGAACAATTTGTTCATTATCTAAACACTATTATTCTAAAAGATGCTAGATTTAACGATAGAATTGCACCAGAAAAACGCGATATGATAGAAGAAGCCAATGCTAAAATTGCCGATGCAAAAAGGATGCTTGTTGGCAATAATTATTCTCGCGCAATCATCAATACTACACTAGAAGCAGAAGGAGATGATACATTTTCTTTCTTGGAAGCACTAAAGAATGATATCGCAACAAGTAATGCTACTGCTTATGTAATTGGAAATTCATCTATGGCATTAGAGATGAGTAAGTCTTTTAACGATGAGTTAAACTTTATTACAATCCTGACAATGATAAGTATATTTATTGTAGTGATGATAACCTTTAAATCCATTATCATTCCGCTAATTTTGGTTCTAATTATTCAGTCAGCAGTATGGATAACTATGAGTATACTTAGCTTTACTGGTTCTAGCGTGTACTTTATTGCAATAATTATAGTTCAAGCTATTCTGATGGGTGCTACCATTGACTACGCAATTCTGTATACTAGCTATTACTTGGAGCATCGCAAGAATAAAAAATTACCTATCAAACAAGCCTTATCGGAATCATATATTAAATCAATTCCAACCATCATCACTTCTGCATCGGTATTAATAATAGTAACCTGGATTGTAGGAAACTTTGACAAAGCAGGCTCGGCAATTGCAGCAAAAATCTGCATCACAGTATCCGAAGGAACACTATGTTCGGCAATTCTCATACTATTAATTTTGCCAGCACTGCTTGCAGGCATAGACAAGCTCATTACTCGCAGCAAGTAATTATAATATAGTCCAATACAAATCAATGAGAAGCCCAGCTACTAGATAGCTGGGCCTTTTTCTTCTCTTTTAGTAAAAGATGTGTTATAATTAGATAGGTTGGCTCTGTAGCTCAGTTGGTAGAGCAGAGGCCTGAAGAGCCTTGTGTCACTGGTTCAAGTCCAGTCGGAGCCACCAATAAAAAATAATCCCGTAGGGATTAATTTTTTATTGGTAATTTTCGACTGGATGGAACCAGGAACTGGGTCCATCTTGGAGGAGACGAGTGAAAAACTTGTGCTTGCACAATGTTTTCCGAGGCGACGAACAAGATTCTCGTGACGGAGTCACGAGTTTTCCAGTCGCCCCCACCAATTTGCTTCGCAAATTGTAAAACGAAACTTTGTTTCGTTTTTTTGTTGCTACGCAACAAGTGGCTCCTTGAGTTCTATCTGTGAAGAATGACCGGGCCGAAATTTGGCCCGGTATTTTATTGCAATCAGAAAATCAAAAAAACCGGCCTTTTTGCGGCCGGTTGTTCTAGCTATAAAAGATCGTAATTATTTCTTCAAAGCTTTCTTGTTGTATTTTGCCTTACCAAAGCCAAGAATTAGCCAACAGATAGGGGTAAAGAAGAACAAACAAATTGCAAATCCTACACCTTTGCCAAATACCTTTGAGGTATTGCGTACATACATAATATTTACAATAAGGGCAAAGATACACTCGGCTATGAGTACGCAAAGAGCTGGGACGTTGTCGCTCCAATTAACTGCTTTGAGTTTTTCTGCATCATATAGAGCTACTGAGTCAAATTTGAAGATAGCAAGAAGAACGGAAACAGCAATAGATACAATAATACTAATCCAGAACCATTTTTTCATGCCACAAATCTTGTATAGAATATAAAAATTGTAGATAGGGATGAGAGACTTCCAACCTTTCTCGCCTGCCTTAACAAAGATTCTCCAGCTGGCAATTATAGTGATAATATAAAATGCAATCACCACGGCGAACATCCCTCCAAGAATTCCACCGGTTGCAGCTATTTCAGCTTCTCTTGTTGTAAATGTTTGCATTAAAAGTTTCCTTTCTTTTATTGTTATCTTTAGTATAGAGCAGTAAAAAGCTTATGTCAATAATTAATTCCCTATTGAGCGTGCTGCTGGAGATTTCTCTCGCAAAGATTTAGAAAAAATACTTGTTCACGAATTTGGTACACATGCATTTAGAGCAATTAATTACGAGGATAATGACATTCTTGCACTTTCACGTGAGATGCCAAACAATGAAGAAATTGACGAAGGTATTGCTAAATGTTGTGAGCAAGCATTAGACAAAAAATATGAAGACGCTGGCATTGAACATTATATTAATATTGGTCTAGCTAATTTTAGCGGAAAAAACTTCCGCGAGATTTACGAGATTAATCAGAAATTGCTACACCTTCAGGAAATAAATCCAGATAATTCACCAGAAGATGCAGCTGCCATCAAAAAACGTCAAAAGAAATGTTTTAATGATGTAGTAAGGTGTTTTCGTGGGACCGCGGAGCTACCAAACAATAAAGATTTAGCCTATTATAATGGTGCCAACAAAGTCTGGCAATATATAGAAAAAAATATAGACAACCCAGAACTAATGGACACATTATTCCTTTCTGGCAAAACCAATATCTTTGATAAATCTCAAGAACAGCTACTATACGAAAGTAGAATCTCGGCAAAAGCATAGGCTGATTAGTCTTGATAAATCTTCTCGTCTTTGATCTCATCCGGCAGATAATTTTTGTCTAGATGGAAGCCTGCTTCCCATTTTTGGCCTTCACCAAAACCAAGGTCTTTCATTAGTTTGGTTGGAGCATTACGGAGATGTGTTGGCACTGGAAGCCCCATAGAGTTGTGAGCTAAATCTTTTGCTTTATACCATGCACCTATTGTTTGGCGACTTTTTTTACACTTGGCCAACACTACTGCAACGTGGCTCAAAATAATTCCGCCTTCTGGCATTCCAACTCGTTCTACTGCTTCAAAAGCAGACACTGCAAGATTTAACGCACCATTCCCAGCAATACCAATGTCTTCACTAGCAAATATTACCATTCTGCGAGCAATAAACTTGGGATCTTCGCCTGCTTCTACCATGCGCGCTAGATAATACAAGGTTGCATCCACATCGCTTCCGCGCATAGATTTAATAAATGCGGATATATTATCATAATGGTTGTCGCCAGTTTTGTCATATCCAGGAACCTTACGACCAGCAGCCTCTTTGACCGTGCTTTCATCTACTTTTTGTGAAAGTGAAAGTGCTAACTCTAAGTCACCTAGCGCGCTCCTAGCATCACCACCAGACAATTCTGCGAGGTAGTCAATCGCTTTTTTAGTAACACGTTTGGTGGCTTTTTCCGATTTAATGGCACGTTTTATGACCGTAATAATATCGGCTTTGCTAAGTGGATTTACAATCACCACGCGTGAGCGAGAGAGAAGTGGCGAAATAACCTCAAAGCTTGGATTCTCTGTAGTAGCACCAATCAAGGTGATAAGGCCAGATTCTACGTGTGGCAAAAACGCATCTTGCTGAGCCTTATTAAAACGATGAATCTCATCCACAAACAGCACCGTTCTGGTCTGCAGATTCCAATTTTGGTGAGCGCGCTCTACAACTTTTTCTACATCACTTTTGTGTGCCGTAACCGCAGATAACTCTATAAAATCAGCCTTAAATTCTGTTGCAAGTATCCTTGCTAGGGTAGTCTTGCCAGTGCCAGGAGGCCCCCAAAAAATTAAATTAACTGGTTCGCCTTTTTTGACAATTTCAGTTAGAATTTTACCATCACCAATAATATCACCTTGTCCAACCACCTCGTCTAGTGTCTTGGGGCGCATGCGCTCGGCAAGAGGTATTCTGTTTCCCTGACCTTCCAATTCCATACCGATATTATACATTATTACAGATAGAAAATCAAAGCCATCTTGACAATTTATAGCATAAGTGGTATAATAAGAAGATTGGTGTTTGTTACTTTTTTCTAACTATCTTCATCTAGGAAAGCACCCGATTGACGACTCCAGAGCTTACTATAGGGGCCACCAGCATTTAATAATTGGCGGTGTGTACCCTGCTCAACAATTTTGCCTTTTTCTAGAACTACAATCCTATCCAAATGCGCCACTGTAGACAAACGATGCGCAATTACGATACAAGTACGGCCCTGCATAAGTTCACGCAATGCACCCTGAATTAGCGCTTCAGACTCGGAATCTAGTGCTGAAGTCGCCTCGTCTAAAACTAGAATCGGTGCATTCTTTAGAATTGCACGCGCAATCGCCACACGCTGTCGTTGCCCACCAGAAAGCTTTACGCCACGCTCGCCAACCAAGGTATCATAACCCTGTGGTAATTCTTTAATAAACTCATCTGCATTTGCAAGCTTGGCAGCGTGTTCTACTTCTTTTTGGCTGGCATCTGGCCTGCCATAGGCGATATTCTCAGCAATTGAACGATGAAAAAGTGACGTTTCTTGTGGTACGTATGCAATCGCCTCACGTAGAGATTTTTGCGTAACATAGCGGATGTTTTGGCCATCAATGTTTATTTCTCCTTTATTAACGTCAGCAAATCTAAGTAGAAGCTTGGTGAGCGTAGTCTTGCCCGAGCCAGACACACCAACCAAGCCAACGCGCTCACCCGGTTTGACTTCAAGAGAGAAATTAGTAAATAACGCGGTTTTGGCATCGTAATGCTTAAACATAATATCTTCAAAACTAATAGCAGATTTTGTGATTTTTAGCGTTTTAGCATTTGGCTCATCTACTACATCATCTTTCATATCAAGAATCTCAGTCATCTCATAAGCATCGCCAAAAATACGATTCATTGTCTTAAATACCGAATGAATATCCCACATATCACGCATAATACTACTAGAATAATTGATAATCAAAACTAGTGTGGAGATGGAAAGCCCAAAAGAATTGCGACCATACAACATAAATATCACAATCACGATATTGATCAAGAAAACCATGGAATCTATCATGTAATTACGCTTGGTATCGGCAATCAAAACTTTGTGGCTAGCATCCTTTACCGCTTTCTGAAAACGTGCATAACGATGATGCTCATATTCTTCTTTAGCATAAGATTTGACAGAGATAATATTAGTAATAGAATCAGCTAGCTGGCCAGTACGTTTGTTATCCAATTCCGCCTCATGC
Source organism: Candidatus Saccharimonadota bacterium (assembly GCA_017405225.1). GTDB lineage: Bacteria > Patescibacteriota > Saccharimonadia > Saccharimonadales > Saccharimonadaceae > Nanosyncoccus. The sequence continues at coordinate 4,129 of JAFRAV010000015.1, read as the reverse complement.
TTATTGAGCGGAGTAATCTTTTTGGACCAAATATAAGCTATCACCAGAAAACAAATCATAAAAACTAGAAGACCTAGCGCAAAGAGTGGCGCACGCGTAAACATAATCGCAAGAATCAATAAAACATCTATAACTGTTGGAATAATATTCCAAAGTAATTCATCCATAAATCGCTCATAACTGCCAATAAACCTATTAGTCTGGCTAACTAAAGAACCAGAAAAACGATTGTTGTGGAATTGCATACTCTGAGCGGCTACGGTATTAAAACACTGATTGCCAATATCATTCATGGCTTTAATCTCCATCTCCCAGATTGAATAAAGTCTAAGCGGGCCAATAATATAATTACGAGCAAATTCAAGAGCTAAGGACCAGATAGCAAGCGGCAATAGTTGTTCCATCATCTGTTCTTGTGGTAAGCCAAGCGAGACAATTTCAATCATTTGCGCAAAAAGCAAAGGAGAAACTACACGTAAAACAAACACTAGCGGTGTAGTGATAAACGAGCCGGCAAGGAGTAATTTGTATTTTTTGGTAAAAGTCCAAAAATAATGGAGAGTCCTCCCTGTTAGTCTTTTGCCCTTATTTTGGTCTGTGTTTACCATTTTTATATTATAACATATTTTTTAGATATGTTATAATATACTTATGGATTATCTAGCAGTCTTAGGTAGACAAAAAAATATATCACTAGCTGAATTAGAAAGTCTTTTTGATAAAATCTTAGTCTTGTCGCCAAAACTCGCTACTTTTAAGCTTACAAAATATTCCCCTGTTAATAAAGCTGGGGAGCCTGATATTAATCGTTTAGGTGGCGTAATGAAGCTAGCCAAAGAAATCAAAAATCCTCTAGAATATATCATAAATGATATAAAATCGTCTAATTATAACGGTAAAATTATAATTGGAGTGTCAGATTATTCCAAAAAATCAAGTTCTAAAACTAGCCAGAGGTGGGCATTAGATCTTAAAGCAAAACTCAAAAAAACAGAGGTAATTCCAGACAAAAAATTGAGTGTTCGGATTTTAGCAAACAAAAATGCAGATTTGTCAACAGCCACAGTTTATCACAACCATCTCTGTAGTAAACCTGGTCACTTTGAAATTATCCATTTTAATAATCGCTGGTTTGTAGGTATTGGCGTGCAAGATATTAATGCATATACTGCACGCGACCAGGCTCGCCCAGCTAGAGATACTAAGGTTGGCATGCTACCTCCTAAATTAGCACAAATCTTAATAAACTTGTGTGGTCCGCTACCAAAAAATGCCACTGTTCTTGATCCATTTTGTGGCACTGGCGTAGTATTGCAAGAAGCATATTTGATGGGTTATAGACCATATGGTACAGACTTAAGCGAGCGGATGGTTGATTATTCTCTTCGCAATCTGACATGGATTGCAAAAAACCATCAGCAGGAGTCTACTCAAAACTTATCAAATATATCTGTTGGTGATGCAACAAATTATACCTGGAATCAGCCGATTGATGCCGTAGCCTGTGAGGGGTATTTAGGACCACCAATGAGTCTTACTCCTACCGATATTAAATTAAAAGTCGCAAAACAAGAGTGTAAAACTATTATTTTAGGTTTTTTAAAAAATATCCTACCGCAAATTACATCTGGAACACCCATAGTGATGGCAATCCCAGCCTGGCTTCGTCCTGACGGCCACTATCAGAGACTGAATATACTTGACGAGATAGAAAGTATGGGGTATAATGTTATAAAGTATAATAACTTGAGCCAAAGGGATTTGCTCTATTATAGAGATGGGCAAGTTGTGGCTCGGGAAATAATAGTATTAAGGAAGAAATAATATGTCACATGTGAAAGCTGGCGGTACCGCCAAGAATATCCACAACAACGCTGGTCAGCGCCTTGGCGTTAAGCGTTTTGGTGGCCAAAAGGTCAAAAATGGAGAAGTAATCGTTCGTCAAACTGGTAGCACAAAAATTGCTGGTCCTGGCACTTACATGTCTCGCAATTTCACAATTCACGCAGCTAAGGATGGTGTAGTTACTTTTGTAAAAACCAAAAAGACACATTTCTCTGGCAAAAGCCTTCCACGTGTCCGCGTAGAAGTCCGCTAAAAGAAAAGTCGCAAAAATGCGACTTTTTTTGTTGGTCGCGCATATCTTATGTTATACTTAAAGCATGAGTAATATTTTGATAATTGGGAAAGTCTTGAAGGATGTTTATCTACGCATGGATGAACGCCTCAACAATTTTGAGACCGACGAGCATGGTACTCCATGGCTTGATTTCGGTTTTGATGGAAGCTCACATGAGTTCTTCCGTAGAATTAGTATTTATGGTGGTGCAGCAGTAGCATTAGAGGTATTAAACCGCTACAATCTTTCTGCTCACATCGCTGGAGCCAAACTTGGCTTCTCTGGTGGAGAAATTATCGCAAACGATCAACGTGCCGATGGCTACCGCTATATGCTTTGTCATGGCAACAAAATCTCCTACCTAGTCTCTAATGAACGGGTTAATTCTGAGTGGATTAATCCTGAAGGCGCTGTAGATTGGATTTATTTTGATCGCACTGCCACAGTGACTAATGAATTTATCAAAGAGCTCAAGGGCTATCTTACTTTTTCCAACAAAACCAGAATAGCTGTATACGCACCAAAAGATTTAACAGAAGCAGGCCGCAAGTTGTTAGAGATGGCTAGCATCATTTTTACTGAAGAAGATTTGACAGATATCAAAACTAACGCATCTATCTGTCACATTTCTGACCAAGAAATCAGAGTAGATAAAACTGTTCAAACTTGGCAAATAGATCGCATTGATTTAATGACTCATCTTACAGCACACTCAATTATCGCAGCTACCGTATTTGGAGCCTTGGTACGCGGAGTATCCGTAAAAGAGGCCCTAAAGTACGCCAAAGTAAATGTAGAAGGTTCTTCCCTATCTGGCACCATGCCATTTGAAAAAATCAAAATGATAGCAGAAACCGAAAAAACTGATACTCGCCTACTCGCAGAGAGCATCATGGCAAGTGGCAAAGGTATCCTAGCAGCAGACGAATCTGGCGGCAATATTCATCAAAAATTCCAAGGCCTGATGATTCCAGATGATGAAAGACATCGTCGTGATTATCGCAATATATTATTGTCTACTCCAGACCTAGAAAAATACGTAAACGCTGTCATATTGTTTGATGAGACAACTCAGCAAAAAGCCGATGATGGCCGTGATTTCTGCGCCTATTTGATTGCTCATGGAATTATTCCCGGTGTTAAAGTAGACGAAGGTCTAGAAAATATTCTTGATAGCGACGAAAAGTATACCAAAGGTATAGACCATCTCAAAGACAAACTACCAGCTTATTATGAGAAAGGCCTGCGTTTCTGTAAATGGCGCGCAGCGTTTGAGATTGATCTTGGTAAACCAAGCGAGTTAGCATTATCCAAAAACTGCAAACTTCTGGCCGAATATGCTTCTATCTGCCAAGACAACTCCATGGTCCCTATTGTAGAACCAGAAGTAGTATACGACGGAAACTACACCATAGAGCAGTGTGCCGATGTAACAGGTAAAGTATTAGATCGTCTATTTGAAGAACTGTCAAAGGCAGGCGTAAAGCTTAATTCTACTATTCTTAAAGTAAATATGGTTTTGGCCGGCAAAAAATATCCAATTCAATCCACGCCAGAAGAAGTTGGCCGCTACACTGCAGAAGTACTAAGAAACCACGTTCCAGAAACTGTAGCCGGCGTAGTCTTCTTATCTGGTGGACAAAATGTAGAACAAGCCACTAATAACCTCCAGGCGGTTATCAATAACGGTCCATTCCCATGGCCAGTTACCTTCTCGTTCTCTCGCGCATTACAAACACCTGCGTTAGAAACCTGGAAAGGCGACAACGAGAATACTACAGCAGCACAAAAAGCGTTTACCGAGAGATTAATTGCAAACTGCGAAGCGCTAAAAGCTAAATAGTACATACAGTCTTCCCACTCCAAATAATTCTCACTACTAATTTTAAGTCATTAAAAGCGGATTTTACCTAGTCAAAATTATGCGCAATTACCTTATGAAATGAGGCGAAGCTATCTCATTTCATAGGGAATTGGAAGTAATTTTGACAAGGCTAAACCTGTATGACT
>JAFRAV010000001.1 GCA_017405225.1 Candidatus Saccharimonadota bacterium | reverse complement strand
ACTAATTTTAAGTCATTAAAGCGGATTTTACCTAGTCAAAATTATGCGCAATTACCTTATGAAATGAGGCGAAGCTATCTCATTTCATAGGGAATTGGAAGTAATTTTGACAAGGCTAAAACCAAGATGACTTAAAATTACCGTAGTGAGAATTATTTGGGCTGGGAAGACCGCATATTATTATGCACCTGCCAGCTGATCAAATTCTTCCATAGACGAAATCAGTACATCACGTGGCTTATTGCCATTTGGTTCTCCAATAACACCAATCTGTTCTAGCCAGATAGCAAGACCTGCCACAAAACCATGTCCTTTGCCTAGATATGCTTGGAGTGATGCAGTAGAAAACTTGCCTTTAGATAATGTAATTTCTACCGCTTTTCTAACGATTGGATCATTAGGATCAAACTTTCTTCCTAAATCACCAATAGCACCACCATCAGATGGGCCAAGGCCCTTAATTTGGACTGATTGAGAAATAACCTCATCATTATATTCTGGTGGACGTTGTTCTCGCAAGAAATCTGTGAGGTTATTAACATCTTCATCACTCGCCCAAGCACCCTGAATACGACGCGGCTTGCCCATCATTTCTGTTGTCAACATCAGCATATCACCTTTGCCAAGCAACTTTTCTGCGCCACCCATATCTAGCATAATGCGAGAATCCATCTGGCTACCTACAGCAAATGCAATACGACCAGGGATATTAGCCTTGATTAGGCCTGTAATAACTTTGACCTCTGGTCTCTGAGTGGCGAGCACAAGATGAATACCGGATGCACGACCTTTCTGAGCAACACGTACAATCAACATCTCTAAGTCTTTCCCTGCCATCATCATAAGATCGGCCATCTCATCAATCACTACTACAATATATGGCATCTTACCGCCATCATGTTTTTGATCATTGCCATCTTCATCTTTGACAGATACGGTCCCCTCTTTTTTAGCCATCTTCTTGTTGTAGTCAACGATATTTTTGACTTTTTCTTCTGCCATTAGGCTATAGCGACGTTCCATCTCATTGACGGCCCATTTCATAGCAGAAAGTGCCTTATCAACAGATGTAATAATTGGTGTAAGCAAATGTGGTATGTCATTATATTGGACCATCTCAACCTGCTTAGGGTCTACAATGATTAGTTTCATATCAGATGGTGCATTACGATACAAAAGCGAAGAAATCAAGGTATTTGTCATAACAGATTTACCAGAACCAGTAGTACCGGCAATAAGGAGGTGAGGCATCTTGGCAAGATTAGCAACTACACTTTTACCAGAAATATCTTTGCCCACTGCAAATGTTAGCGGGTCTTCGCTCTCCTTCCATTCCTTGCTCTCTAGCACTCCGCGCAAACGTACGTCTGCCGGTTTGACGTTAGGGATTTCTACACCAACACTTCTGGTACCTGGAATTGGGGCCTCAATACGAATCTTATCTACTGCAAGATTAAGCGCCAACTCCTTATCACGAGCCAAAATTTTTGATAGATTTACACCCGAAGGTGGCCGCATTGTGTATTGAGTTACCCTAGGACCAACATTTGCACCCTCCATCTCAACATCTATACCGAACTCTGCTAAAGTAGATTTAATAATGAAAGCATTTTGTTGGTGATTCCCTGGGTCTGCTGGCGATTGCTTGTTCTCTAGTAATTCTATGCTTGGCATCTTCCAATCTGGGTCAGATACAGACACTAAAGCCCTTTCTACTACAGGCTCAGCCTTAGCGGTGGCAGGTTTTGGTGTATTAACTTTTAGCTTGGTGGTGTCTGCTACGGTAGCAACACCAGAATTAATTGTAATATCCAAATCCTCACTCTTGCCAGATTTGTTAGCGGCTTTGATAAGCTTTTCATTAGCCTTGTCCTCATCCTTTTTGGTAGAACGGAATAAATTAATAATTCCCTTGAACACCGTAACAGGCGATATTTGCAGAATAAACAATGCTGTAATAAAAATTAGAACGATATAAATAAATACTGCTACACCTGGATCTAGAATCTGAGTAGCCATACTATTAAGTGCTCCGCCTATTACTCCACCAGTGGGATTTTCTTGGCCAACGGTAGGAATACCCATAACGCCAGATGCCCAAGCAATCATCAAAAATGATGCAATCCACATAGCAATTGGCAAGCGGTTTCCCGGTGTACGGAATATCTTGATTGCAAGATATACCAAAAGAACTGGCACCAAAAATTTAGCATAGCCTATGCAGAAAAAGATGCCTTGATCTACATCGTTTAATAGTTTCCCCCCGCTACCAAACCAAGTTAACACAAAAAACACCGCAAGTGCAAGCATAAGAACCGCCATAACCTGCCGCCAAAAACCACCAGGTAGCTCGTGCTCTGGAGATACTTCTCTAGTACTACGAGACGATTTGCCACGCGCAGAACTTTTTCTGGATGTTTTTCTCTTTGCCATATACAGTATTACCTCTGATTATTATCTCTATTATATCATAGTTTTTACAAAATGCTTTTGTTCCCTAGCATCAGCAACCTTTAGATTATTGGTATGCTTAACGCAACGGAGAGCGCGCCCGAGCGCCTTAGTATCGGATTCTGCAGGATGCACACCCGTAGACCACGTAGCCAATCTATAAGCAGCGGCGCTACTGCCAATAGTAGAAGACCACAAGTGTGCACGGCTACCCTGGTTGT
>JAFRAV010000014.1 GCA_017405225.1 Candidatus Saccharimonadota bacterium | reverse complement strand
CAGTATGGCTATGGCGATAATCAGGATGGAGCTACGGGACTAAAATCATACCCACTAGATTATGTCTACTCTGGCAACTACTACTGGCGTACTGGTCGCTTGTACTACCAGGGTAACTCTGCGCACTTGTGGTCTTCTACTATCGTTAGTAGTACCAATGCTTATAGATTGGATACGTGGTCTACGGCTGTGCGACCTGCAGAATCCGTTATTAAGGCTTACGGGTACGCTCTCCGTTGCTCCAAAAAATTAGCATCCTATATTCTACCTCTTCACCCAGTATGGCTATGGCGATAATCAGGATGGGAATAAAGGTTTGCGGTCATATCCACTAGATTTTGTTTATTCAGGTTACTACTTTTGGCATTTTGGTCGGTTATATGTTCAGGATGAAAATTCAAGTTTATGGCCATCTACTACCACTAGTAGTAGCAACACCTATAGACTTGTTGTTTATGGAACATTCGTACGGCATGCTGAGTCTACAAATAAGACGCATGGAGATGCTCTCCGTTGCGAAGACTAGTAGTGTCTAGTCGCCCCAATTACATGTAATAATCCTGTATTTGAAGTCGTCTTTACAAAATGCTTTATCTCTGATAAAATAGACATAACTTAGACTCGTTCAAGAGTTTTTATTTTTGGGAATCACCTTAGATGACATTTCTTGAACGAGTCTAAAGGAAGGAAAACATTATAATGGCTAATGCCAAAAAATTAACTATGGATGAATTGCTAGAGAAAAATAGCGATTCAGTCAAACAACTAACAGTAGGAGATACCGTAGACGGTAAGGTTATCTCTGTAAAGAAGCACGAGATTTTGATTGATCTTGGTGCAAATGGTGTCGGTATGGTACCAAGAAGAGAGGCATCTTTTTCTCGCGACCTAGAAGTGGGCCAGGACGTTACCGCCTCTGTAATTGATACAGAGATGGACGATGGTATGGTGCTGCTCTCTATGCGCAAAGCTGTCAAAGACAAGGGTTGGGATGAGATTTCTGCCAAATTAGAAGCAGGCGAAATTGTAGAGGTTACACCATTTGACGCTAACCGCGGTGGCTTATTGGTAGAATATGAGGGAATTAGAGGTTTCTTGCCAGTTTCTCAATTATCCGCTGAGCACTATCCACGTGTGGGTTCTGCAGATAAAGATGAGATTCTTCAGAGACTGAACTCTCTAGTAGGTCAGTCTATCAAAGTCCGTATCTTAGATGCATCTAAGAAAGACAATAAGCTTATCTTCTCAGAAAAAGAAGCGGTAAAAGATGCACTTTCTGCACGTTTTTCAGAGATGAAAGTAGGCGATGTAGTCAAGGGATTGGTTACTGGTGTTGTGGACTTTGGCGTATTTGTCAATGTAGATGGAATTGAGGGGTTAATTCATATCTCTGAGATTTCTTGGGAAAGAGTCAATAATCCATCTGACTATGTTAAGCCTGGCGAAACCGTAGAGGCTAAGATTATCGCAATTGATAAAGAGCGTCTATCATTGTCTATGAAGCAACTCAAAGAGGACCCATGGCTATCAGAGGTGGAAAATCTAAAGAAAGGCTCTAAGGTAGAGGGTACAGTTACTCGTATCACTCCATTTGGTGCATTTGTACAGATTTCTCCAGCCGTAGAAGCATTGGTACACGTATCAGAGCTAGGTGAAGGCAATGATGTAGATCCAGAAAAAGTCTTTACCCTGAACGAGCGCAAAGAGTTTAAGGTACTAGATATTGATCGCGAAGGTCGCAAAATTAGCCTAACAGTAGCATAGTATCGCATCTTGACGATTTACGCTATTAGCAAAAATACTACCCCCACAAGGGGTAGTATTTTTTATGATGCATAAACAAGTCTGGTATAATTTAATTGATGGACAATACGTATATTTGGGCAGAAATTTTTACGATTGCATCTTATCTTTGTCTAGCATTAAGCTATCTGGCAAAGCGGCGCAGATATATTGTGCTATGGAGCGTGGGGATGGTAGTTCTAAATGGTGTGGCATTTGCATTGCTCCAAGCTTGGACTGGCCTTGCAATGTGTGGAGTGGCGCTAGCAAGAAATATCTACATTATGTGGGATGTAGAAAAACATGGCAAGGCGCGTAAATGGCGACTAAGGGATTTTCTCTCACTAATGATTTTTATGACGCTAATCATTATCGCAACAATTCCTACATATACAGAACCACTTAGTGCTATGTCGGCGCTAGCTACAATCTGCTATACATTATCGCTATGGCAGAAAAAGACTGCCCATTATAAACTATTAGGCATTCCATCTAGTGTAGCCGAGTTGACATATCATGTTTTTATCTGGAATTTGGCGGGAATAATCCTAGAGGGAGTAGTGCTAACGGTCTCTGTGGTAGGGTTTGTATTGGATGTACGGAGACACCAAAAGAATAAAAAATCACTAAATAAAGGCAAGAAAGGAAAACGTCATGGAAGATAGAAGATTTAAACGTCACGGAGTGTACAAACATTTTAAGGGAGAATTGTACCGCTTAGAAGATGTGGCTTACAATTCGGAAACAAATGAAAAAATGATTGCATATCGGGCATTAAATGGTGATAATAAACTATGGTGTAGGCCATATGAGATGTTTTTCTCGGAGGTTGATCACAAAAAATATCCAGAGGCAGAGCAAAAGTATAGATTTGAGTTGTTAGAGGCAAGTGACGACAATCGCTAATAGTAATAAAAAACAATAAGGGTTTATCGTGCTATAATACTAGTAACCTATTTGTAGCAAAAAAGGAGTATTATGAAAGAATTTTTTAAATCTAGAATTGGCCGAGCTGTCTCGGTGGCATTATCTGTGATGATTGTTTGGGCTATTTGTACTCCAGTATTTGATGTGCTTTTTCGCGGAGGAATTAAGTCATTTGATTTATACAGGTATGTTATAGAGCCAATTTTGATAGGGCTGGGCGTTGGTATATTTGAATATATATTCAAAATATCTGACAAGCGCAAAAACCACAAGTAGTAAAAACTATATAGATTCAAGGTACGTTTATGGATAATGAAGAAGAACAGAGATACTGCGTAAATTGTGGGCAACCTCTAACTAATGCGGCCGAGATGTTCCTCTGTTGGATGTGTGAAGAGGAAGAGCAACAGAGGCTAGCCGAGGAAGAGGACGAGGATGGGGAAGACGATGCAGAAGAAGACGACGATATATTTGATGATGAGCTAGATGACGACGATGATGAT
>JAFRAV010000013.1 GCA_017405225.1 Candidatus Saccharimonadota bacterium | reverse complement strand
GTCAAAAATATGAGTAATTACCTTATGTGAAGAAGCGAAGCTATTTCTTTACATAAGGAATTACGAGCTATTTTTGACGAGGCTGTAACCAAGATGACTTAAAATTACTGTAGTGAGAATTATTTGGGCTGGGAAGACCACGTGTTATTAAAAGATTAAGCAATCTTTACAGCCTCATCTCCTAGCAACTTCGCTAGTGGCTTCGTTAGCTCATCTGATGCATCTACCTTAAATGGCATTTTTAGAGGTCTTTTCCCCGTTTCATCTTCTAGTACTAGTACTATTTCTTGCATACCTGGATTTAGATCGCATAGGTGTTTTATCTCTGATAGAATCTCTGTGTTATCTGGTTCTTTGATTAGGCAATAAAGCCGCTCTTTTCTAGGGTCTTTTGGTGGCGTTACAGGGGTGCGTGGTGTATCGGACGATTGATTTTTGGCGTTTTCTGAAGCAAATTTGGCTCCAGAGCCACCTCTCGTGGCCTTAGACATGTTTTCGGCAGAAACCTTACTCCTAGAGCCATATTTTCCTTTTGCTTGCGGAGCAAGCTTTGGCTCGGGCAAACTAGTACCTGTACTCTGGTAATTCTCTAGCATCTCGTCTGATATAACCTCTATGCTTTCTGCTATCACTTTTGCATCAGGGGTAATATTACCATTTTTATCTTTGGCGTTTATTCTGCCTGTCACCTTAATGACATTGTCCTGCACTATCTTACCACCAAATTGCTCATACATAGATGGGAAAACGATGATTTCTGTATCTGCTTCCTTATTTTCTATCTTTACAAATGCCATTTTGGTATTAGATTTGGTTAAAATTGTTCTAACATCTGTAATAATTCCACCTATCGTCACCTGTTTATCGTTATTTTCTGGTGTAATTAAACTTATAGAATGAGTATTTTCATTAAAATAAGTATCGTACTTATCTAGCGGATGCGCAGATAGATACAGACCCATTAGGTCGCGCTCCCATAGTAATTGCTCTTTTTCAGAGGACTTTACGGGCGCTGGCTTCATCTCTGGCTCAGGTACGGCTCCCGCCTCGCCAAATGCTCCAAATAAATCTTTTTGACCAGAGGCCGCATCTTTTTGACATTTGGTGCCGTATCCTTGAATTGCTTCCAAATTAAAGAGTAAATCAGAGCGATCAGCAAAGCTGTCAAATGCGCCAGTTTTGATAGCAGCTTCCCAAGAACGCTTGTTAAATTTTGTAGAATTAACCCGTTTTGCAAAATCATAAATAGATTTAAATGGACCGTTTTTATCTCGCTCAGGAATAACCTCTTCTTCCACTAGCGCCTTGCCCATACTCTTGATGCCAGATAACCCAAAGCGAATTGTATTTTGACCTTTTACAATAGCAAAATCACCATAAGATTCATTGATATCAGGGCCTAGTACCTTTAGCCCCATTTTTTTGCACTCAGCCATCTCTATTGCTAGACGATCTGTCCAACGCATATCTGACGTCATTAATGCCGCCATAAACGCATCAGGATAATGGGCCTTTAGATATGCGGTCCAATAAGCAATCAACGCGTAGCAGGCTGCGTGCGATTTATTAAAACAGTAATTCGCAAAATCTAGGAGCTGAGTCCAAAATGTCTCAGCAATTTCCTCTGTAGCGCCACCTATCTCTACTGCGCCTTTGATAAACTTTGGTTTAAGCTCCTCCATTAGCTTTACTTTTTTCTTTCCTACAGCCTTGCGCAAAGTGTCTGACTCACCACCCGTAAATCCACACCATTCTCTAGAAATCTGCATGAACTGTTCTTGGTAAATCATAATACCATAAGTAGATTTAAGGGCGTTTTCTAGACCTGGATGCAGATACGTAATAGGCTCTATTCCATGCTTTCTTTTAATGAAGTTATCAATAAATTGCATTGGACCAGGACGATACAAAGCCACCATAGCGATAATATCTTCAAAGCGCGATGCCTTGAGGTCTTTTAGGTAGCGTTTCATGCCGGCAGATTCAAGCTGAAATACCCCTGTAGTCTCTGCTCTTTGCAAGAGTTTGTAGGTTTCTTCATCGTCTAACGGTACGGAATACATGTCTAAATCATTGTTGTATACCTTACGAATCATACGCAAAGCATTATTTATCACCGATAGGTTTGACAAGCCAAGAAAGTCCATCTTAAGAAGTCCTAGTTCTTCCACTTGATTCATCGGAAATTGCGCAGCTAGCACTTCCTCATCATTAGCACCACGCTTTTTTGCCACTTCTAACGGCAAAAACTTAACCAATTCATCTGGCGCAATAATCACACCGCAGGCATGCACACCATGCGAACGAATAGTTCCCTCCAGGCGAGATGCAAAATCAATAACCTCTTTGGCGGTAGGATTGTGCTCATATTCGTTCTTGAGGTCTGGTACATCTTTGATAGCATCTTGCAGATGAACATGATGTCCCATTACTGGATCAGGTACTAGCTTGGCTATTCTATCTGATTCCGCATAAGGGACTTCTAGCACACGCGCTACATCGCGTACTGCGTTTTTTGCCATCATTTTGCCAAATGTTACAATATTTGATACTCTGCCACGTCCATATTTTTCTGTACAATATTGGATTACTTCGTCGCGTCTAGTATCTTGGATATCCGTATCAATATCTGGCATAGAAATACGATCAGGGTTCAAAAAACGCTCAAACAGTAAATCATATTTAAGCGGATCTAGCTCCGTAATACGCAGCGCATAGGCCAAAATTGAGCCAGCCGCGGAGCCACGTCCAGGACCATAAACGATACGTTTTTTCTTGCCCCAGTTAATGAAGTCTTGCACAATCAAGAAGTAACCATTGTATCCCATTTTGTCCACAACTGACAATTCATAATCTATACGTTCTATCACGTCTTTGCGGTCTGCCTGTTCTAGTATTTTGCGACACTCTTCTACAGACAAATCCTTTGTTTCCTCTTCCGTCTTTCCGCCATAACGAAACGCTAGCCCACGAAACACTAATTTGTCTAGGTATGATTTCTCATTGTCACCATTTGGAATGCCAGGAAATTTTGGAATCAAAATACGCCCTAGTTGCAAATCAACATTACACAACTTAGCGATTTTTTTGGTATTCCTAATCGCATCAGGAAAATCCTTACCCCATCTATCAATAATATCTTGAGGTGGAATCACGTGCAACTCAAAATCTTTTAATGTCATTCTTTTAGGATCTGATAGATTACTAGCGGTACCCACACACAATAATATCTCATGAGTATCCCTGTCTTCATGTTTTAGATAGTGCCCGTCACAGGTTACCACCAGAGGTAGCCCAGTATCTTTAGCTATTTTTTGCAAACCTTCATTAATACGATTCTGGACTTCCCAGTGTGTTGGCGAATCCGGATGGCCATGATCTTGCATCTCTAGGTAAAATCTTCCGTCAAAAGTCTTAGAATACCAATCAACCAGCTCTCTGGCGCCTTTCTCGTCTCCTTCTTTTAGACGGACGGATATTTCTGACGATGCACAACCAGACAAACAAATGATGCCCTCGTTATATTGCTCCATCAACTCATGATCTATTCTAGGTTTATAATAAGTTCCTTCCGTTTCTGCTAAAGTCATCATACGGCATAAGTTCTCATATCCTTTATTATTCATGGCAAGCAAGGTAATATGAAAGCGTTCCTTATCATAAGCTGGATCTTTGTCTTTTCTACCTCTAGCGGCAACATAAGCCTCTAGGCCAAGAATAGGTTTAATCTCTGCATCATTACAAGTCTTATAAAGTTCCACAAGCCCGCTCATAGTGCCATGGTCTGTAACAGCAACAGCCTCCATTCCTGTGCTTTTAACAAAATCTACTAAATCCGGTACCTTTGTTAGGCCATCTAGCAAAGAGTAATGTGTATGATTATGCAAATGCACAAAATCAGCCGTAGTAAGCGGCAAATTGGCCTTTTTCTCTTCCTCCTTGGACATATCTTAATTATAACACATCCAAGCTGTGCAATTCTTTTAATAACATGTGGTCTTCCCACTCCAAATAATTCTCACTACGGTAATTTTAAGTCATCTTGGTTTTAGCCTTGTCAAAATTACTTCCAATTCCTTATGAAATGAGATAGCTTCGCCTCATTTCATAAGGTAATTGCGCATAATTTTGACTAGGTAAAATCCGCTTTAATGACTTAAAATTAGT
>JAFRAV010000012.1 GCA_017405225.1 Candidatus Saccharimonadota bacterium | reverse complement strand
TCCTTATGTAAAGAAATAGCTTCGCTTCTTCACATAAGGTAATTACTCATATTTTTGACAGAGGTGTAATCCGCTTTTAATGACTTAAAATTAGTAGTGAGAATATTTGTCTGGGAAGACAATTTATTAAAGGATTTTCCATGGCTGGAAAATCCTAAAGCATAAGTTGCTAATCCTGCAGTCGCAACGGAGTGTACTTCCGTCAGCTTTGCTAATTTGCGCCGAGACTTTTATATATCTATTCCAAATATGTAATCTATTAGAATGAGAAATACTAACCGGTGTAATTGATCACCAAAAACCTTGACCATACTCATATCCTAGCTCACCAAACTGCCACCTATATTAACCAGAATATAAATAATCTAGTGGGTATGACCTAATACCGACATTTTCATCCTGATTATCGCCATAGTCATACTGGGTGAAGAGGTAGAATACAGGATGCTAATTTATTCGGAGCAACGGAGAGCGAGCCCGATTGCTTTATTAAAGGATTCTTCAGGTCGCACAGCCGTAGACCACGTATTCAATCTATAAGCATCGGTACTACTAACAATAGTAGAAGACCACAAGTACGCAACGTCACCCTTGACGTACAAGCGACCAGTACCCCAGTAGTAGCGGCCAGAGTAGACATAATCTAGAGGATAAGACTTAATTCCAGTAGCTCCATCCTGATTATCGCCATAGCCATACTGGGTGAAGAGGTAGGACTTGTATTTGGATAAAAGCTTATCTTAGATTGTTGCAAGTGTAAACCCAATGCTGGCTTATTTCTTTGTTTAAGGAGGTAAAAATCTTGCATCTTATCGCGAAAATGGTTTTTGGGACACGTGTCCAAAAAATGGACAAGTGTCCGAAAAAATAGCCAAAAATCACTTTTTTTATAAAAATCAAGCATTAGCGTGTAAAATGAGCTTTTTATAGATAGCGAATTTACTGAACAATTATTTTATAGAGATTTCTTGGTGCAAATACCTAGTGACTGGTGTCTTGTAGCATAAATTTGTACTTTTTCAAGCATTAGCTTAATAAAATCTTTTTATCAGGCTTATGCTTTTATAACAGGGGTGTTTAATGTTATGCTTGGTCCAAAATCATTAATGTAGGAGATTTTATGCGAAAGCGAAACTTTCTGAAAACGGTGGGAATATCAACCCTAGTTATGGCATCGTCACTAGTGACTTCAACACACGCTTTGCCGCCGGTATTTATTAACAATGTGGCAGAGGATGTTTACGTTTCTATAATAGATTTTGGTGAAGGCTCTGTGACGATGGAGATTAGCTCTGATAGGGAAGAGTACCTATCTGTTAATACGGTGGCACTCCAGTACGGCCCATTAACAGATTATCAACTTTATAAATGGCAGTTGGATAGAAGTAGTGGCGCGAACACTGAGATAGTAAACAGTACTCCACAGGGGATAGCTGGTGGTTTTTTCCGTACAGATAGGAAGCGACTATGGATAGGATACATGTTTTTCCAAAATAAGCCACTAACAGATAATATCTACGATAGGATGGAGTACTATGTATCTACATCAGATAACGATAATCCAAGAATATGGGGTAGGGCAGATTATAGTAGATGTACTAAGTCGTCAGTTTTTTTGAGTGGGCTTGCTACACAGTGTAGGGCGGAGAAAATTGGAGACGGGATGTTGCAATATCAGCCTTATGATTCAAGAGGAAACAGACTAGAAATACCAGCTGATGAAGACGCAATTTTGACAGCTAATACTGTAAACTGGCGAGCCGAGCCTGGAGATTGGGAAGACAGCTGGTATAACCAGCCATCTGAGCCAACGGAACCAGAGCCAACAGAGCCAAACGAGCCAACGGAACCAGAGCCAACAGAGCCAAACGAGCCAACGGAACCAGAGCCAACAGAGCCAAAATCAGTAGAACCTTCTACAGAAACAATACCTACGGAACTGGTAGAACTTGAGCCTACGGGACAGACAGATTCAGCGGTGCTCACTTCGGTAGAGTATGAAGATAATATCGCCCCTGCAGTATTGGCTGATTATGTAACTATTGTTTCATCAGATAGTTCAGAGAACTATAATGCTGAGCAGGCGCAGGATCAGGCACAAAGCCAGAGTGATCAGATTAGCGGTAATTCGCCAAGTTACTCACTTCCAGAAGAGAATATAGAAGTACCAATACTAGACAAAGAATCAGGAAATAACTGGCTTGCCCCCGTCTTGATAATATCGGGATTAGCAATGGCGGCGGTAGCTTGGTGGCTTCTGTTCTTTGGTAAAAGAAAATTAACAGATGGAAAGGAGGAAGAAAGTGTTGACTAGTAATCCTAGTTGGCAATAAGTAATTGGCACTACACACCTAGAATAAATCAATAATTCCAGACAGTGGCAACTATTTATTTAGCTTGCCACTGGCTATGTTTTTCATTTAAGTTATGCTATAATATGAAATATGATTGGGATGGTAGAAAATAAATCAATATGGTTTTTATTCTTGGCATTTGCGTTAGGATGGTTTATTGCACAGTTTTGGAAGCTTATCGCTGGGTTAGTAGAGAAGGGGAAGCCACTAACTTTTTCTGAGGTAGTTTACTTCATGTCCAAATCTGGCGGGATGCCTTCCGGACACACAGCTAGTTTTACTGGACTAACCACTGCTATTGGTCTTCTATATGGTTTTGATCAGCCAGTTTTTGCTTTGGCTGCTTGCACCACTGTCATATTTATCTATGACGCAACAAATGTTCGTTTTGCAGTAGGAGAACATGGCAAACTCCTAAATGAAATTGCAGAAAGTGACGGGAACCCGCTTACCAAGCCGCAAAAAATTGTAGAGGGGCATACCGTACCGCAAGTTATAGTTGGTATAATAATTGGTATAGCAATAGGTTTTTTGACATTTTTGCTTGCTGGCGGGCACTTTGATTAGTATTTTTTGTAAAAATTTATTAGGGTTTAGCGGGATTTTGGTAAGAATTTTGTAAGTTTTGGCCAAAAATTTGGCAAAAATACAAAAAAGTCAAAAAATCTTCAAAAAAAGTCTTGACTTTATCTTATATGTGGTGTAAGATTGGAATTAGTCTAACAACTGCGAGACACTTATTTATTGTTTATGTTGGTTAGCGGAATTTTAACAATTCAGTTGTGCAATTTATTGTTATACAATAATCATCGTCAGTTCATTTATTAGAGTTTTTAAACTTTTTTATTACGACCTGGGATGCCGGCAATCCCTCAAGAGAGGGAAGTGCGAC
>JAFRAV010000011.1 GCA_017405225.1 Candidatus Saccharimonadota bacterium | reverse complement strand
ATTAAAGCGGATTTTACCTAGTCAAAATTATGCGCAATTACCTTATGAAATGAGGCGAAGCTATCTCATTTCATAGGGAATTGGAAGTAATTTTGACAAGGCTAAAACCAAGATGACTTAAAATTACTGTAGTGAGAATAATTTGCGCTGGGAAGACCGAGTATTATTTCTCTTCTGGCTTATTCTCTTCAGCCTTTTTCTCAGCTACTTCTGGCTTTGCCTCAGCACCTTTTTGATTATTCTTGATTCCATCAACAACAATGTTGCTTTCTGTTTTTTGCTCGTTTGTACCAGCATTTGTAGCTACGCTTTTTAGCATTTTGCGTGAACGATATAGATAATATGTGCCACCGCCAATAACTAATAAGATAGCAATCAGCATAGCGATTTCACCAGGACCAGTTTTTGGAAGTGTAGATGGTGTAGGTGTAGGAGTTGGTTCTGGATCTGGCTGCCCTTCACAATGCCTATTGACTGTAATCTTGGTCTTGTCAGAATTTTTGCCATCGTGAGTTGCTACATAAGCAGAGTTATATACTACAGTATCACCACATGGGAAAATCTCTTCAGAATCAGACACCTTTACATGATAACGAACCCAGGATTCCTCGCCAGCTATCATTGCGCCAACGCCTAGGCCATCACCAAATAGTGAATCTGGAGAAATACCACCTTCCGGATGACGAGTACTCCAAGAGAAAGTAGTTCCCTCTTCGTACGTTAAGCCTTCTGGCATCAGATCATGGAAAGTTACACCAGTTTGCTCTGTAGTACCGGTATTCTTAAAATGAATTCTAAACTCTAGCTCATCACCTGGGCTAACTGTAATTTCTTTTACAGGATTAGATTGTGCTATATTCTTAAATCTTACAGTCTTGTCTACAGAGAAGTTTGGTTGATCTACTTTGATACGATAGGATAAGTATCCACCATATTCGTTACAACCAGGGACGATTCCCCAAAGGTCATTCCAGTATGATAGCAATACACCTTGATCGCCAAGCAATGCGTCACCAGACATTGGAGTACCATTAGAAGTACCGAGGTTGTGAAGCACTGCAGAGTTTACGACATAATTGAGGTAAACTGGCTCGTGTGCATTGAGGTATGCTGAGTCCCAAACCTCGCCTGGATTTGCGTTAGATGAGGTAATGAAGCCTACTACCTGAGCACTTTGACCGGCTTCTAGGTAGCTAGGAAACTCTGTACGCATACGTACATTTTCAGCGATACCTTTGCCGCTTGCGTTATAGTTTGACGCAGCATTGTTATGATAGTAGATTTGAACTTCATATTCTTGACCTACTTCTAGTACTACCTCATCAGATGTTTTATCATCCGTATCGGCCTTCTTTACGCGAACAAAGTTGCGCTCATCACCTAGCTGAGGGTTATTAGTAATAGAATTAAAGGTTGGGTATGTGGCGGGAACCTCATAAGTAAATGTGGCACGGTCCTGTGGACCCCAAGCCGTAGGAACTATAGCCGAGGCATCATGAGTGTTAAACAAACTGTTAGCACCTACAAAGGCTAATGCTGCGAAAGGTACGATTGCTAGTTTTTTGAAATTAGTTTTCATTTTTTATTTCTCCTTTCTTTCCTTATTGTTGCTCACCTTGCTGTTCTTGTGGTTGTAACCTGCGAATTGCCTCGTCCATGGCACCTGGTTGTTGCTCGCCCTCGCCGCCAGTATTAGTGTCTTCTGGTGGAGTTGTTGGCTCTTCTGACCAAGGAGCTTGATCTCCTGGCTTCTCATTAACACCATCTTCATTCTTGGCTGGAGGTGTTTCTTGGCCCTTTTGGATAGGCTCTTGACCTGGCTCACTTGGCTGCTCAGGAGTTACAGGCAAAGGCTTTGTATCGCCACCCCATGGATTTACGTTTGGATTCTTTGGCTGTGGTTGTTCTGGATTAGGATTTGGGTTTGGATTTGGCTGAGGTTGAGGATTAGGATTAGGATTTGGATTTGGTGGGATTACCGGAGGAACTTCAGGTGGAACTTCTGGATTGCTAGTTGGCGGAGTGCTTGGTGGTGTTTCTGGTGTAGCCTCACTATATGTTACTACTGGATTTGCTACAGGCAATACTGGCGCTACAACTTGCGTTGGTGCTGGCGCCGCCTTCTTGACCACCTTTTTGACGATTTTCTTTGCAACCCATTGGCCGCCACAATCAGCCTTCAAGCCTACTTGCCAGCTCTTTAATAACCCCTTCTCTTGAGCTTGCTCTAGAGTGACGTCAGGATTAATCTTACCCATTGCTTGTAGGACAGTTAGCTTTGTAGCATCCTCATTTACTTGGTAAACTGAGAACTCTACATTACGTTTGACATTATCTTGTATCACAATATCGTGTGCTATGGCACCGTTCTCTGCAGGCTTCATTGTCTGAGATGAATATACGCCCTTCCAGTTGACTAATGAAAACTCTTTGTCATTAATCAAATTCTGCCAGCCTTCAGAGAGTGCGTTCATAATCTTTTGCTGTTGCTCGGCTGGAAGTGCCGCTAGAATCCTAGAATCGCGATTGATCGCCTCTGGGCTAATGTTGCCATTAGCAATTTCTAATTTTGCTGGCTCGTCTATACTGTTGCCAGTAGAAAATTCTACATCTTTTAGAGCATCGCTTCCACCAATACCCGCAAGGAGTGATACGGCAAGCTCTTCTTGGGTGGCAGCTCTGTTCATTAAGTTTCTATTAAACTCTGCTTCGGCAGCATCTATATCTCCGTCTAGACCATTTGGTGCAAGTGTAGTACCAAAGCTAGCTTTGGTCTCTTTCTTGTCGGCAGTTAGTTTTTCGCCTTTTTCTTTTACCTCACTGTCAAACGGATTTTCTGCCTTAAAATCTACCTTGCGGTGAAGGTTGTCAGAACGATCATGTCTATTGCCCTCTTTGTCTGTGGTGTAATATTTAGCGATATATTTATCTAATGATTGCTCGCCTTGCTCGCCGGCTCTAGACATCCAACCCTGTTCTTGGGCTAAGTTTTTATCTAGTGATTGCTCGCCTTGCTCGCCCGCTCTAGACATCCAACCCTGTTCTTGAGCTGGGTTTTCTGATTCATCTTGAGCGACCTCTGTAGCACCCGGAATAGCGGAGCTTTCTACTGGTGTAGCATTCATGCCACCTGCTAGTCTGTTAGTACAACCGTTAAGCGATGTAGTTATGCCACCTAGGCTAAGTACTACCATCATGCCCATTATTGCGCGTCTGGCGGCAGCACCAGCTCTTTCCTTTAGGCTCTTTTTGCGGTAAGCATCTTCTATACTTACAATATGTCTCTCACGTGCTTCTAACTTAGCTTTTTCTACAGCATTATCTATATCATTGCCACGAGAGCCTTTTTCTTCCATCAGCTTAAAGATGGAACGCTTGGCCCTTTCTTCTTGGAATTTGGCAATCTCTGCCTGAGCTGCCTCAATCTTTTTATCAATCTCAGCGTCGCTTAGGTTTCCTAATTCCTCTCCCTCTTGATCTAGCTTCTTAGATAACATTTCTTCATGTTCTTTATCGCTTTGGTCCATAATTTTATCTACTTGGCTAGAAATCTCTTTGGACATATCTATTGTATTATTATCTTTAGCGTCCTCTGTCTCTGCCTTTTTGGCTTCTACGATTTTTTCTACATTCTTAGCATCAAAGTAATTATCACTTAGCTTGGCGGACATATCACCATTTCTGCGAGCGATAATTGCTTGATAATCAGCAAAATCGCGTTGCTTTTGTTCTAGTGCCTTAGCTTCTTGGTCTAGCTCTTCGGCGGTAATATCTTTTAAATCTTCCCTCTGAAGCAATTCACCAATACGGACAGATTCTGCAATTATACCAGCAAAAGATTGGCCGGTTTCTTGTTGCCATTTACGATAATAATCTGCATCGTGCTCCATTTCTGGACGAATAATCTCATCTATTTCGTTTGGATGCTTGTCATACCACTCGGCCATGCCAGTAATGCCTTTGCGCATAGCCTCGGTCTTTTCGGCACGTTGTTGTATAATATTCTGTATTTCTTGCTCATGCTGGTGCTGAGCCTCAGCTAATCTAGCTTGCTCTGCCACTAGTGCATCCATCTGAGCTTTTAGCTCTGCAATCTTAGACTCGTTGGCATTTTGTTCTTGCTCGGTCTGCTCTTTTGCTTCACGCTCTTTTTGCTCTTCTTCGGCACGATAATTCTCTAGGTCCATCGTGCGATCGCCTAGAGTTTTGATGGTTTCTGGTTTGACGATTTTCTCGCCGCCTTCACCAGCATTCTTGGCTCTGTTGCCGCCATTTTCTGGATTCATATTACGCCTCCTCCTTTTCTGGACTCTTTAGGAAGTATTCTTCAAACGAAGCAACTACCTCTTCTAGGATTGCACCCGTATCCAATCCAGCCGACTCTACTATTTCACCCGCATCCTTAGTAGATTTACTCTCATCCTCTACAGTTTTTTCAAACTCTTCCAACTTATCTTCAGGAAGCCGTCTTAAAACTTCCTTGTTAAACTCTGATATTAGAGTTTCTTGTATTTGATCGCGCAGCTCTTCCTTCTTGTCTGATGGAAGTCCTGCTAGGCCCTTTTTCTCAATCAGCAAGTCGGTGTACTGATCTAGAGCCTGTATGAATTGGGTGTTATCCATAGTACTTCTTTCGTTTTTTTATTTGATAATATAACCTTTATACCCCTAATCGTAATACTTATGGTTAAAAAAGTCAAGAGTTTTTACCTCTTTTTTCCGAACATTGTTAGCTAAGGAGATTTTTTAGCAGATTTTTGGGACATCTGTCATACTGTACTTTTTTAGACTCTCAAATCAAAAAACCGAACAGGTTTGTTCGGTTTTTCTCGCAGAATCATTTAGAGCCAAATAACAGGGGTAAAATCTAGCATTTTTTCATATTGAACAAATTTTTTATACAGGCTATTCCTCGCTTCCAGTCTTATCTCTTGCTTATCTGTTCTATGATTTATCTTAATCTGTTAAGTTAGAATACTAGGTTAGATTTTAGGATGGCACCATGGCCTAATCCTCTTCTAGCCCTCTCGCTCATCTTCACTCTTTCTGAGTTGAACTCTGCTTCTTTCGCCTCTGATCCTCCGAGGTATTCAAAGTTCATTAAGTATTTTCTCCTTGTTTATTTTTATGGTTAGTCTTTTTGTAGAGTTTTGTTTCACCCTATTCTAGGTGATGTTTAGTGTTTAATCCTTGTAATTTTTATAGTTTATTTTTCGCTAAGCAGCTCCTTTCTATTTTATTTTTATTTGTTAGATTGTTTGTTTTGTTATCTAACTATCTCCTATACTAGCACACTTTTTCAAAAAAGTCAATACCTTTTATGCTTTATTTTTTATTATTTGTCAAATCTACCCCTGTTAATGTATGAAAAAATCCGTAAAAAATTTCTTACATTTTTATCAAAAACAATAATTAATGCTTATCTTTAATTCTTTTCTAAGCTAATTGTCACTTGCTCACCATCTACCTTAGCAATTTCGTCATAGCTGTAGTTTTGCTCATTGCCAAGAACGCTTATTTCTGTAGCCAAGGTCTCTGCCGCCACTATATCGCGAAACTCTTTGTCTAACTCGCAGCCAACATAAAGTTTGATTCTATCGTCTACGTTTAGCCCTGCTTTCTTGCGGGCTGATTGTACTACACGAATTAGCTCGCGGGAGAAGCCTTCCTTTTTGAGCACTTCAGTTAATTGTTTGTCTAGCCAGGTTTTTTGGCCTTGTTCTACTTTTTTAACATTTACTTCGTCTGCTATCATTTGCTCGTATTCTTCTGGCAATTTATCACCTGCATAAGTAAACAAGGCTAGCGGCTGACGCACTTTGATTTGCTCTTCTGTATCTGATTTCTGCATGCGAAGCGCCAAGCCTTCAGAAATAATTTCTCTGGTACGGCTCATCAGTTGTACAATCTCCACATCTACCTCGCCAGATTCTGGCCAATCCAACAAATGGACAGAATCGGATTCTCCTACTAGGCCAGTTAAATTATGATACAACTCTTCTGCCATAAATGGTACAAATGGTGCAATAATTTTACTCAAGTAAAGCAATACATAATACAATGTGTTATAAGCCTCGGCCTTGTCGCCAGAATTTTCAGACTTCCAAAAACGTCTGCGACTACGACGCACAAACCAATTAGACAAATCGTCTACAAACGGCAAAATCCCGGCTGTGGCTTTTGGCAAATTGTATTCTTCCATACCATCAGTTATTTCGTCACGAAGCATATGTACGCGTGAGACAATCCAAATATCAAGTGGATTGCTCAACCCAGACAAATTGGCAATTTTGGATAAATCAGACGAGGCGGCAGGATCAAAATTATCAACGTTAGCATAGGTAGCAAAGAAATCGTATACGTTCCAAATCATAGAAACTTTGCGCGCGGTGTCAGACACATCTTTATCTAGCAAAGCAAAATCCTCTCCTGCTAGCACTGGCGAAGAAATCAGTAGCAGCCTATATGAATCTGCTGAATATTGGTCAATTAATTGATTTGGATCAGTATAGTTGCCTAAGGACTTGCTCATTTTGCGGCCATCATTACCAGCCAATGTACCAGTAGTGATAACGTTTTTGTAGGCATTTTTGTGCTTGCTGTTTTTAATTTTATCGCCAAATGCACCAATGCTAGCTAATGCGGTATTGACGGTATGCACATAATAGAACCATGCACGCACCTGTCCAACGTACTCCACAATGAAATCTGCCGGATAGCCTGCCTCAAATTTCTCTTTGTTTTCAAATGGGTAGTGCATCTGAGCAAATGGCATAGAGCCACTCTCAAACCAACAGTCTAGTACCTTATCAATACGTGTAAAATGCTCGCCATCAATATCAAATTCAATTTCATCTACCCATGGGCGATGATAGTCTTCTAATTTTTTACCAGAAAGCTGATAAAGCTCATCATAACTCCCTACTACCTTAATAGTTCCCTTGTCGCCCTTCCAGACCGGCATAGCTGTAGCCCAAAATCTATCACGAGACAAATTCCAATCTGGTGCTTGCTCTATATTTTTAGCAAAACGACCATGTTTTAGATGCTCTGGGAACCAATTGATATTCTCGTTCTCGGCTAGCATCATCGCTTTACTACCATCTGTATCAAAGAACCAACTAGGAAATGCACGATACATAATGCGTTGCTTGCTGCGTGGATTAAAAGGATACTCGTGCTTGATGTATTCTATCTTGTATACAATGCCCTTTTCTTCTAGAATCTTGGCGATAAATTTGTTGCCAGCCCAGATTTCTATACCATGTTCATCTGTATCACGTACACCAAGTGCGTGCAATTTTTCTGCCATATCTGGTAAGTAATAGCCGTTATCATCTAGACAATCTACAAAATCTACATCTTCTGCCTGACCTAAAGCATAATCATCCTCGCCATAAGCAGGTGCAATATGAACAATACCTGTTCCATCATCACTAGATACAAAATCTGCTGTATGCACCACAAAAGTACCTGATTTTCTCTCTTTCTCTGGGATAGTCTCAATAATTGGCTCATAATGCAAGCCTTTCAGATCTTTGCCAGAGACGGTTTTTAGCACTCTCTGCTCTATAGTGCCAGATTTACCATCTTTACCTAGTTTGTCATCTACCAAGACCTTGTCTGCTAGCTCTGTTGCCAGAACTAGTATCTCACCATTTACCTCATAGATACCATATTTCATTTTTGGACTAACAGCTAGAGCTAAGTTTGCTGGCAAAGTCCATGGGGTAGTAGTCCAAGCCAGTAGATACACATCTTCTTTTGCACTGCTATCTTTTAGTAATTTTTTTGCGGACTCTGTTGTAAGCTTAAATCTTACGTATGCACTTGGATCAGTAACTACTTGATAAGCATCGTTGTCCATAGTAACCTCAGCCTTGCTGACTGGGGTGGCAAATTTGGTATCGTACATCAGTACCTTGCGGCCCTCATAAATTTTGCCAGCCTCATACAATGTCTTGAATGCCCACCAGACCGATTCCATAAAATCTTTATCCATTGTGCGATATGCACCCTTAAAATCTACCCAACGCCCAATGCGCTCAATTGTGCCTTCCCACTCCTCAGAATTAGCAACCATACTCTCGTGGGCTTTTTTGATGTAGGATTCTAGCGAGATAGCTCCCGGCGTATCCGGGTTAGCACCAATCTGTCTACGGTCTGTAATACCAAGTTGTTTTTCTACAAAATTCTCTGCTGGCAAACCATGACAATCCCAACCCCAACGACGCTCGCAGGTATATCCTCTCATGGTCCAAAATCTAGGCACTACATCTTTTACTACAGAAGAGAGCAACGTACCATGGTGTGGCAAGCCAGTAATAAAAGGTGGGCCATCATAAAAAACATAGCTATCCCCTGCTTTGCGAGAATTGATGGATTTCTCAAAAATCTGATTTTTCTTCCACCAATCAATCAGAGCTACCTCATATTCTTTTGCACGTTTTCTTGGCTGAAATCTCATTTGTTCTCTCCTTTCTGCTCTTTTGCTTTTAATTTAATTTCTTTGTCTATTGGTGCCATGCTTCCTGGTATACCCAAAAATGGTGTTTTAGCAATTTCATCATGGAACAGTTCATACACATCCATACCAATTTTTTTGTTGAAATGTTCCTTTAGCTCGTAAAGTTTGTTTAGAACATCTCTTGGTTGCGATAGCAAAACTCCATGCCGGCGCATTACGCTACAATATCTTCTTTCTATAGTAGAAATACCATGAGAACCAGACATATAATCTGCCAGCTGAATCAATCTGTCATAATCATCGTATTTAAGAGATTTTACATAATCTTTGATGCGCTTTTCTTTTTCTGGATTGTCTAGGTGCAAATTATCTACTGAATCTTGCGGATTAAATGAGTGCGTCATGCAAATACGCGCAATTTCTTCTGGCATACCTTTCTCTTTGAGAAAGTCATAGCCATCTACAATATGGTAAAACCCAGTATGCGGCCCCAGGTAGCGGCCAATATCATGCAGTAATCCACTGGCGTAAGCTCGCTCTGCGTCCATTCCGGCTTGCTCTGCCACTTTCTTGGCAAATTCTGCCGCACCATGAGAATGATTGTGCCATGCAAAATTATTACTATCAGGAAAATGTTCTTCCCGATATTTCATTCCCCATGCAAAAATTGCATCAGCTTGTTCTCGCAGTTTCATTGAGATAATTATAGCATAAAACTATGGCGATATAAACCATAATAGTTTTAACATAATATAACAGACACATAAAATACCACAACATAATTTTGGAAAAGTAAAGGGCCTTTGGCCCTTGACTTTTCAGCATTTAATAGACACCTGTTCAGTTTTATTTTTTTGCTTTTCCCTTTTTCTTTTCTTTTTTATTTTTCTCAGGTCAAAGACCACTACTACTATAAATGGGATACGGATATTAATAGTAAGGAGAAATGGGCTCCTGCCTATAACTATATAGACGGTACTAATCCATCTGACTATACTACTGGAAGCGATACTGAGAGCCTACTACAGT
>JAFRAV010000010.1 GCA_017405225.1 Candidatus Saccharimonadota bacterium | reverse complement strand
TAAAAGCGGATTACACCTCTGTCAAAAATATGAGTAATTACCTTATGTGAAGAAGCGAAGCTATTTCTTTACATAAGGAATTACGAGCTATTTTTGACGAGGCTGTAACCAAGATGACTTAAAATTACTGTAGTGAGAATGATTTGGGCTGGGAAGACCACATATTATTTCTTGGCCTTTTTCCCACGATTCCTAGCCACTAGATAAACCGCAAGACAGACCACAAAAACTGCTAATATCCCTAGTATGATAATAATATTCCCAGCAAACGAATTTGGTGACAAAAATACAGAGCCTAATGACGATGTGGATATAACACCAGAATTAGGATTGGATTCTACGCCTAATGGCTTGGCATATTCTCCAGATTCGTCATTTGGATCTTGTCTTGCTACAGTTGGGTTTTCGCGTACAACCGCCTCAGCAGCCAAGCGTACCTCGTCTGGTTTATTGTATTCTATATCATTTTCTGCTGTGGCTACCTCATTTTTTCCAGAATCGCTCTTTGCCAAAACAGATACCTTATCGCTTATTTTGCCTTCTTCTGATGGCGAAACAATATACCTAAAGTAGACTGTATCAGTTGTGGTTCCCTCTTTACCTAGATAAATATCTTTCTCTAGCTTAAACCCATCTTCTTTGTTGCTTGGCTCTAAAATATTCATATTATTCCAAGATTTAGACTCCGTGTCAGAATAACTGTACTCTAATGAATCATCGTTTAGGGAAATAAAACCATTTTTATCGCCATTTGATACATAAGATGATAAATGCGTGAGTGATGCAGAGTGGCTATTGTCGTTATTCTTGATAGCCAATGTGTATTCTATATAACTATTGTTGACTATCCTAGAAGAAATAGTTGTTTCTAGTTTAGATTCTTTAGAATAATTTGTCCATGCCTCTGGAACTCCGTTTACATTTGCAAGAACGTGGTCTTCTACAGTGGTAGCGATATCATTTACGGAGAATGTAGCAAATCCAGCAAAAGCCAAAAGAGCCACCAGCACTGAAGCCATGGCAACACGAGTTATTTTGTATGAACTATGTTTTTCTTTATGATTCCTTGATTGCAAATCTGGATTGCTCATGCTTATATTTTATGACTTTTTCTTCTTCTTGGCAATGGAGTTATTCAATTTGCTATCATCAGCAAAGTCTTGTACGGCTTTACGAACAATTTTACCACGATCTTTGGTTTTATACTGACGTCCCAACAAGCTCATGATAGCATCCTGTTGCCAGTAGATAACTGCTAGCAACAAAACAGCTAGTACAGATAATACTGCTACTAGGCCATAGTCCCCATTCCCTAGTCCCATACCGATATAATTATTACCAATCACTGCTGGCAAGCGCCCCACTGCAAAGATAAGGACTAGTTTTTTTAGAGGAACTTTTGTTAGTCCTGCTAGATAGCACACGATGTCGTCAGGAAGGCCCGGAATCAAGAAAATTATAAATAGCAGTAACGACACTCTCTTGCTACTTAGCACAAAATCAAATTTATCTAATGATTCTTTTTTGACGTATTTTTCTACAAAGCCTCTTCCAAATTTACGAGAAATCCAGAATACTAGCGTAGCACCAACAGTTGCGCCAATCGTAGTCCATAGCACCCCCCACCAGCCAAATAGGAATCCACCTATTCCACCCACTAAATTACCTGGGATTGGAGCGATTACCGTCTGCGATATCTGTAATAGGACATAAGCCAGTGGAGCTAGCGGGCCCAAATCGTTTACTGTAGCAATCATTCTGTCTCTATCTGAGAAGAACTGCGTAACCGGTCCTTTGGCGATAATATCCCAAATGATGTATCCAACTAGCGCCAAAATAATGACGCCAATAATACTGTATTTAATTTTTTGTTTATGAGATAGTTTTGGCAGTTTATTTTGCATATTCTATAGCCCTAGTTTCCCTAATCACGTTGACTTTAATGATACCAGGATAGGACATAGTAGCTTCAATCTTGTCGGCAATATCACGAGCAAGTTTTAGTGCAGTCAAATCATCTATCTGCTTTGGCTCTACAATTACGCGCACCTCGCGACCAGCAGAAATTGCGTAAGCCTTGTCAATGCCAGGAAAGCTGGTGGCAATATTTTCTAAATCACGCATACGTTCTGCAAAGTTCTCGGCAGAAATGTTGCGAGCGCCTGGGCGAGCTGCAGAAATAGCATCGCAAATCTTTACAATGATAGCTTCTGGGGTGGTAGCCTCAATGTCGTCGTGATGAGCCGCAATTGCATGCACTACCTCATCTGGCATACCATATTTTTTGGCAAGTTCTGCACCAATATCGGCATGTTTGCCCTCTATCTTATGAGTAACAGCTTTGCCCATATCGTGCATCAAGGTAGCAGTCTTGGCAATTCTTTTGTCAGCACCAATTTCTTCTGCTATCATGCCAGCCATATGTGCCATCTCTACAGAGTGAAGTAAAACGTTTTGGCCATAGCTAGTACGGAATTTTAGCTCACCTAGCAGGTGAATCAACTCGCGTGGGATACCTACTAAACCAACTTCACGCACAGCATCCTCACCAGCACGAACAACTTCTTTTTCTATTTCTTTCTCTCCCTTTGCGACAGCATCCTCAATGCTAGATGGATTGATGCGACCATCTTTCATGAGGCGCTCCAAAGCATAACGAGCTACTTGGCGGCGAATTGGATCAAAGCTAGACAATACCACCATGCCAGGAGTATCGTCTACCATAATATCTACACCCGTTGCACGTTGCAAAGCCTGGATATTACGACCTTCTTTACCAATAATACGGCCCTTCATCTCATCATCTGGTAGTTTAAGTGCAGTAATAGTGCGGTCTGCGGTAACTTCTGAGCTCATTCTCTCCATAGCAGTTAGCAAAATTGCTTGGGCAGTCTCGTCTACATCATGTTTGATTTCTTTTTGCTCTTTTGCTACTAAGCCAGTCAAATCATTCTTAATGTCGTTTTCCGTCATCTTCATTAGTTTCTCGCGAGCATCTTCTTTGGATAGGCCGGCGATTTTCTCTAATTTTTCATGTTGCTTATCGCGGATAGCCTTGATTTCTCCCTTTAGGCTCTCCATCTCTTTCTCTTGTTTGACTAGACGATCAGTCTTCTTTTCTATTTGATCTAATTTACCATCTAGGGCAGTCTCGCGCTCGGCTAGACGATTCTCTGTGCGCTTCCACTCTTTGCGGCGCTCGTTTTCCTCGTTTTGAGTTTTTTCTGCTATATCGGCAGCTTCTTTGCGGGCCTTTGATACGATGTCAGAAGCCTCATTTTTGGCTTTGCGAACTAAATCGTCTGCTCTGTTCTTGCCACCGTTTTCATTCTTTTTATTATAAACAGCAACTGCACCTGCCCCAGCTCCGATGCCGGCAATTGCAGCAATTACAATTATGGCTATCTCCATAATATACCTTTCTCATGTGCTAATATTTTCCTGATATTAGCGGGTTAACAAATAATATAAATATAATAAATTTCCATCTATATTATATCACACCTACTACAAATCCAAAAGATCATCTAGGCTTTATTGATAGTGTGCAATATTATTAGCTATCATGTTTTTAACAATCTGAACCGCTGTTTCTTCTAAGCCTTGCTCGGCAGCATCCTGTGAGAAATGTCCTTCTGGAGCATTATAGAAATAATTGTAATCATCATAGGTAAAGATTTTTTGTCCAAAACTCTTGCCAGTGTTTTTGTCGGTGTCGCCTTCTGCGGTGGCAACTCTAGTAACACAACCAACCCCGTTAGGATTCTGGTCTATATCTGCAAAGCCTGGCAGAATCTTAATTCCAGTCTTGTGTCCAGTAAAGCAAATTTGTGGGCGATATTTTTGGTCTACAATATAAGAAACATTTTCTAAATCTTCTGGCAACTTAAACTTGATATTCCACTCTGGGATATAAATAGTATTAGATACCGCATTATAATCTGGCACAGTTTCTACGGATGTAATATTAGCACCTGTATCCTGTTCTACTTTGTTAATGATGTTTGTAGCAATCTTTAGTTGATCTTGGGTGTTTTTAAGTTTGTTAGAAACATCTATATTAGAAACCAGGCTCCAAATTCCAAGTACTATACCGATAAATGCTAATGCGCCAAATACAATTGACAGAGCAACAAACATTTTAGTTTTTTGCTGTTCTGGAGTAAGTTGCGGTGCAACATTAGAGCCAATTTCTTGACTTTGTGGCTGCCCAGCTGGAGAAGCAGGTATCTCTGGAGCTTTCATTCCGTCAAAATGAGTAGGCGCTAAGATTGGAGACTCTAATTTAACGCCGGTATTATTGAGTACTGGCTGACCTTGATTGTCCAAAGATGCTGTCTGAGCAGGCTGATAGGCTGGAGTTTCTATGGCGGGCGGAATCTGTGGATCTAATTGGGGAGAGGCAGAAGTTGCCGGATTTGATGCTGGATTTGGCGCAGAATTTGGCACAGGATTCTCTGGCCTTGCCGAAGGTTGTGGTGCGAATGGTTGCATATTATTGTCCATTAATAAGTCTCCATATTTATGTTTCTATTATATGATTATTACCGCAGATTTTCAAGTAGAAAAACACATCCAATTATTAGTTCAAGCATAAGCATCTTGACATTTTGCCAGTTTTATGATACACTCTGTTTATGAACCTCTTCAGCGAAGCGGATTTGATTTCTATTGGAAAAGAATACGGGCAGAAATTTGCTAAACAATTGGCAAAAAATCACTGTCCGATTATTGTTGAGTTGGTTGGCGATGTAGGTGCAGGCAAAACCACTTTTACCAGGGGACTCGCCGAGGGACTTGGCATTATCAACGGCCCCGTTACTTCTCCTAGTTTTACCATTTGCAAGCGCTACTTTTTCCCTGTTGGGAATGATTCTGGTACACTGTCGCATTATGATTTTTATCGCTTAGATGATCCTGGCCTGATGGCTGAAGATTTGGCAGAGATAATTGCTACGCCTTTTAGTGTCACTGTAATTGAGTGGGGCCAATCCGTAGCAAATGTTTTGCCAAAAGACCGCATTACTTTATACTTTACAATTAATGACGATAGTTCGCGCACGATCAAGGAAACCAAATGAAACTCTATTTAGACACCTCTACACCAGTCTGTGTTTTACGACTAGACAACAAAGAATACTTGGCTGAGCTTGGTCGCGATATGGCCGAGAAACTTCACCAATTTATTGCTGACAAACTTGATGAAAACAACATCACTTGGCAAGACATCAGCGAAATTACGTTTATGTCGGGGCCAGGTAGTTTTACTGGGCTTAGGATTGGAGCAAGCGTGGTAAATACCATCGCAAACGAGCTCCAGATTCCTCTTTTTGACCATCATGGCAAGAAACATCCCATCATCATTCCAGACTATGGGCGTCCTGCTAACATTTCTTCACCGCGCAAATAAAAGACTAAACCTCTGCAGACTATATCACGCGTGAGACTTCTTCTAGGGAAGTTTCTCCGTTTAGCGCTGCAATTAATCCCTTTTGTTCTAGGGTAAGCATTCCATCTGCTTTGGCGGCTTTTTCTATGGCATCTGTATTAATATCTGTTACATCACCACGGATGAATCCTTGAATATTTTCCGATACTACAAGCTGCTCCATAATAACCGTCCTGCCTTTGTAGCCAAATGGAATATCTTCTGTTTCTACTGGATGGTAAAGTGTAATGTTGTTTAAATCTATACCGTGTTGCTGTAATACTTCTGCAGATACGCCATCAAATACTTTCTTGATATACTTAACCGTGGCCTCATCTGGCTGATAAGCTTTTTTGTTATTGGCTAGTTTGCGTACCAAACGCTGCGCAATGACTAACCGGACCGAAGACGAAAAGATAGGGTTAGTACCAATCATGTCAATCATGCGAGAAAATGCAGCCGAGGTAGAATTAGCATGGAATGATGACAAGACCAAATGGCCAGTGATGGATGCCTGGATGGCGGTCTTGGCAGTATCTGCATCACGAATCTCACCTACCATTACAACGTCTGGGTCTAAACGAAGTACGCTTCTAAGGCCATCAGCAAACGAGCCTCCATCTGTAGTGTTAATTGGTATCTGAGAAACACCAGTAATACCATACTCAATTGGATCTTCTAGGGTAATAATCTTTCTGTCTGTGGTATTAAGCGCATTAATAATAGAATATAACGTGGTGGATTTACCAGAACCAGTAGGACCGACCATCAATACTAGGCCACGTGGATGAGAAATTACCTCGTCTACCTCGGCGCGCTCGTCTTTGCCAAGACCAAGCAAATCTAAGTTTAGCAATGTTTCGTCAAAGTTAAACAAACGCAACACTGCATCTTGTCCATACATAGTTGGGATTGTCTCTACACGAATATTAAGCAGGTGTGATGCTCCATCACGATGAATATCCATTTGCATATGACCAGATTGTGGCGTTTTAGCTGCAGTAGAAATATTAGCGCGCGAAGAAAGCTCGCCCATAAATATACGATAACGATCGCGGTTAATTACGGCCACTGGATGTAAAAGACCATCTACACGCATTCTAAGCCTGATAGAATCTCGCATATTTTCTATATGAATATCAGACGCGCCTAGTTTGTCAGCCTGGTCCAAGAGATAATCAAAGACTTTATCTGTAGAAACCTCGTTTAGTACTTTGCTGACACTACTGATGGTCTCTGAATCGCCTTCTCCTGCAATGGTGATGTCATCATATTGTGTTTCTTGTGGCGGATCATAACGCAACATAAAGACCTTATATGAAGAATCAGAAATCAAAAAGAAATTAATGCGCTCACCTCTATCGTTATATTCTTTGCGCTTGGCATCTATCACGCTACGTGGAGTCTGGCTAGTAACCATAAATTGATAGCGCTCGCCATCACCACCTTTTTGAAGTGGCAGAATAAAATCTCTGTGCATTTGCTCTTTAGTGAGCAAACCAGTAACAAGTGGGATATCGTTTTCAAAACTACGCGTGTCTAGATATGGAAATCCAAGCAACCTAGCTCTACTAGCAGTAGCTTGCTCCTCATTTTCGCGCCGTTTTTGCTGAACCTCTTGTTCATCCATACATTATATTATAGCATAAACATTTTGATTAACGCAGTCTATTATAGGCAGTTTTGTTTAATCTTGCTAATGCCTTAGCGTAGTGATGTATTTTGGTCTTTTTGAACTGCTCCTCTTGCCCCCAATATATAATAATTCCAGTAAATTCACTCACATAAATCTGGAAGATCCAATCTAATTTTTCTCTATCTAGACAGCGCCATTTATCACATACGATAGATTGAAAAGTGTCCATGATTTGAGAAAGTGGCAAAGTATTTTTGCAGGTTGTGGCCATTTCATAATAATCACGGTTTTTATAAATAAAAAAGAGAATTTTCATATATACAATCTCTAAATCGCATTGATTTCCGCTAATTATCTCTTCTTTTAGGCAGGTCAGCTCTTTTTCCATCCGGTGATTTGCATAAAAAATCGCCTCGTCCATATCCTTATAATGATCATAAAAAGTGGATGGACTAACATTGGCGCGCGTAGTGATAATTTTGACTTGGAGCTTCATTATTTGTCCACGACAGATAAAGCCCTCTATGATTTTATTAAATCTTTTTTGGATGTTTATGTATCTCGGGTCCTGAATGCTCTTTACACGAGACTTCATAAAGGTATTATAATACAGCATTCGTGTTATAATAGACTTATGTTTATGGTTGACTTGATACAATGGTGGTATTTCCGTGGGTGGGGGACGTTTGCAAGCGGATTTAAACATAAATTACAAGATTTACTAGATTTTTTCTCTATCGGCCAATTATTCCAAACTTTGTTTATGCCATATCGCCAAATATCCGCCACCACTTCTGCCGAGATGACTGGTTCTCATATATCTGCTTTTTTGGATCGCTTAGTCTCTCGCATTGTAGGATTTTTTACTAGAATTTTTATCATTATTTTTGGTGGAATTAGCATTCTAATAGAAGCTCTGGTCGGGACTGCTTTTGTGGTTGTTTGGCCGCTTCTGCCATTCTTAATTGTAATTGGTATAGTACTTGCAGTGATGGGGGTAACGTTCTAATGAATTTAGTGTATCATTACAATTCTACTCGCGCTCGTTCAGCCCGCCTAGGCCGTCTACTTGGCAAAAAACCAATCTTATACTTATGCTTATTATTAGCAATAGCATTATTTGCGTTTTGGATCATTCTTCTAATTCAAAAAATGCCATTAGGATGGTTATGCTTTTCTGGCAGTATTTTCTGCTTTATGATTTACTATTGGACTATAAAAGAGCTAATCCCCGTTCCAGTACATGATAGTAATGAT
Organism: Candidatus Saccharimonadota bacterium; assembly: GCA_017405225.1. Taxonomy (GTDB): domain Bacteria; phylum Patescibacteriota; class Saccharimonadia; order Saccharimonadales; family Saccharimonadaceae; genus Nanosyncoccus. Next base: position 57,643 of record JAFRAV010000010.1, on the reverse strand, counting down.
ATTAATTCCCTTTTGTCTAATAACGTCTTGGCGAATTTACCTAAAAATCCCAAGCCAAAAGACCTAGCAAATATGGTTCAGTATACTAATAGTGGCAGATTTTTTGCTATACGCTATGGCATTAGTTCTAAAATGCTTGCTGAGCTTGTCTCAAACTTACCAGATGATATTAGTCCAATTTTCCAAAATGCAATCAAAATATACCAGGGTACTCAATCAGAAGAAATCCATGGTGCAATTATTGCAGCCGCCATCATAACTAGTCACCCTATGGGAGAGAATATCCTTCGCCAAATGAAGCTAGAAGTTAGCGACTTACTAGATGGAATTATCTGGTTTAACTATCTGAATGGTCTAGTCAAAGGTTTGTCACGCAGGCCTCATAGTGGTGGCATAGCCAGAGATTTAAATTTTGGCTATATTCCTACACTCCAGCGATTTGGACAAAATATATCCGTCTACGGAAAAGGTCATATCAAAACACAATTACACCTCGCCTCACATCGCGAGATCGTGTCTCAAATGATTCAGATTTTCTCTAATCAGGGTCGCCAGAACGTTGCATTGATTGGGCCTAGTGGCAGTGGGCGGTCTACTATTGTACATGCCTTTGCCGACCAACTACTAGATGCAGATGCAAAACTACCTAGCAATATTCGTTTTAGGCAAATCTTCAAATTAGATGCAGCCTCGCTGATTAGCGCTGCTCCAGAGCCAGGCCAGATAGAGGCCTTGCTTATGCACATTTTTAATGAGGCTTACACTGCCAAAAACATTATCATCTGGCTAGAAAACGCACAATTATTCTTTGAGGATGGCACTGGCAGTCTAGATATTGCAAACCTAATTATGCCAATCTTAGAAGCGGGCAAGCTACGCATTATTTTAACCATGGATAAGCAAAAATATCTAAAAATATCCGCTAAAAATAGCACACTTACCAACTCACTCAACAAAATAATGGTAAATCCTGCTAATGCCAAGGAAACCATGAAGGTAATGCAAGATCAAGTTCCTAATCTTGAATATCAGCACAAGGTGTCCTATACTATTTGGGCGCTAAAAGAGGCTTATAGACTTAGCGAACGCTATGTTCATGATTTAGAAATGCCAGGACGCGCGGTTAGCTTGCTTGATGCCGCTGGTGACTACGCTCTGCCAAATGGTCTTGTCACTGATAAAAGCGTACAGCAAGCCGTAGAAAAAACAGAAGGCGTAAAGGTCCAGCAGGCCACTGATCAGGCTTCTCGTGCACAACTATTAAATATGGAAGAACTTATCCACAAACGCATGGTAGACCAAAAAGATGCAGTCAAAACCGTGTCAGATGCTCTACGGCGTTCTGCGGCCGGTGTTCGCAATGAGAAACGGCCAATTGGTACTTACCTGTTCTTGGGGCCAACTGGTGTTGGTAAAACAGAGCTAGCCAAAGCAATTTCTGAAGTATATTTCAATGGCGAAAATAATATCGTACGGTTAGACCTGAACGAATTTGTTAATGCCAATGACGTATCTCGCTTAATTGCTGACGGAGCTGAAGACGAAATGAGCTTAACCGCTCAAGTAATGAAGCAGCCTTTCTCTGTGGTCTTGCTAGACGAAATAGAAAAAGCTCATCCACAAGTCTTAACCACGTTGCTTCAAATGCTAGACGAGGGCATCCTAAGAGACATAAAAGGACGCGAGGTTTCTTTCCGCGATACTATTGTAATTGCCACTAGCAATGCTGGCGCTGAAAAAATCCGCGAACAAGTTAATCTTGGCAACCCTCTAGTAAACTATAAAGAGCAACTAGTAAATGACCTAATGAAATCTGGTGAGTTCAAACCAGAATTCCTAAACCGTTTTGATGAAATTTGCTTATTTAAGCCACTTTCTCCGGCCGATTGTCTACAAGTTTTGGATTTAATCATTGCAAGTGTTAATAAGACTCTTTCTACTCAAAAAATATCTATCACCCTAGATGATGATGCAAAAAACTTGTTAGTAGAAAAAGGATATGATCCACAACTGGGCGCAAGGCCGATGAAACGCATTGTGCAAAAATCTGTGGAAAACTTGGTGGCTAAGTTTGTACTATCTGGCAATACGACACCTGGAATGTCTATCCAGATTACTCGCTCTATGCTAGAAGAGGAGCTAAACACAAAATGAAATTCCTAGATTTTTCTCATAAAGACAGACAAAAATACTCGCTACTCTTTAACCTGCTGGTAATCTGGCTAGAGATTATTGGCTTTATTATTCTTCTTTTATCTGCACATCGTATTCCTTTTGAATACTTTACTGTAGATAGTAATCTGCTGGCTTTTATCACAAGTATCATCTTTGTAGTATATATTATGCGTGGACTAGAAATACCACATTGGCTTCGCATTCTCAAATATGTATCCACTGCTTGCCTTGCAATTACTTTTTTGGTGGTAATTTTTGTCTTAGCACCAATGTATAATATGAACTATGGCTTTTTGCTATTCCATAACGAGCTACTATATCAGCATTTCCTTTGTCCAATATTTTATATCCTAACATTTCTAATCTTTGATAATTTTATGCCTGATAGCGATTCTAAAGTCAGCACAAGAAAGAATCTCCGAGATTTACCACTAAAGATACGCTGGTTTAGAGATAGAAGTTACAATTATACTTATGAGATTACATCTAGCGATGATAAATACGTTGTACTATCAGTCATTTTATATGGTGTAATTATGATAATCCTTAATCTTACCGACATCGTAAGTGGGCCGTACCCATTCTTAAGAGTAAAAGACCAACCAGTCTTTGCATCAATCTTGTGGTTTATTGGCATTATTTCTTCATCTTACTTAGTTACAATTTGCCTAAGAAAATTCCGCAAAAGCGAATAGTATGATATAATTAAACATAAGTATTATAAAAAGGAAGGGTATGGAGTTAGATAATAACCAATCTTTAGATTCATTAGTAAACGATAGCCCTGCGGTGGGCTCCACAGGTCCCGCACCAGGGCCTAATATGTCAGGTACAGGCGCACCATCGCCAGATGAGCCACCTACTTTTGCGCCAAATCCAGTCAATACACCAATGCCATCTGATGGCGGGATATCCATTGAAGACAAGCCATCCAAGATGGGCAATAAAGCCATTATTATTGCTATGATTTTTGCTGTATTGGTAGCACTTGGTGGTATTGGTTTTGGTATTTTCCAGATGAACGCCGTTAGCAAAAAAGACAGCGAAATCAAAAATCTCAAAACTCAAATTGCCAACCTTTCTAGCGTTTCTTCAGAAGAAGCTGAAGGATCGCCAGCTGATTCTATTACTTCCCTACCAATTATTAAGTCTTCTGATAGTGCTACACCTTACTCCATCACCTTTAACTCGGTTGGTGCAAAATCTGATGGCTCGCTTGTTACTATTGCTACTACCATTAAGGATGGCAAGGTTTCTGCCTGCCAGATGCAAACAAAAACTACCACCGGAGAAACTTCCGAGTGGGAAGACTGTGCCATTAAAGGCCTTGATGATGGCGATATTTACAAAGGTATTCAAGTCCTACAAGGTCAAGCCGTCTCCGACATGCCAATCATGTTCCTTATGACTAATGGTACCGTCCGTTATGTCTTGCCAAGCGATTTCTATGAGACAAAAGAAGTTACAGTCAAAAATGAGGTAGACACAATCAGCCCTGTCACCGATATTATTACGATTGGCATAGGCGAGGGAGCCGGTAGCGGCGCCGATACGGTGCTAGTGCTAAGTGATGGTACTATCGTAAAATATGACGAATCATTGCTACAAGCTACTGAATAGTCAATAACAAAAGAGAGCCTTTAGGCTCTTTTTTTGGTACCCGCAGAGGGATTTGAACCCCCGACCCTCTGTTCCGAAGACAGATGCTCTAATCCACTGAGCTATGCGGGCTGATTTGCGAAAGGGCAAGCATTTACTTGCCCTAATAAACTATTTTAGGTGTTTACGCTTTTCGCTATGCTTGTGATTATTGTTGCGATTTAGTTTCGCAATTTTTACTTTTGCTGACATATTATATATTATACCATATTTTAGTGAAAAATTCCGCGTTTCTTTGCCGCCTTAAACTCTTCTAGCAGCTCTTTTTGCTTGCGTGACAAGTTTCTTGGTGTTTCTACAATAATAGTCACAATGTGTGGCCCACGATCACCATCTTGACGAAACGGCACACCATGGCCGGACAGCTTAAACGGCGTACCACTTTGGGTGCCAGCTGGCACTCTCATAGTAATTGGACCATCTACAGTTTCTACCTCAACTTCACAGCCCAAAGCCGCATCCACCATGCTAATTCTTTCTTCCGATAATATCAAAGCACCTTCGCGAGTTAATGTCTTGTGTGGTTTTACACGAACTACCACATACAAATCGCCCTTTTCTGCGCCCTCTACACCCTCTGGAGCTGGCCCTCCGCGCCCCCGCAAGCGGATACTCATACCATCGTCTATACCGGCCGGGATTTTTAGTTTAATACTCTTCCCCTCTACACTAATTTCTTTGGTTGTCCCAAAAATTGCTTCCTTAAAATCTATTGTAATGGCAGTGCGCAAATCAGCCCCACGACGTGGCCTACGATTAAAACCTCCACCAAAACCAAATAATGAGCCAAACAAGTCATCTAATCCACCTCCTCCGCCAAAATCAAAGTGGACCTCTTGCCCATTAAAGTTGAACGTTCCATTTTGGCCACCAAAAGGATTACCATAAGCCCCACCAGCCGCACCACCATTAACTCCGGCGTGTCCAAATTGGTCATAGCGAGCACGTTTCTGTTTGTCTGACAAAACTTCGTGCGCTTCAGAAATTTCTTTGAACTTTTCTTCTGCCTCTTTGTTGCCAGGATTCTTATCTGGATGATACTTAATAGCTAGTTTACGATAAGCTTTTTTGATTTCGTCATCAGAGGCGTTTTTGCTAACACCTAATACTTCATAGTAGTCGCGTTTAGTCATATATCAATTATAGTTTACTAGCACTCACATGTCAAGAGTGCTAATTGTATGTCTTCTTGGTCTAGTTATACCTTTAATAATATGTAGTCTTCCCATCCCAAATCATTCTCACTACGGTAATTTTAAGTCATACAGGTTTAGCCTTATCAAAATTATATGTACAGGGCATCCTTTAAGAAGCTTGGGACTCAACGGAGAGCGAGCCCGCGTGCCTTATTATCGGATGCTGCAGGCCGCACAACCGTCGACCAAGTATTCAATCTGTAAGCATCGGTACTACTAACGATAGTAGAAGACCACAAGTACGCAGTGTTACCCTGGAAGTATAAGCGACCAGTACCCCAGTAGTAGTTGCCGGAGTAGACATAATCTAGTGGGTATGATTTTAGTCCCGTAGCTCCATCCTGATTATCGCCATAGCCATACTGGGTGAAGAGGTAGGACCAGACAAATATTCTCGCTACGGTAATTTTAAGTCATTAAAGCGGATTTTACCTAGTCAAAATTATGCACAATTACCTTATGAAATGAGGCGAAGCTATCTCATTTCATAAGGAATTGGAAGTAATTTTGACAAGGCTAAACCTGTATGACTTAAAATTACTGTAGTGAGAATTATTTGGGCTGGGAAGACCACATGTTAATGTGGTATAATAAGGACAAAATAAGGAGTTTTTGATGGAAAATAAATTAATCCTGATTACAAACCCAGGAAGTTCTAGTCGTAAATACGCATTATACAAAGGCCAAGAATTAGTTTGTAGCCTACATTTTGAGTTTGAGGGCAAAGATATCATTTGCACACTCAAAAAGGCTGATGGCACAAAGAAAGTCCTAAAGCAAGATTTTAAGGAGCTAACATCTACCGTAGCAAATTTGAATCGCATTTTGACTGAAGAGGGTTACCTTGGCGGAATGACTACATTAGATGCTATTCTAGTACGTGGTGCTGTTCCTGGCGAATATTTTACCCAGGATCATATTGTAGATGACGAATATCTGAAGAATTTGGAAAAATCCAAAAAACGTGCGCCTTTGCATGTCCCAGTAGTTGCTGGGGAAATTGAGCATTTCACTAAATCTTTTAAGACCACTCCGCTTCTTTCTATCTCCGATTCTGCGTTTCATGCAGATCGTCCAGATCTAATGAAATATTATGCGTTTGACACAGATTTGGCAGATAAAAACGACATCAAGCGATTTGGTTTCCATGGCTTGTCTATGGGCTCTATCGTTAATTATATGAAATCTCAAGATATCCTACCAGAAAAACTAATTGTCTGCCACTTGGGCTCTGGTTCTTCTATTACGGCCGTATTTGAGGGAAAATCACTAGATACTACTATGGGCTATTCTCCACTGGAAGGTTTGATGATGGCTACTCGCGCCGGCTCTATGGACGTGTCGGCTGGCCTTGCAATTAAGCGAGCGCTTGGATACGAATCAGATGATTCTCTAGAAAAATACCTCAATAAAGAATGTGGCTTATTAGGTGTTTCCGGCCAGAGTGATGATATGCGCGAGATTATCCGTCTTCGTGATGAAGGCGATAAAAAAGGTACTTTTGCACACGCGATGTTTGTCTATCGTGTTCAAAGCTGCATTGGTCAAATGGCAGCCTCATTAGGTGGAGTAGACGCTATTGTCTTTACAGCCACCATTGGTGAACGCAGTGACGAAATCCGTCGCATGGTAGCACAAAAACTTAGTTATCTTGGTTTTGCCATTGACGAAAAGAAGAACGTCAGCGATATGCCAGAACGCCACACTAATATTGCCGCTGAAGGCAGTAAGCCAGTTTGGGTAATTCGTACTGATGAATTTGAAGAAATGATTCGTCGTGCAGGTATCTTGCTTGATAAGAACCAAGATGGCAATGTTTCTAAAGATGAGCTAGATAAAGCCGCTGTCAATAATAATGTCAAAAAATAATTTCATCAAAGCCTCTGAGCCACAACAGGTTTCCAACAAAGAAACCGAGATAATTCTCTCCCTCGCTAGACAATGTACTGGCGAGGGGGATTTTTGCGAGTTTGGCTGTTACCGTGGAGACACTTCCCTACTTTTGGAACGACTTCTTGAACAACGCAGGCAAGAAAATAACAAAAACGGTGGCAGCCTGCAATTTTTATGGATTTATGATTCCTTTGAAGGTTTACCACCAAAAACGTCTGAAGATTCTTCGGTTGCGGGAGATAGTTTCCAAGCCGGAGAATTACTAGTGACAAAAAAAGAGGTAGTAGAACGATTCAAGAAAGCCGGACTAAAAGTTCCGCGTATTCGCAAAGGATTCTTTGATCAGTTAGATAGTGGAGCTAATTCTCATGATTTACCAGACAAAATTGCCTTTGCTTTTTTGGACGGAGATTTATATCAATCTATCAAAACCAGTTTAGACCTGGTTAGTCCTCGTTTGCAGCCAGGTAGCATCGTGATAGTACATGATTATAACAATCCTCAATTACCAGGCGTGGCCAAAGCGGTAGAAGAGTGGCTTGCCACTACAAAAATCTCTCCGACCCTTCAGGTTAGAGAGACTCTTGCAATTCTTAAAATTTAGCAACTGCCAGCTGTTATTTGGCGGACTTTTTTGCCTCTTTTTTGATTTCTTTGGCACTCTTTTCTACAGAATCTGCGGCTTTTGCTACTGCTTTGCTAGCCTTCTTTTTGACTACGGCAGATGCTTTGCCTACGGATTTCTTAACCTCTTCTACAGCAGCATCAAACTCGGCTTTGTCTTTGTTATATTCTTTCTTATTCTCCTTGGCGATTTCCTCTGCCTTTTTGGCAATTTTTTTCTTGGAACCTGCGGCCTCTACAAGGCGAACATGATACTCGGCAAAGGTAGTAGACATATATGGGATAATCCAGATGTAAGCAATGCCTAGAGTAATTGCACCAAGTAGCATCCAAGGAATAAATGAAAGAATCATTACAAAATATTCGCCCTTATGGCCGTCCATTAAGGCCATAGATTGTCTTTGCGCATCTGCAGGATCAAGGTCCTCATCTTCTACCATTAGGTAAAACATTTGTGAATAGGCAATGGCTTTGATTATGCCAGGAATCACAAATAGCAAGCTCCACAAAAATGTAAAAATGAAATAGCGAAGATAGCCAATAAATGAACGGGTAAAATTCTCGCCCTTAAAGCCAAGGATACAATCTTCTATTTGTGGCATGCGAGATTTGCTAGTAACGCTAAGGTAGATATAGTCCATAGCAAATGTGATTGGTCCGCTAATAACTAATGACATCAGTGGTGCCACTGGGCCTAGAATCATACCGATTGCGGACGTAGCCGCAGCTACAATAATTGTGATGGCAAAGAGCATAAAAATCTTTCCTTCTATCTGCTCCTTTGCATGTTCCTTCATAGATACGCGATCCATTACTAAAATACTCCTTATATAGTTCTTACTTTTATGATACCATATTTATATGAAAAGTGTAATAAGATTCTTAAAAGTAGCCATTGTATTATCAGGTGCCACATTAGCCATTTTACATTTTATTCCAGGCACTAATTTTCCTAAAATATTAAGTTACTTAGTGACAATGGTATTGCCATTTGGTATTGATTTTCTTAGATTTATTGGGCTTAAAATGTCCAAGCGTATAGAAATAGCATATCTTCTATTTCTAGTTGCAGCAATGGTAGTAGGAATAGACTTAGATTTATACAAATTAGTAGCTCCATATGACAAGATAGTCCATACTCTATCTGGCGTACTAACTGCATTTGGCGCACGTGAGTTATTAGACCAGGCATCAGGCAAGCCAGACCAGCTATGGTTTAAGGTGTTATTTTCCATGGGTTTTGTAGCATTAGTGGCAGTACTATGGGAATGTTACGAATTCTCTTACGACCAAATCACCGGCGGTCATATGCAGGAACTAATCACGCCAGGCCTAGAGGATACTATGTATGATATTATTGTAGCTCTAATTGGTGGCATTATTGGCACGGTGCTAGCATTTCCACCAACAAAACGTCACAAACAATAACCAGTTTTTTAGTTTTACCCCTGTATTAGCACTCTTGACAGTAGAGTGCTAATTTGCTACAATAGAGCTAAGAATTAGCAGTCGGACATAACGAGTGCTAAAATCCAACAGATTAAGCATAAAAGAAAGGAAGAAACATGAGCAAAATCATCGGTATTGACTTAGGTACAACCAACTCTGCCTTTGCCTACATGGTAGCTGGCAAGCCAGAGGTTATTACTAACAGCGAGGGTGATCGCACCACGCCATCTGTAGTAGCCGTTACCAAGAAAGGCGAGCGCCTAGTTGGTAAAGTTGCTCAGCGCCAACGCGTTACTAACCCAAAGAATACTATTTATGGCATCAAACGTCTAATTGGTCGTAAATATGACGACAAAGAAGTCCAGCACGACTTAGATATTATGCCATACAAAATTACCAAAAAAGGTAGCCAGGCTGCTGTAGAGATGGATGGCAAAAACTACACTCCAGAAGAAATATCTGCTATGGTGCTCTCTAAAATCAAAGCCGATGCTGAGGCTTTCCTAGGAGAAAAAGTTACTGAAGCAATCATTACTGTACCTGCCTACTTTGATGATTCACAGCGCCAGGCCACCAAGGATGCTGGCAAAATTGCTGGCCTAGAGGTTAAGCGTATCATCAACGAGCCTACCGCCGCCGCTCTTGCTTATGGTCTAGAAAATAAGAAGGATGAGCAAATTGCCGTATTTGACCTTGGTGGTGGTACATTTGATGTATCTATCCTAGAATTAGGTGATGGTGTATTTGAGGTAAAGTCTACCAATGGTGATACTCATTTGGGCGGTGAAGATTTTGATAATATCATTGTCAACTATCTATTGGATGAGTTCAAAAAAGAATCTGGCATTGATGTGCGTGATGACGCTGCAGCAATGCAACGTATCAAAGACGAGGCAGAAAAAGCCAAGAAAGAGCTATCTTCTGCTACCTCTACAGATATTAATCTACCATTTCTTACTGCCGATGCAGAAGGTCCAAAACATTTTGAGCACACACTTACCCGCGCCAAATTAGAAGAACTAGTAGCTCCTCTACTTGACCGTCTAGCCGAGCCAGTAGAAAAAGCCCTAAAAGATGCCAAACTGAAAGCATCTGACATAGACGAAGTTGTAATGGTAGGTGGCATGACTCGTATGCCAGCAGTAGTAGAAAAGGTCAAAAGCATCTTTGGCAAAGAGCCAATGCAGGGCGTAAACCCAGATGAAGTTGTAGCTGTAGGCGCCGCCATCCAAGGTGGTGTCCTTCAGGGAGATGTTAAGGATGTACTTCTTCTAGACGTCACTCCATTAACACTTGGTATTGAGACCATGGGCGGTGTTCGTACGCCACTGATTGACCGCAATACTACAATTCCTACCAGCAAGTCTGAGGTGTTCTCTACTGCATCAGACAACCAGCCACAAGTAGAAATCCACGTACTTCAGGGCGAGCGTGAGTTTGCCGCTGATAATAAATCGCTTGGTCGCTTTATCCTTGATGGCATTGCACCAGCACCACGTGGCATTCCTCAGATTGAGGTAACGTTCAACATTGATGCAAACGGTATTCTTAATGTTACAGCCAAGGACAAGGGCACTGGAAAAGAGCAGTCCATCACCATCCAAAACTCTGGCAACATGAGTAAAGAAGATATTGAGAAGGCCCAAAAAGAGGCTGAAGCACATGCAGATGAAGACAAGAAAAAACGTGAGAGCATAGATGCTAAAAACCATCTAGAAAATGCTATCTACCAAGCAGAAAAAATGCCAAAAGAGTACAAAGACAAAATCTCTGAAGAAGACACCAAAACAATTAACGATGCTGTAGCAGAAGCCAAAAAGGTCTTGGATGATAAAGATGCTGACAAAGAAACTCTAGAAAAAGCAGCTAGTGAGTTGTCAGAAAAGATTATGCCAATTGGCGCTAAAATGTATCAGCAAGCCGCAAAAGAAGATGGCAAAAACGCCAAATCTGACGATACATCAGATAAAAAATCTGATGGCGGCGATGAGCCAGTAGAAGGCGAAGTTGTAGATAAATAACAAAACTACAAACTAGTAATAATTAGAATACCTCTATGTCATGTTCATAGAGGTATTCTTTTATTTTTTGATTTTTACAATTATCCGACGAGTAAAATAGACTATTTCTTTGCGGAACTGGAATACTACATAGCCCAGCCCAATTACACCAATCCCCACAATTGCCCAGATGGCAATAAACGAGCTGTGCTCTTCTACTCCAGTGATTGGCACAAGTGGATAGTCCGCTCCATTGTTGTCTTTAATTTTGCGACAACGGCCAGTTTCTGGGTTACGCTCATATCCCTCCTTGCAAGCATTGGTTTCTCCTGAATCGTTGTAGGATTTACAACGCCCGGTTTCTGGATTACGATATTTGCCCTCTCCACAATCTTTCAGTAGAGTTGATAGCGTAGAGGCATTGACGCAATTCCCTGTTAGCTCATTAATTATTTTTCCGGCCGGGCAAGTTTTAAACTCTTGCGGAATATTAGAGCTGCCTGGCGTTGGCAAAAAAGTGGTCTGCCACTCCTCCTCGCCATAAGAATTATAGCCAATCATAGCATATGCAGCAGATTTTTTCTGCCCATGCGGATAAGCCAGACTAGCTACCACAACATAATCATCACCCCATCCATCACCTACATCCACTAGCTCCAAAAGATTTTCTGTAGTGGGATTTTTAGTTAACCTAAACATTGGATTGGGATTTATAACATAATAATCATCCGCCGCAAGTGAATAATCTTCGTTGCCTAGTATTATTTTATAGTTCTTGGACTTGTAGCGAATAGCGCATCGCGACAGAGAAATTACATGGTTAGACGAATTGACAATTTCTATGAATTGTTCAGATGGCTCATCAGTGTAGTAGCTAAGTATCTCAGAAAATCTCAACCCAAAACAAGGCGACAGCGTTATATCGGCGGAGATCCTAGAAAACTCACTGTCATTTGTACTAGTATCCGTTTCTTCATCCGATTCTACCTCACTAGGCGGCAGAAATAAACCAGGAGACGATGACTGGAATAGCAAATTTGGCTCATTAGTATGATAATAATCACCGGTATCATCATTACGGACAATTGTAGTATATGAGCGTGATTTTACTGTAGTAGAAAAGTATGGCAAACAATTTTCTCCGCCTAGCCAACAAACCGCGCTAATAACCTCTCCTGTGGAATTTGGTGTATCTTTATAAATAAGAGATAAAGAGCCATACATGGCAAGTGATGTACTATATGTTAAATCCGCTACACTTGCAAAGCTGCCATGCTCATCATCAGTGATAGCGGCCAACACCTCAGGAGAATCATTATATCTTAACAAAATTGATTCTCCTATCATCTTGCTACCTATCGGAAACTCATACAAAATAGTAGACTTACCAACTGATTCCGTACTGGTGGGTTTAGCCGTGTAAATGATAGATAGTCCGCCCAAGTCTATATTCTGTTTGGATATTTTTACAAGTTCAATCAGCTCGCCGCTATTTTTCCCTGCATCTGTGGTATATCCGGGACTAATAGCATGGATAGCAATAGTATCTGTACTTGGCAATACTACATCTTCTGCTATTATACCTGCTGTCTCTTGGTCTGTACTGGGAGAAACGACAGCCAAATCTTCTTCCAGCGATAATGTTTCTAGAGTAGGCATGCCAGACCACATACTACCCAAGGTCCCTAGTGCTAATACCATATTACCTGACACACTAGTTATACCCAAAGCCAACACTACCGGCAGAAGAAGCATCGCTTTCTTGAATTGTAAAATGTGCATATTATTAATGTAGCACGAAGACAATAAACATCAAGCATAAGCCTGATACTTTTTTATAATGATTATGCTATAATTAGAGTATGAATCCTGATATGTTTGTAATTCTACTTGCAGCCATTGTGCATGCCACATTACAACTTGGTATTGGAGCGCTGCTTTTGCTGTATCACTCAAGCCTAGGCAAGCATGTACGCAAGAAAACCCGTCAGTTAGCTACTAATTACATTTTTGGTAACATACTCTTAACTGCGCTTGCAGTTGCCGCCATGTGTTTTGGGGTAGATATAGTGTTTCAAGGGCCAATGAACCCCGCTATGCTTACAATCATCACTATGCTTCTAGCCGCACTCGCTGTAAGTATTTGGACATTTTATTATCGTTGGGGCAAAAGCACAGAGTTATGGCTACCCAAGTCCGTTGCAAGATACATAGACAATCGTGCCAAAGCTACCAATAGCAATACAGAAGCCTTTGGACTTGGCATGTTGGCATGTTTTGCAGAAGCGCCATTTACTTTTATACTAATTACCGTTGCTGCCAATAGTATTATTTCTTTGTCAGAGGGGCTTCAGATATTGTACTTAGTTATTTATTCTGTGATATCTATTCTTCCACTTGCCATCTTACGTATTGCAATTCGTAGAGGTGACACCACAGCAGAAATCCAAAAATGGCGTATTCGTAATAAGACTTTTCTTCGTATCGTGTCTGGAACAGGATTTTTAGTATTAGGGTTATTTATACTAGCATTCAAGGTAATCGGCGGTTAGCGATATGGTAAAGGTGAGCGAAAAATCAATCTCTGAAGACATCATCCGCGAGGCAAAAATCTTGCGACTACCCGTAATACATTCAAGAGAAATCGCCAAAATTGTTTCTGCCAAAGTAATAAGTAAACTAGAGAAAAAAGCTCAGAAATCATCTGTCACTAAAGAAGATTTAAATATCACAATCGCCAAAGAAATTAGGCCATACAATAAGGACCTCTCGTTTGTTTACCAAAATCGTGGTAAAATAATCTAAATGGGAAAACGATTTGACTACGAGTATATAGTAATCGGTGGTGGGATTGCTGGTATCACTGCAGCTAAACAGCTTGCAGAGGCCGGTCGCAAGGTAGCTATTGTAGAAAAAAACTTATTAGGCGGTAACAGTACCGTGTTTCATGATGTGCCTAGTTCTATGGTATTTAACATTACTCAGCTCTATGCTAGAGCCATAGCTGGTAACCGCTTTGGTTTATCAACATCTAGCCTAAAATACGATTATAACATTTTGCAAGCATGGCGCCAAAAATCCATCATAAAAGCTAATACCACCGCAAAACACGATTTAGACACGCTTGGTGTAGCAGTAATTCAAGGCCGCGCAAGATTTATTGGCAATTATGACCTTGCTATAGACGGCAACGAAAAAATCAAGACAGTATCAGCTAGCAAATTTATCGTTGCAACAGGTACAGTTTTGGAAACTAATGGGATTTCTGGGATTGATGTCGTACCATTCCTTACACCAAATTCTGCCCTATCCGTTGTTCGCCCACCAAAAGCCGCTTTGATAGTTGGAGGTGGTACAACTGGTTGCGAGATTGCCCAATATTACTCATCACTTGGGGCAAAGGTGGTAATTGTAGAGCTATCGGACAGGATTTTGCCTAGCGAAGACGAAGATATCAGCAAGGTAATCTATCAACATTTGACAAAACGTTGTAACGTGAAAATATTTACCGGAACAAGAGTTACCTCACTCCAGAAGGACAACTCCCTTACGCGCGTCTCTTTTATGCGCGGAGGAGAAGAAAAAACCGTACGCGTAGAAACAGTTGTACTAGCTACCGGTTACAAACCTAATACAGACTTGGATTTGCCAAATGCTGGTGTTAGTTTTGATAAAAAAGGCATTGTGGTAGACCGGACCTTGCAAACTAGCAACAGAAATGTCTATGCCATAGGCGGAGTAATTGATACCCATAGCTCCACTGAGAGAGCTATCTATACTGGAGAAGTAGCAGTAATGAATATGCTAGATCGCACAAAAACTTTTGTAAACTATGATGGTTTTATGCGTTGTATGGATACTGACCCACAGCTCGCCATTGTTGGATTAACAGAAGATGACTTGCTAAAACGCCACCGCAAATATCGCAAAGTTATTATTCCGCTCTCGTCTATTACTGCCTCAATAGTCCATGACGAAACTGCTGGATTTATCAAAATCCTCGCTGATAGCCAGGGCAAAATTTTGGGTGCAGCCATGATAGGCCCAAATGCCTCAGAAGTTTTACAAGAAATAGCCCTAGCTATTCGCCACAATCTTCCATTAATAGAAGTAGCAAGTACGCCTCACAAAGAAAATGATTGGAATAACTTAGTAAGAGTTGCCGCCAAGAAATTATTATTGACAAATAAGTAAAATCTGATAAAATAGATATGTATCGCGGGGTAGAGCAGCCTGGTAGCTCGTTTGGCTCATAACCAAAAGGTCGTTGGTTCAAATCCAACCCCCGCCACCAAGTTTTCAACTAGTAGGATTTACATAATTGAAGATAAAAATGAGGTCACTTATCCCCCCATAGTGGCCTCATTTTTGTATTGACTAATAATCCCAGATAAGATCTGACTCACCCAGCGGCACATCAGGGTTTATAGTGTCACTATTTTTGCATGTTTCACCAATGCCATTATCAGCCTTAAAACACTCGTTAGTTACATAAAAGCTCTTAGACAAAACATTTCCGGCACCATTTAGATATACTGTGTATTCTGGATATGGATAATACAAATCTACTAATTCTACGCGTGATTCTATGCGACGATATAAATCATTAGCACGCCCAGTAGAGTCAATAGATGCTTGCACACCAACAAATCTTCTAGTATCGCCACATGAGGCATCGTTGCAAAGCGAAATAGAAACATCTGTATCAGGTGCGGTATACGGCAAAGTTAAGCGAATAAAACTAGTGGCCTTGGCACGATCACTGCCGCCAAAAGTTGGAGGCAAACCCATAGACAAAGTGCAGGCAAAATCGTTGCTAATATTACAATTTACGTTAACCGGAGCATTGTCGTGTTTGTCAGATAAATTAAGTACATTGTCGGCGCTAATACTATTAGTACCAGAACCATTTTGAGGTTTTAGTACCAACATCGCGTGGTCAGTGCCAGAGCTATTATTGTTATTTGCGCTTAGTTGCCCTATTGTAAAATTTGGCTCGCCATTCCAAGAATCGGTCTGGTAATAATCTACGGTAATTACAGGTGGAGCATACTTATCGTTGTTAGAGCTTAGAGAGTTACTACCCATATAGCTAGCATTTACAACGTTCCCCTTCCTGTTTTGTTGAGAAAACCAGCTAATTTGAATAGATTGAACTCCGGCTAAATCTTCTGTCCTAATTGGAATAATTCTTACATCGTCTGCTCTGGATAGTGTAGTGCGATAGTCATTGTTCTCCTCTGTAATTTTGACACAAGTGTAGGCCTGTGATAGCTCATATGAATTACCTAAAGCTTCTTTGGTTTGGGTTTCTTGGACTACTACTTCTCTTTCTGATTCTTGGGCGCGACCAAGCACTTTTTGTACTACGTCACAAGAGCTTTCCCTGATTCCTTTTTCCATTTCGTAGATGATTTTGGGACAAGTACCATCTGCAGAAGCGGCAGAACCAGCTACCTCACCTTGAGATAAGCAATCATGATATTTAAGCAGAGCTATCTTGGCATCTTCCACACCGGCCATAGCGGAATCGTATGCTGATAAATACAAATCAGCATTCACAGCAGCGATAGAATTATTAATTACAATACGGATAAATCCTAGCGTGATAACTCCAACAATTACAGCAAAAAACACTACAACGTAGAGCGATACTGCTCCTCTTTTTGTTCTAATCTGCTTCGTTCTAGTCATTGTCTTCTCCTATTGCCTGAGCGGCGAAATTAAATTTGTTTATTGCACAGTAATCAAATTCTGTAACATGGCCCTGTGGAGGCGACTTACAAAAATCTCCATTGGCGCGAATATCTAGATCTCCTTGTCCAGTTCCAAGAATAAAAGTGCCAGCATAATAGGCTTGTCCAGAAAGTGGATGAGTGGCAGGACGGAAAATTTTCATATCATAAAGTGATAATTGCACCTCAGAGTTGTCTAATAATTCTGCTGGCTCATCAGCAACCGCGCCCAAATTATACCAAACATTATCTGCTCCAGTGCTAGGCGAGTATGTATTAGAAACCTTGCCTTCACATGCTTTACCATTGATATCCAGAAAACGGACCAAACGAAAATCAGAAATTGTTTTGCCGCCACCATTATAGGAATAAACAATTTTGGCCCTATAAGGCGTTGCGCTAGGATTGAATAGAACATAGCCGGAGTTCCATATGTAGGTATAATATCCAGTACAAAATACCCCACTAGTAGGTAAACTCTTCCTGTCATCCCTTAGCATATTAGTCTCATATTGTTGATATATATATAGATACGCTTTATCTTCTTTGCATGTATTTTTGTATGCATCTTGTACTGCGCTACATTTTGAATTATCCATCACCATCAAAGATGCGTTGATGGAACGCTTCATATCCTCTATGATACTACTACCTGCATTATTAACCGACTGGAGCGTAAGAGTTTTCGTATAAATAGATGATATCTGCATTATCAAAATAGCCACCAACAACATTAGCACAGATATAAACGCCATTGCCAACGTTGTTTCTATCATTGTAAAACCTGACTTGCGTCTTACCATAGGTCCACCCCCTCCACCAACTCTGGGTTGTATAGTCTCATGATGGTGCCAATTGTAGTTGGCACCGTATCGCCAGGCGCCACCCAGCAAGCGCGAATATGATAGTCAAAAAATTCGGGCGTAGATGAGCTAAGGCTAGCATTATTGGTTTTATCTCTTGCCGCTACAATAAAGATGCCTTCTGCATACTGAACATCACGATAAAAGCCAGTCTCTAGCATTTCTGCATCCGTATTATTAGTAGTAGTTGCCTCATTTTTGCCATACACAACTCGTGAATTTAGCGTAGTAGGGATAAATTTGTCTCTGGAATTTTTTGTAGTGATTACTATGTCACTTAAATTACGACCATCTACACCTACAAAAGTTTTGTCGGTAGGATCAATCACTCTAGTGTTCATAATAAAGGCTCTATACGTTCCATCATCCATACCGTCATATATTTCCTGACAAGACCGGTTTACAGTTAAGTTTGGAACATCCTCAGGGTCATTCACCACTGCGCTTGGTGAAGCAGTGCTATTTTTCTGGCGACTTAATAACATCCAAAGCTCACGATATTGTTGCTCACTAGTTGGTCTTTCTCGCTCCAATGTAAAGGCATTGTGAATAAATCTAATTGCCTCTGCCTGAGCATTCATTTCTCCTCTTACATGAGTCAATTCCAAAGTAGCCTGAGCCTTGTTAAGCCCAGAGTTCATTACATTTATAGTTATAATAGAAATTAACGCAAAAGCAGCAATAGCAAAAGTAACCTCTACCAGCGTATCACCCCTTCTTGTCTTCCTTAACATTTATTGCCTCCGTCTTCTGGCTTGAGGTCTTTTTCTACTAATTCTACTGCGGTTGCATTATGACCGTCACTATTTAATCTGACGTCGCTCCTCTGAGAAACAAACAAA
Source organism: Candidatus Saccharimonadota bacterium (assembly GCA_017405225.1). Taxonomy (GTDB): domain Bacteria; phylum Patescibacteriota; class Saccharimonadia; order Saccharimonadales; family Saccharimonadaceae; genus Nanosyncoccus. Next base: position 39,207 of record JAFRAV010000010.1, on the reverse strand, counting down.
CCATTGGTACTAACACAAAAATCAACATTCTCTTGTTTAAAATCACCGTTTCTAAGCAGTGGCTCTAGTCTAGTACTACTATCAACGCTTGTGTTGTCACAGTTAACGTTTGAGTTATCACTAATGGCTTTTTGGATTTCTAAAACACGCGGCATAAACAAGCTCCTAACGGCACCAGATTTTGGTGAACGCACAATCAAGAGAGAGCCTTTAAGTAAGTTGCGATCTGTGGTCTCTATTCTAGTCCCCCATTCTGGAGTATAGCTATAAGAATTGCCAGCTGGTGCAAGTTTGCAAGTACCACCACTATTTCTTTTTAGTGCCAAAACATCCGCATAGACATCTGCTAGTTCAGCAGCAACGTTACCAGCAGAACCACCTAACGTCTCGTTTAGGTCTAGCGCTTTGCCAATTACGTCATATATGTATAATTTATCCTCGTCTTTCTCGCCAAAAGTCACTAGTTTGCCATAGATAGAGCAAGCCGAGCGACCAGGATATTCGTTGTCATAATCTCCATTAGCAAAAGCATCATGGCTAATGTTATATTGATTAGAAACCGTGCAATATTTAGCCTCATCTCCAATCTCGCCAGAGCGGGAATTCTGAACATTTATTACATCTGAATAAATCTTTTGCAGAAAATCAACATAACCTCTAGTAGCATCGTTATATCTTTGAGCGCTAATTCTACCACCAATTGTCGCCATAAAAGCGGCCACAGCAAGAGCAGAAATGCCTAGCACAAGAGAAACTTCTATAATTGTAAATCCTTTTCTCTTTTGCATGTTTATCCTTCTAGAACCTTGGGGCTAGCTCTCCAGTATATGTTACATTGGCTTGAGAAAATCTTTGCGCTTGAGAGTACGCCCAATATAGTACGTCTGGGCGAAGGTTAAAGATCTCTCCAGAATTAATAGAACCTTTGTCTCCGTGACCAGACAATTCCCTATCTAGCACGCCGCCTGATGTATCACCCGTGCCTGGATTAGCACCACCAACACGATTTAACTGCATAGACGATGCAAACACTGGGCCATTTACCATCAAAGTAGTTTTACAAGATGATTCATTATCGCCTAGTTTAAATCCATTTGAACAGGTATCAATCTCTCCTTCTGTAATTAGCCAGGCATCTACTTGGTTGACTTCTCTTTCTATATCAATGCCCTCTTCTGCGATAATTAGCACCTGTGGCAGACTGTAGATACTATCAAACGTTTGATCATTATCGCCAAGCCGGATACTATTGTTTTGATCGTTACAAGCGCCTTCGCCATAGCAGATATTACGATCTATTATTACCTTTTTGTTGGAATGAATAATCAATGTATTGCTGGCATAGTTAGCTGTCACTTGGTCCTCATTTCTACTCTCACCTTTACACATAGTTAATGCCCATCCGCCATTCCAGCGCAAACAGTTTCTCTCCTTAGTATCATCAGCGGAGCTACTCCAATAAAGTGCATTTACTATATCGCTTATTCTGATATTATCAGTCCTCTTTACATAACGTGCACCATTGTCTAATTTATCACCAGCAAAAGAGCCTGAATTATAACCTGAATCTTCAATAGTATAGCGTGCACGAAGTCTTTGCAAAATTACTTCTTGAGAAATGTTATGAATATTTGAAGAGCCAGTAGTTTGAGTATTACAAGTTGTATTTGCAATAGTCATTTTAGTAATATCACAGTTATTAGCATTGGCTGGCGCGCCACCACGTAAACCTAGTGACGTATTGTTTTCTTTGCCAAAGTAGCCTGTAGCTGCGCCAGATGATAAGCCATATACAGTGCCTTGTGCTGCTACATAATACTCTGCCCAAGAGCCAAAGATAGAATCCGGACTACTATATGCTCCTAGAGTTGCATCTACTTTTTTGAGTGAGTTAGTAGTTTGGATGCTACCAGCCGAATAAAGACCACCGTTCCAAACTTGGAAACTTGGGCGCTTAGCAATAGTACGGCAAGACGCACCAGAAACATTTGTATATGCATATGGATCACTCATTCCATCAACTGAATAATCATTTGGTCTGCCATGACTATCTGATGTACTAACATATACTGCTACACAATATTTAGAACCAACTGGATAAATATCTGGCACCTGGCGAGCATCTGTACCCCAAGTATATTGTATGCCTGCATATAGGCCCTGTGGGTTAAGTGGACCATCTAAATCATTTAGAATATCTCTACCATCGTTCTCAATTTCGTTGCAAGCAAGTATTGTCATCCTGCTACCATAATAATCACATGGGTTGCCATAGGCTGTCTTAGAACCCTGTATAGAATAATCGTTCATCCTTCCATCTTCTGCCACAATAAATTCATAAGCCTTTGCGTGACCATCTACAATAGTAGCATAAGCCTCTGATGGGCGAACGCTAGTATTAATACGTGGATTGATAGATACAGTAAAGTGAGATGACACACCATCACCTAGATACACTACACCATTACCGTGGCCCTCAATAAATGATTCAACTTCTGTAGTGTAGTTAAATGGGGTTTTTACTCCTGCCCATTTATGCTGTTCTCCATAATCATCCCAGTCAGTAGAATAATCAATTTGCGGCATCCACCAGTTTTTGCCGGCATAGCCATTTACCTCTGAATCCACACTACCAAAATCGTTTGTATGGCACACAGTACATGGTAAATAATCAGGTTCATAACCAATGATATTTTCTTCTGCAATACCAGTAGCCAGATCAATCACCCATCTAGGATCACCGTAAATTGGCTCGCCAGCTTTTGGATTCCATCTGCGCCAAGCGTTAGGAGCACAAGAGCCACCACTATCACAAGCAGGAGCATTGGTATTGTGATAACTATTGTCGCGGAATTTTATTACTCTACCCCAAGAATCTCCACCACAGCTATTGAGCGCTTCCCACAAACTGCTAAATGGCCAGCCATAATTACAGTTCTGGACTTCTAACGTGTTGTACTCCCACTGTGGTTTAGCACCACCATCATACTCTTTGCCACACCAAGCATAATTAACATAGTGATCACAGCCAGTACAATATCCACCATTATTATAATATTTATACTTACGCCAGGCGGCCACCCTATTGTAATATAGATGCTGGGCAATAGCCTCGCCTACATGATTGGAGCTAGTTGTATCCTTGCCAACATCATACCAACCAGTGCTATTTCCAGTCATACTAGCTGCCGGACAATTACCTTCATAACCCGGAATTTGGAAGCCATAAGATACAAAGTGTGGCAAGAAATCGTTTACCTGACAATTGTACATGCTCTGCGAAGCTGGTCTACTGCTAGGCGAATAAATCTGGAACTTCCAACTACCAGTCTGGTCAAAGAATCCAACACCAGGAATTGCACTCCTTGGGGAAGATTGATAATTATTAAGATAGTAAGTATTGCCAGCTTGTAAATCGTGTTCGCCAAAGAAATAATCGTTAGTAGGATCAGCCTCTATGCGGAAATAATTATGATAATAAGAAGGCACAGCAAATGGCGAGGAGCTATTATTAACGCCTCCTCTTACACCTTGTGCAGCCCAACAATATGAGATGGTAAAGCGGATAGTATCACCAGGGCGCGCCCAAACATAGCCGTCTGACACCCAGACGTTGTCCTTAGTAAGGTTTGCTACACTGACCTTACCATCAGTGTCACCGTAATTATAGCCATCGCCACAATCCTCTGATGGCGGTGGAGTAACTGGCGGCTTTGGCGTAGGGGTAGGAGTAGGGGTCTCTGCTGGAGTTACTACTCCATCCCAGTCAGCAAACATACTAAGTGTGCTACCTACACCAAAATGTTGTGTAGGGCCAGGGTGAATCTTGCCAGCTGCTACCAGCGCATTAAATCTAGCCTTAACATCATTAAAATTAAGTGCATAAGGTGATTGACGTGCATAACCACCATATTGTGGCAAACGCCAAGCCGCGTCAGAAGAGCTGCTAATACCAATAGGAGTGATTAGCTGACCTGCTTTATACTGCACGCCATTAACACTACCATTTTTCTGAGCAAGTGCGCCATAGACATAAATACCTTTTGCCTGTTGCAAATCGGTAAACGAGCCACCGCTAATGTTAGTATGTGCTGTATGTACACCAGGGAATGTACATGTTCCGCCGTTGCAAGACATTGTAGGCGCTACACTTTGAACGTTATTAAGTGGAATATATACCCATCCTACTGAACGAGTAGAAAGTGTAGCAGTAGCATCACCACCTTGGCTACCTGCACCTGGGCCAGAGCCACAAGTACCACCAGGGCCAGTACATTCTGCCGCAAAGACATTAACACTAAATAGACCACTTACCACCACTGTAGTAAGTATCAAAAGTGCACTTAGAACTATGAATTTGTTGACTTTATTCATTTTCTTTCTCCCCTTCGTCTTCTAACGTAGTGTCTTCTGAACTTTGATCCCAAGTATATTGATCTGTCTCTGGATTAAACGGCTCGTCTGCACTAAAATCATCCAGATACTCCCCTTGGTTTTGTGGGACATCTAGTTGATTAGCTTGCCATTGATAAGTTAATGCTAAATCTACATCACCGGTATTATAGTAGAAATTTGCAGCCGCCATCAAAACCAAATACTTTTGCGAATCTGCATAAGTATTCTCTAGTAAATTCTTTAGCTCTCCCTCTGCGGCTTCTGTATAGCCGGCCAATCGCAAAAACTCAATTCTCAGCAGCTTTAGCTGCAAGGTGCGGTCTGCATCTTTGGAGTCGGCAATAGCATAGTCTATAAATGTACTAACCTCTCCATAAGACCAGCCTTCTGAATAAACTAAACTGTATGCTTTTTCCTCAAATTCGTTAATGTTTTCTGGGAAATCGTTAGAATTATACTGTCTTGGTTTTGGACCACCCAAAACATTTATCAGAAAAATAATTGTTACTACTACCAAGGCTGCCGCCAAAGCCGCAAGAATAATAGCTAGTGTTTTTCTTGTAACTCTGGTGCGCCTACGCTGAATTTTTTGGTTGTCTTTCCTATTTCCATCAATGTTGGAAAAATAATCAACCGTAGGGCGAGCCCCTATTTTTTGTGAATCAAAAGAAATATTGGTGTTGTTTTGACCTTCTGCAGTGTCCATGCCTATATTTTATCATAAGCATTATATTTTTGAAATATTTTTAGAGAAAACAATCCGCGTTTAACCGCCTAGTATAAAAGATATCCATTGCTCAAAATTAGTTTTTTCTTCTGGTGCATCCTTTATCTCTGGCTGGATTATGTTATTTTTATGTTTTGCATAATCTGAGTTATCTGGAAGATAAACCAACGATTCGCCATCAATTATTTTGTTTTGCTTTTCCCTGGCGGCTAATTCTTGATATTCCTCAGATGCATAATATTGATTCTCTAATTCTATTGTGTCTATCTCTAATTGCAATAATCTTAACTCTCTTCTCTTGTTCCCAAGGCGCTGCTCTAGCTGCCAGTTACGGCTAGCAGAAGAAACTGCTCCCCACGTCCAAGCCAAACAAACAATAGCAGCAATCAAAAAACCAATGCGATCTTGAGAAAACCACCTTTTAATCCTAAGCTTGGTTCGGCGCAACCCTGTCTTTACTCTTTCCATTTATGCTTTTTTATTATATCATTTTGTGCTAAAATAAGTCTAGACTTCTGGGGGCATAGCTCAGTGGTTAGAGCAGTCGGCTCATAACCGATTGGTCCCTGGTTCAAGCCCAGGTGCCCCCACCAGATTATATTTAAATCGGCAAAATGGCCGATTTTTTAAATCAATTCAGTGCCTTCTATATCAAAGTCAGAAAGTGAAACTTTTTGAATTGTTGGAGAATCGTAAGTGCTCCAGTAATAAGTATTAGTAGCAGCAGAAAAACCACCAGTATAGATAGTCTTTTCAAAATCGCCATTTGCCATTGCGGCAGCTCCATCTATCATTGAAACTCCGGCTAGCGTATGGAATAGACGAGATACATTCCCTTCTTCTGTGGATTGTTTTGGATAATGACAGTTTAGATATGCTACTCGCACAAAGCGAGATGGCGAAGAATAATCGCCTGGCAAACCGCGCATCATAGAGCCAGTGCCAAAAGGTCTTATCTCGGCCTTGCCCCAATTTACTTTTTCTGGTTGTAGACTAGCAAGATTCATATAGTTGCGGAGATTTTCTTTGTGCCAAGCATATCCAGGTTGGTTGGTCAGAACATCTATATCGTTATGAAAAACTTGGAGCCCATCCTTGGTATACTCTACAACAATACTACGTTGCTTGTCACCAATCATCCAATGCAAAAGCGAAACAGGATACTTGTTGTCAATTGGTTTTGCTACAATTGCAACATCTTTAAGTGCTGACTCAACTTCATCTACCGTCTCAAAGTTCATAGCTACCCAAAGCGGGAACTCATATGCAGCAACGTTGGTTTTGCCTTCTATTGGCTCAGGCTCATACTGAGCGTAGCCTGGAAAATTAAGACCTGCAATGGCTAGACCTGCATTATTAGCGCAATCAAAGTATAATGGCTTATTCTCTTGAACGATGCTCATACCAATAACTACGTAACGAGGCAGAATCTCCCCAAGGAAAGCAGAATTATATTTATATCCTTTTGGTGTTATCACAACTTTTTGATTATATCCTGCAGACCAATCTAAGTTACGCCCAAAAAACATATTACCATTGTCGTCATTAAAACGAATACTCGTACACATTTAGTATTACCTTCCTCTTATGTTTACTTTATTATACTACCTGTTCAATCAAAATACCACCTGCAAAAGGTGGTATTAATATGTCTATCTAAATGACTATTTCTTCTTAGAAAGAGTCAAGAAACCGTTGCGTGGATTCTCATTGACAACACGATCTGCAGGAAGATCAACAGGTGTACCTTTGCCACCGTTCTCAGTCTTAGTGAAGAAGTAAATAGTCTGCTTCTTGCCACCACGAAGAGTGACTTCTGACTGACGTAGGTAGTAGGTAATTCCTTTGCTGTTGGTATGTTGATAGGCCATAATTCCTCCTTAATTGATATATTCTTATCTTATGACCTCTAATCTAAGATGTCAAGAGGTTTTTTCTAATTTCTTAAAAAAACTAGTGCTAAACGGAGAACACACCAGAGTAAAGCCCTAAAAATAATTGCAATTATTACAATAGCGCAAAGTATCATTACAAAGCCAGACAAGGTAGGCGTCCAAATTGGTGAGGAGAAATCATATCTAAATAATGCCGTAGATGGCAAATTTGCTACATAAGTGTCTTGGAGGGTCTCCGTGGTTGGATATTTAGCAATTTCGCCGGTCATACAATCAAGATAGCCTTGGCTATTCCATGCCCAACCATTTTGGATAGCAAGCGGTTTACAGACACCCATTGCCGCTGCAAAAACGTTGCCATTTGGGTTTTCATCCGTTCCTGCTTGGGCTTCAGCTGCAGCCAAAGCTTCTGAGGCTTTTCTTTGATATTGATGTTCCAGATAGATTGGTCCACTACCAAAAGAGATGTTTTGCACTCCATTTTTTTCTACTACATTTATCACCGTATGAGAAAATACATATTGCTTTAGTTTCTGGAGGGAATTATAAATTTTCTCGTCATCACCCTCCTCATCTGCTACAATTACATCTTTCTTGAGTTCTGTCATCTGAATATGGTCAAATCTCATAATGGTAGCCTCTATAAACAACAGTGGAATCAAAATCAAAATCAGTTGCCAAGTCTTGACTCGCTTGAGCTTCCTGAGTGTCCTTTTTATATTGATTTTTTTGATGCCACCCATAAACTTGATATAATTATAGCATATGAATATATATATTTCTGGTATTTCTGGTACTGGTCTTGGCCCTCTTGCTATTATGGCCAAAGATGCTGGGCTTGGTGTATGTGGCTCTGACCTTTCTGAAGGCGCAGTATCGGGAGAATTACGTGCCAAAAAAATTGTTTTTTCCATTGGTAAACAAGACGGCTCTTTTTTACAAAAACAGTATAACGATGGAAATGTTGATTGGTTTGTATATACATCAGCCCTGCCAGATAACCACCCAGAGTTACTGCTTGCAAAAAAACTAGGTATTCGCATCTCTAAAAGGGATGAGCTAATTGCCTACTTAGTAGAAAAACAAGATTTAAAAATGGTTGCAATTGCCGGAACACATGGCAAAACCACAACTACATCTATGATTATTTGGGCAGCATTAAACCTTGGCTTGCCAATTTCTTATCTTGTTGGCACAACGCTTCCTTTTGCAGAGGCAGGACATTATAACCCAAATTCTAAATTCTTAATTTACGAAGCAGATGAGTACGATAGAAATTTTTTACATTTCCATCCTTGGTTATCTATCATTACTACCATATCTTACGATCACCCAGATATTTATAAGACAAAACTAGATTATCTTAGAGCTTTTATGAAATTTGAAAGCCAAAGTGATCAAGTAATACGAGGAAGTGGTATAGAGGGAGAGGCTGTAGTAAACAATGAAACTTATAATTTTTCTGACAAGTTTAGTTTACCGGGCAAAGCTCGCCGATACGACGCAGGTCTTGCTATGCAAGCAATTTTTGAGATGGCAGAAGAAGCTGATTTGTCAGTAGCAGCAGAGAATCTTATTACTGGCTTAGATATAGAATCCTACAAGGGCCAAACTGTAGATGAAGCTCTAATTACAAAAATATTAGATAAATTCCCTGGGGTTGGCCGCCGTTACGAACGCATTACAGACGGTGTATATACCGATTATGGACACCATCCAGAAGAAATAGCTGCAACTATAGAAATGGCAAAAGAAGATGCAAAGATTAACCACTACAAGGGAGTAGTTGCAATCTATGAGCCACACCAAAACACTAGACAGCATGACGTAATAGACGGTTATAAAGATGCTTTTTCTGGCGCAAGCATGATTTTTTGGCTACCTACTTATTTGACTAGGGAAGACCCTTCGTTAGCCGTTCTTAAGCCAGAAGATTTTATCAGTACCTTGTCTAATCAAGAAATTGCTAAACCAGCTAAACTAGATGATGAGCTTGCAAAAATATTGCGCAAACTGCGCGATGATGGATATTTAATATTACTTATGACTGCTGGCCCAGCCGACAGTTGGTATAGAAAGGTTTTTAATGGCTAAAGATGTCAAAAATAAAATACTAAAATTTATCGGAGTTGGACTTACTGCTGCCGCTGTAGATTATGGCGTTTACGAACTATGCCTTTTAGTGCTATTTGGCAATAATAACGATTACATAGTTGTATCTCAATTAATATCCCTTGTAGTAGCTACATTTGTAGCATTTATACTCCATAGTAATATTACTTGGAAAGGCCGCGATCCTGGAAAATATGGCATTATTAAGTTCTTTATTTGGAATCTAGTGGTACTTCTTTTGATGCGCTCGTTCTTGTCATGGTTCTTTGCGCTTCTTACAGGTTTATACGAATTTGGCTTTATGATTACATCTGGCATCAATTTACCATTATCATTTGAATTTGTTCAGAGTACAGCGATATTTATACTTATGAACATTGTCACCATGACTGTCAATTACTTCTTTTATGATAATTTTATCTTTGGAAAACCTAACAAAACTAAAGAAATAGTTACACAAAGAAAATCAGCACAGGCAAAAGATAAATCTGCAGAGCATTAGGCAAGCCAGAGAAGAACATCAAAGTCAAAAGATAGCTAAAGATTACACTAGCAAACAGTGGTGATGTTTTTGATTTTTTTAGCGATTTAATGGTAATTACGGCAACGAGCAATATTAAACCACTCCCCACTAAACCAGTTTCTAATAGTAGGCTATAGTACTCGTTTTGGACTATTTCTTTGACGCCTACTTTGTCTGGGAACAGCTGATTCATCGCCTTACCAGCCGAGCCAAGTCCGGCCCCTATCCATAAATACTGTGGATTAGACTTCCAGGTTTCAAAAGCATACTTATTAAGATCCAGACGGCGATTTGTAGATTCTGCAACGTATCCAGAAAAATCCGATTGTTTTTGTGGAAAACTCTGTTCGGTCTGTTCGGTTTCTGTGGAAAGTTGTTCGGCTGGTGCTTGACTATTGTCTCTTAGATCTATTTTGCCCAAGGTCAACTGATGGATGGATTTTGATATACCAGAGAAGAAGTCGTCATTAGTTGGACCTAGTGCCGCAAACATACCTTGTGCAACCAATGATACCATAAATGCTACCACTATCAAGCTGAGTGATTTTACTATACCGACATTTATAGTCTTGGAAAGTTTTGATTTTTTGAGCATAATCATCTCTAGGACAAAGCCTAATACTAATGCATAAATTGCACCCCTAGAAAACGTTAGAAACAGGGTAGCACTTAGTATCATAGTAACCGTTATTAAAGATGATTTTCTCGTAAAAATATTCTGCTTATCAAAACAACATAAGTAGTAATAGCAGAGAAGAACAGGGGCTATCAATAGATTGCCCATAAATTGTGGCTCTATAGCAAAACCATTTGGATGCGGAAAACCAAAAGCTGTTGACACGCACCCACGACAGAGCAGAGTAGCATCTCTAAGAACTCCTGCAACATCCAAAACACACTGAACCCAGCAGTAAATAGACATTACCACAGCAGACACTAGCAAGGAGAAAATCACAATTCTAAATATTCCACCAAAAGGTGGCTTTTTCTCTAGTTTTGCCATCTTAAACCTAAAAATAAGGTTTAACACTGCAAAGACTATAAGCCAGAGAAGGCCAGCCGTCAGCAATGTACGCAAACGGTTCTGAGACCAGATAATACTTGCGGACAAATAAAGGGGAACTATTGATGCTAAAAATAATTTTTTCTTGCGATAGAATTTAAACAACGCGTTAATGCGTGGGACACTGACAAGGGAAAAGAGAATTAGCCAGATTTCTGGCAATGATAACTCTAGATTCATAGTACTATTAGTACCAATAGTGATAACTGGATGATAGGAGAAGAACAACGATATAGGTAAGAGAATTAGTAGAACGTTACTAACTCTGTCTGTAATTTTTTTATTCATTTTTTAGCTCCCTCTCCACTAAATGTTGCATTTTTTGACAAAAATACTTCTTATCAAAATCTAATGTTGTATTTTTTACAACATTTGAATTATATTTATTTGGCTCAAAACTCTCTATAGCTGCGGCCAGAGAATTAACAGTTTGCTTTTCAAAAAACTCGCCATTAACACCTGGTTTAATATAATCCAACGCACCTCCTTTGGCATATGCTATAACTGGAGTTCCGCAAGCCATCGCCTCAATAGGAGCAAGACCAAATGGCTCTAAGCTTGGAAAGAGAAAGCCGTCTGCATCTGCTAAGTATTTGCGTAATTCATCCTGCGACATTGTTGGCAAAAATTTTATTTGCTTTGAACCATTTGACATTTTAATCAAATTCTTGTGTTCTGGGCCATTACCAATTATAGTTAGATTTACCCCTGTTTTGAGGGCCGCTTTTACGCACAAATCCAGCCTTTTCCAGTTGACTTGTCGCGATGTTGTGATATAATTATGCTTTTCTGAAGCTTGACTTTTTTGGGATTTTATTTCCCTGCTTGTGGAAAACTTTTTCAATGTTGTGGAGAACTTATCTATATCTACTGGCGGAAAAATTACTTCTGCTTCCCTATTATAATATTTCTTAATTTGTTCTTTTGCATAAGATGAGATTGTAACAAAAACGTCCGGTTTTTGTGCCGCCGCGTAATCTTTTTTACGTAGTGGCTTGACAAATAGCTTTAGACCCAAGCGAGCAATTGGATTAAGAATACCAAATCCTGGATTATTAATATAATCGTCATACATACCCCAATAATACTGGGTTGGCACATGACAATAACAGATGTGCTTACTAGCTTTTATGGATTTGGCCTCTGCGCCCGTAACAGATATAACTAAGTCATAATTTGTAAGGTCTAAATGAGAAAAATAATATTGCCTAAGTGGACTAATAAATCGCCTCAAACAATTTGGGAAAACCTGTAGCCAACCAGTCCTAACATCTGCATCATTAAACCAATCTATTCCCTTTTTATTGTATTTAGATGTATAAATTGGCGCTTCTGGATACATTTTATGGAGCGCAAGCAATACAGACTCTGCCCCACCTACAGTAGTCAACCAATCGCATACCAAAGCGATTTTTTTCATTTATTTAGCACCTTTACCAGTAAATACTGCGCCGATTGTTCTAAATAAAATACTGACGTCCATCCACAACGACCAATTTTGAATATAATATAAATCTAGTGCTCTTCTCTCTTCAAAAGAAATATCACGCCTTCCTGATACTTGTGCCAAGCCAGTAAGGCCAGATTTAACTGATAGTAGTAGTGACCGATCTCCATAGTCCTTTAACTCGCCTGGAACTAGTGCGCGTGGCCCAACTAGTGAGATGTCGCCTTTTACTACATTAAACAATTGTGGAAGCTCGTCTAAAGACGTAGCTCTGAGCAATGCGCCAATATGCGTGATACGTGGATCATTTGGCAAAGCATCGCCATTTTTACGGTATTTTGCGATTAACTCTGGTTTGCCCATTTTAGTGAAAGCCTCCTCTGGCGTCATACCAGAATATTCTGGCTTCATAGAACGAAACTTATAAATTTTGACTCTTTTATTGTAACGAGACAGGCGATATTCTGAATAGATTGCGGAGTGATGAATATCGGATAATTTTACGATAAGCCAGATAACTGCCATCGGTATTAGGGCTACAATTAGGATGAGCGAGCCAAGAACAATGTCCATAGCTCGTTTGACAAATCTAGCCACGCCAATAAGTGGTGTAACCTTAACAAAAATAGCTGGCGTATCACCAATCAATTCTAACTCACCTATATGTGACGAAAGTGCAGTTTCTGATGGTACAAAATAATACAGTAAGTGGTGAGTGATTGACTCGCCATAGACCTTTTCCGTTCCCTGTTCATCAGTTTGGAAAATTACATCTGCCTTGGTCCATTTGAGTGCCTCTTTGAGCGAGGTGAATCGTTTTCCTTGGAATTCTGTAGGGATATACTTTTTATTGGCCACTACTGCAGCTAGACTAAAACCATCTTCCGGAAAATTTGCAATGTGTTCTAATAATCTGCTAGTGTTGATGTTGTTGCCTATCACAATAGCACGTAAAGTACCACGGTTGCGCCTGATAATGGCTGCTCTAGCATGACGAATGACAAACCTGACAATCAAAAGAGCTACAAAACAAAGAACCATAGCATATACTGCAACTAATCTAGTTGGGAAAATATGTTCCTCAGTAAAGAAATCATAAGATATCAAAGCCATAATGCCTAATATTGATGCCACCAACAATCTGAGGGTTTCTGGCAAACGCGAACGATTGAGAATTATTGTCTTGTTGTAAAGTCCTAAGAGTAACATTAGTAGTATCCAAATCGGCAACAAAAAACAAATAGTAGTGATAAATGCACCTGTTTCTACCTCAAAAAAGTATGGCTTTTGATCAATGTAAATACGGAAGAGATATGCAAGTAGAAAAGATGCCACAATAGCAACAATATCACCCACCATCAGAATCACACGATACACTAGACCAGGGTCTTTTTTCATACCTATATTATACCATATGTTGTATAATAATATAAACGTGACGAAAGGGATAAAATGAAGATATTAGTTACTGGTGGTACAGGTTATATTGGCTCACATACAGTAATAGAGCTACTCAATGCAGGACACGAGGTAGAAATTATTGATAACCTCTGCAATAGTAGTAAAACCGCTCTTGATGCAATTGAAAAAATCACAGGCATTCGCCCGGTTTTTTATGAAATAGATTTATGCAACAAAACTGACCTCAAGAAAATTTTCAAGGATTCAGAGAAAACTAATAGATTTGATGCTGTAATACATTTTGCGGGCCTAAAAGCTGTCGGCGAAAGTGTAGAACAGCCCCTAAAGTATTACAATAACAACTTAGTTAGTACTCTAAATTTGCTTGATTGCATGGCAGAATATAATGTCAAACAGTTAATATTTTCCTCTTCTGCTACTGTCTATGGCAACCCTGGCGATGGGGCTTGCACTGAAGATTTACCTACTGGACAAGGTATTGCTAGCCCTTATGGCAAGACCAAATATATGATAGAAGAAATTCTAAAAGATGTTGCCGCGGCTGATTCTACTTTCCAAATTGCACTACTTAGATATTTTAATCCAGTTGGGGCACATCCATCTGGCTTAATTGGTGAGGATTTTAGTGGCAGGCCAAATAATTTAATGCCTATCATTATGAAGGTTGATCACGGCGACTATCCAGAACTTTCAGTTTATGGCGATGATTATCCTACGCCTGATGGCACCTGTATTCGTGATTACATACACGTTGTGGATGTTGCACGTGGTCATCTGGCTGCACTTGCCGCATTGCGAAGTGGTGCAAGGGAGTGGAACCTTGGCACTGGCAAAGGTACATCAGTCTTAGAGATGATATCCGCCTTTGAAAAGGCCAGCGGCAAAAAATTACCATACAAAATTGCTCCTCGTAGAGCTGGCGATCTTCCAAAACTATATGCCAACCCTGCTCGCGCAGCCAGCGAGCTAGGATGGAAAGCTACCCTTACGATAGACGACGCAATGCGTGATACTATTAATTATCTAGAGCACCTCAAGGCCTAATTTTAGAATAGACAGACCAAGCAATCTTATATAACGCTGGATGTATCATTGTCAAATAAATAGCAACTTTATCTCGTTTTTTGGCTATCGGATTTTTTGTTACAAATTGATGATTGTCTCTTAGGTATTTTACTACTGATTTTTTCTGCTTTTCTATATCTGGAGAAGTAACTTTAGCGCTCATAATCATCCACAAGACAGAAAACCTTGCGTGCATACGACGAAGGTCAATTGTATTTTTTAAGTATGGAAAATATTTGGCAAGATCATCACACATCTCATCAGTATATTTTATAATATCAAACTTTTTTTCTGAGAAGCCGGATGAAGATATAGAGCCTTGACGTTTGCGATAATGGTACTTCGGTTCGCCACCGTAAGCAACATTTGGACATTTCTTAATTAATTTATAAGTAGTGCCCAAATCCTCGTGTACTGCACCCTCTGGAAAGATAATTCCCTGCCATAATTCTTTTTTGTAAAGCTTTGCATAGGCTGATACGTTGAAACCTTCTTCTCTAAGCATTCTGCCCATAGCTTCCTCGGTGCTCATATTTTTTTCTCCATACTCCGCACCGTAATTTATGACGTTCCCTTTTGTGGTCAACTCTGATATGGCACAAATTGAAGTTTTGCATTCATATTTACTGATTAACGAATATAAGTAATGCACCGCATCGTACTCTAACCAATCATCAGAATCCAAAAAAGTGATGTATTCTCCTTTTGCTTCAGCTAATCCACGATTACGTGCTGCAGACAAGCCTTTGTTTTCTTGATGAATTACAATAATCCTAGCATCGGTTTTAGCTTTTTCGTCACAAAAAACTCCGCTGCCATCTGTAGAACCATCATCAATAATAATAAACTCTAGATTGGGATAATTCTGATGAATTAAAGAATCAAAACATTGTTCCAAATATGGCAACACATTGTAAACCGGCACGATAATAGATATTAGCGGCATTTCCATACATATAATTATATAACAATAACTATTATTTCGGTGTGAATTATGTTAGAATATAAGAATATGAGTATAGACTCTAACATGTTTAGCAAGAAAAATCGTGTATTACTTGGAGAGCTAGTAAAGACCGATTTTAAATTGCGTTACCAAGGCTCAGTCTTGGGCTATCTTTGGGCTTTGATAAAGCCTTTATTGATGTTTGCTATCTTATATATTGTTTTTGCTAAAATCCTTCGCTTTGGTGGCAACATCCCACATTACCCTGTATATCTATTAGTTGGCACGGTTATTTGGAACTTCTTTGTAGAATGTACTCAACAAGGTATCCATGCCATAGAACAACGCGGAGATTTACTTCGTAAAATCAATTTCCCAAAATATATTGTGGTAGTTTCTGCTACTAGCACAGCTGTAATCAATGTTCTTATCAATATTTGTGTAGTTATCATTTTTGCACTGCTTAACGGAGTTACACCATCATTGTCTTGGCTATTCGTCCCTCTTTCCTTAATAGAGTTATACGCCCTTGCTCTTGGTATTTCTCTGTGGCTTGGAGCTATCAATGTTAAATATCGCGACATTGGCTCTATCTGGGAAGTTATCACACAAGCATTATTCTATGCAGTTCCCGTAATATATCCAGTTTCTATGGTTTCCGCCTCATCTATGTTGGCGGCAAAAGTTATCTTAATAAACCCTATAGCACAAGCTATCCAAGATATTCGCGAAAACCTCATTACCGATGCGGCTGCTACTACTTGGGACACAGCTGGCATTGGCTTTGGCTGGCTGTCTATTGGCATTGTAGTAGCAGTATTAGCAATTTCTATCTTCGTATTCAAGAAAAAATCTAAGCATTTTGCAGAGGAGGTCTAATGAAGTGGAGTGATCGTTATCTCAAAAAAATGCAGACCGTCGCAAAGGAAGAAGCTCTTAACGACGAAATTGCCGTCAAGGTAACCGACCTTAAAAAGAGTTTTAAACTGCCTACAGAGAGAGCATGGGGATTGAAGCAGGCTATATTTAATCGCCTTAAGGGTGTTAAGGGCTACAAACAACAGGAAGTATTGCGTGGAATTTCATTTGAGGTTAAGAAGGGCGAATTTCTTGGTATAGTTGGACGCAACGGTAGTGGTAAATCTACTTTGCTTAAACTTCTATCAGAGATTTATACCCCAGATAGCGGTAGCGTAAAAATCAACGGCACACTTGTTCCATTTATTGAGCTAGGTGTTGGCTTTAACCCAGAGCTAACCGGTCGCGAAAATGTCTATCTAAACGGCGCGCTACTTGGCTTTTCTAACTCAGAGATGGACAAAATGTATGAAGAGATTGTTAAATTCGCCGAATTAGAGCAATTTATGGATCAAAAACTCAAGAACTACTCATCTGGTATGCAAGTTCGTCTAGCTTTTTCTATTGCAATTCGTGCTCATGGCGACATACTAATCCTAGATGAGGTATTAGCCGTAGGTGATGCCGCCTTTCAAGAAAAATGCAATGACTATTTTAAGAGCCTACGCGGCAATCAAACCGTAATACTAGTTACCCACTCCATGGAAAATGTTTTAAAATTCTGCGACCGTGCTATTTTGATAGAAGAAGGCAAAATTGCTTGCGAAGGCAAGCCAGAAAAAGTTACCAAAGCCTATACTGCGCTCTGGCAATAAAAATATAACAAAGTTACTTTCTCTTTGATTTTATTTGTTTTTTTAATTGAAGCATAAATACTTGTGGAGGCATCTTCAGTATGTTGCGCAGATTTTTCCAGCTTTCCTTTGGGAAATACCCCTTCAAAACCATATTTTTTACGTCTGCATCATGCATTTCTGCACGCACACGCAAAGCATATTTTTCTAGCTGGCTTTCTGGTAATCGCATTAAATTATCATAGTAATTTACAAATTTAATAGGCTGCAAAATTCTACCATAAGTATCCATGATTTTTCTTTTCCTTAAAAACCTCTCTATATCTGCAAATTCCTCATTTACAAGCAGATATACATCCTCTGATTTGATAATGGAATTGCTATCGGTTGCGCGATGGTGGTAATAGGCTTTGTCAGATAATACCACTGCTCCGCCAGCTGTAAGAGATTTTATATGGAAGCTAGCATCTAAGTATGTTGGGATAATTCCCTCTAGGAATTGGATATTTTCTTTTTTTAGAAAACTTACTTTGTATAGCCCAGCCCAGACAATTGCCGGCTCGTAAAAAATATGAGTATCCTCTGTTGTATCTATAACATAACCAGACTCTTCGTCTAGTACCGCCTCGTGTAGATTATTTTTACCGTCACAAAAATCATAATAATTACACCTGACAACGTCGGCATCGTGCTTCTTGGCAAGCGCAAACAATTCTATAAACATTTCCGGATCAATAAAATCACTAGAGTGAAGAAATCCAACATACTCTGCTTTGGTCAGGTTAATAGCACTGTTCATTGTCTTGGCGTAATCAGAATATTTACATAAAATCATTCTAAATCTTGAATCGCGCTTGGAATAATCATTGATTATTTCCTGAGAGCGCTCATCTTGATAATGTACTAGAACAATTATTTCCATATCATCTAAAATTTGATTATGGAGTGTACGCATACAATCAATCAGATTTGGATCATTCTGGTAAACAAACACCAAAACAGACACTCTTGGAGAGGTAGTTATTTCCTCCTCATCAAAATTGTTCTTGGTAGTGTCTGATTTGGTATCCACCATAATTACTTAATTATCCAATTCTTTTAGATAACGGCTAAGTGCATCTTGCCATGTAGGTAGTGGCTCAAAACCGCTGTCTTTTAATTTTGATTTGTCCAAGCGCGAATTAAACGGACGTGCAGCTACAGAGATGCCGTATTCTTCCGTAGTAACAGGAATCACCTTTGAGTTTATGCCAGCTTGTTTGAATATTTCTTCTGTAAAATCTGCCCAGCTAATATATCCACCTTCGTTAGTCGCATGATAAAATCCATATTTATCAGTTTCTATCATATCAACAAGTAATCTAGCTAAGTCTGGCGTATAGGTAGGTGTACCAATTTGGTCGTTTACTACACGAACTTCTGGATGTGTTTTGCCAACACCAAGCATTGTCTTAACAAAGTTTTTGCCATTTTTGCCAAACACCCATGCGATACGTACGATAAAATAATTGTCCGTATTCTCAGTAACCGCTTTTTCTCCGTCTAATTTGCTTTGGCCATAAACATTAAGTGGAGCATAGTTTTTATCATCTGGTTGCCACGGCTCAGTTCCCTGACCATTAAAGACATAGTCAGTGGAGATATAAACCATTTTTGCGCCAACTTTTTTACAAGCCTTAGCAATGTTTGCGGTACCATCTACATTTACTTTGCGTACAGCTACTTGATTTGCTGGGTCTTCTGCACCATCAACATTAGTCCAAGCCGCACAATGTATTACTGCATCTGGCTGGTATTCTTCTATCACGCGATTTACTGCATCAGCATCGGTTATATCCATAACCGTAGTTTTATATTCTGTTTTGTCACTAGCTGAACGATCTGCGCCTAGCCCCTCATATCCACGCTTGATTAACTCAAGCATCACATCATGGCCAAGTTGTCCAGAAGTACCAGTTACTAATACCCTCATTAGTCCTCCTCTTTTTGATAATTTCCAGATAAAATATCCTGCCACCAAGCTTCATTGTCTACATACCATTTGATGGTTTTCTTGATTCCATCTTCAAATTTTGTTTCTGGCAGCCAACCTAGCTCGTCATGAATAAAAGTTGGATCAATGGCGTAACGACGATCGTGACCTTTGCGGTCCTCTACAAATTCTATTAAATCTTCGCTCTTGCCAAGCTCTTTGCAGATTAGTTTTACAATATCAATATTCGCCATCTCGTTATGACCGCCAACATTGTATACTTGGCCAATCTTGCCATCATGAATTATTAAATCAATCGCTCGGCAGTGATCTTCTACATATAGCCAGTCACGGACGTTTTTGCCATCGCCATAAACAGGAAGTGGCTTATCGTGGAGAGCATTAATAATCATTAGTGGGATTAGCTTTTCTGGAAAATGATATGGGCCATAGTTATTAGAACAACGAGATATAGTAGCTGGGAAATTAAACGTTCTACAATATGCCATTACAAGCATATCTGCACCAGCTTTGGATGCACTATATGGGCTACTAGCATGAAGTGGAGTTTTTTCTGTGAAGAATAGGTCTGGCCTGTCTAACGGCAAATCGCCATAGACCTCATCAGTAGATACCTGATGGAAACGTGGGATATTTAGCTCGCGGCATACCTCCATCAATACTTGAGTACCGCGAACGTTGGTTTCTACAAAAATCTCTGGACCTGTGATAGAGCGATCTACATGGCTCTCTGCTGCAAAGTTTACCACGATATCTGGCTTTTCTTCTTCAAATAAGGCCTTGATTGCTGGCTTGTCGCAAATATTGATTTTGGCAAAACGGAAATTAGGATTATTCTTTGCTTTACGTAATGTGTGGATATTACCAGCATAAGTTAAGCAATCCACGCAAATAATACGATAATCTGGATATTTATTTAGCATGTAGTAGACAAAATTAGAGCCAATAAAACCAGCACCACCTGTGACTACGATTGTTTTTGCTGCCATTATTTTTCCTCCTTAAATGTTATGCCTGATTCATTTAGCGTAGGATGTTTTTGGTCTTTCTCACTAAGGGTATAGTCAACATCAATTTCTGGCCATTCTATACCAATCTCTGCATCATTATACATCAAACCACCTTCTTCCTCTGGATGATAAAAATCATCACATTTATAAGCAAACTCCGCCATATCGCTAAGTACTAGAAAGCCGTGTGCAAATCCACGTGGAATCATAAGCTGTTGCTTATTTTCGCCAGAAAGCTTTGCACCAACCCACTGCCCATAAGTAGAGCTACCTTCGCGCAAATCTACTGCTACGTCAAATACCTCACCTTTTAATACGCGCACAAGTTTGGCTTGCGGATGAATTTTTTGGAAATGCAAACCACGGAGTACGCCTTTTTTGGAGCTAGATTGATTATCTTGAACAAATCTATAATCAAGTCCAGCCTCCTTAAAATCCTTTTCACTATATGTTTCCATAAAATAGCCACGCTCATCGCCAAAAACCTTTGGGGTGATAATGTAGACGCCTTCTATCTTGGTTTTTTCAAAAGTAAAATTACTCATTATTCCTTGATTCTCCTTTCTACTACATTTTTAAGATGCTGGCCATAGCTAGATTTACCGTATTTTGCAGCAGATTCAAGGAGCTCTTCTTTAGAAATCCAACCATTATTATAAGCTATTTCTTCTGGAGCAGAAATTTCTATACCTTGACGCTTTTGAATAACACGCACAAAATCTGACGCATCTGCTAGTGAGTCCATAGTACCAGTATCAAGCCAGGCAAATCCACGACCTAGCACCTGGACATCTAGCGAGCCATTGTTAAGATATATTTCATTAAGAGATGTAATTTCCAATTCACCACGAGCAGACGGAACAATAGTTTTGGCATTTTCTGAAACTCCTGCTGGATAAAAGTATAGGCCCGTCACAGCGTAATTACTTTTTGGATTTTCTGGTTTTTCCTCAATAGAAAGCGCATGCCAATTGTCATCAAATTCTACTACTCCAAAACGCTCTGGATCTGTAACATAATAGCCAAAAACTGTAGCGCGCCCTTGCTCTGCGTTCCTTACAGCTTGTTTCAGAGATTCAGTGAATCCACGGCCATAAAAGATGTTGTCGCCAAGAATCATAGCACAAGGCTCACCATTAATAAATTCCTCTCCCAAAGTAAACGCCTGAGCAAGACCATCCGGAGAAGGCTGGACTTTGTAAGAAAGCTTGATTCCCATCTTGGAACCATCACCTAGAAGCCTTTCAAAATTTGGCAAATCATTTGGGGTAGAAATGATTAAAATATCACGAATCCCAGCCAACATTAACGTAGCAAGTGGGTAATAAATCATTGGTTTATCATAGACTGGCAACATCTGCTTAGATGTAGCAAGTGTTAGTGGATATAGCCTAGTTCCAGAACCGCCGGCTAGAATAATTCCTTTCATGAAAAACTCCTATAGTTATAGGTATAATTATAGCATATTTTTACTCCGTTTCCAAGATATGATACTATAGATTTAAAGGAGGTCGCGATGATAAAATCGTTATTAATAAGCTCAGCTTTCTTGATTGGGTTTTTTACTATTGTTGCTATTTCATTTCGCTTTGCTTTTGGCAAAGGATTCATCAAAAAACATTTCAAAAAGTGGCAGCTGATTACTTTTGCTTTAGTGGCCTTAGTTGGATTGTTTGCCGTAATTCATATATCATCTCGTAACTCTGGAATATACGCCTGGGATAGTGGCGGATATTGGGTATGGAGCTACAAACATACCGATAAATTATTTTCTACCCCAAACGATGCAATGCAGGATTTAGGAAAATCCATTATTGAGTCTGATTATAATCTTATTCTTCCTACAATTATTAGCCTCCCACTAAAAATCTTTGGTAATACCTTTCTGCGATATGCAAGCATCAATTATCTATTATTCTTTGTACCAGCAATATTTATTCTGCTATGTATTTTTATGAAAATCTCAGAGAAAAACAAAAACCAGAATCGTACATTTTTGGTGGGAATACTAGCTATCACAAGTTTATCTGTCCCGCTCATCTGTATTCTTCAGGGTTATATTGATGTCGCAATTATGGTTCCAATCACGTTAATATTTGCCATCACTTTGTCATATAATCCTCTCAAATCTATTCGTGGGCAGATTACAAAAGGATTACTTATTGGTATTCTACTCGCCATGACCTTTTTATTTAGGAGATACGCAGCATTCTTTGTTATTGGTTATGCAATAACTATGATTATTTACTGTATTTACATGATTATAATTAACCGGAAAAAAGAAAAAATCAAAACTCTTGTCAAAAACGTTCTATTGAATGGTCTCTGTATAGCTATCCCGGCTATTATTATTCTACTTGGTTTCTTCTCTGGACTTATTTTCAGAATTATGGGAGAAAATTATGCCGAATTATACTCCGCCTACAATAACACGTTTATGCACAAAATATTAGAGGTGGTATGGCACTTTGGAATCATTATTCTTAGTATTTCAATTATTGGCGCCATCTACTCTTTTGTCAAAAAACGAAACACAAAAATATCATTTTTCTGTTTATTCTCATTTATCATAATTGCACTTTTGTTCTTCCGCGTCCAAAGCATGGACGGTCATCATATTTATACAATCACTCCACAGGTTTATATCCTATTATTCCTCTCCCTATCGTATCTATTTACCATAAAAAAGAAACTAGCTCTAAAAATAATATGCGTAGCCCTCTTAATTGTTGGCTCTCTTAGCTGCCTTTCGTCTCGCATATTCAAATTCACAAAGCCTATCTCTGCCGCATTTCAGCTTCATTATGAAAACACTCTGCATCGCGATGATATTAGCACCATTAGAGCAATTAGGGACTACCTTAATAGCATAAAGAAGGATGACAAAATTATTTATGTATTATCTAGTGGTATCTATTTTAATTCTGACACACTTATGGTAATGGATCGTCCAGCAAAAGATAATGCCGTAGACGGCTTAGTCAAGAGCCACGATGTAGATTTAAGAGATGGGTTTCCAGCCAATGTATTCTTTGACTCTAATATTATTGTCACTACTAGCCCTATTGGCACACATCTTCTTGATGGCTCACAACAAATTATCACCTATTTGGGTGAACAAATCCAAGACAACAATTCGTATCTTGGCCGTCACTACGAAAAAGATACAAAAGAGTTCCAAATAACAAACGGTATTACTGTAAAAATCTATTACCGCACGTCCGAGCTGACTGCGGATGATTATGACAAAATTCGCGATTATTATGATAGTTTATATCCAGAACAAACAACCATCTTTAGAGATAGAATAGAAGAAGCAAAGAACAAACACTTAATTTAGTGCCACTTTTCCGCAAGTTTTGCTTCTAGTTGAATCATGCGCTTCTTTGCTTTTTCTGATAAATTGTAGTTTTTTAGTGCATATTCATGCACTCTCTGGGTTTCCTTAAATCGCTCGCGGAGACTCGTTCTTTTGGTTACGCTTTTTTCATGAATACGATGAATATTTAACTTTTTACTACAATAATGAATCTTTCCCTCATTTGCCACACGCAAATAAAAATACCAATCTCCGCATAGAACGTATTTTTTTGCCTCTTTTAGATAATCGTCTAGAACGGAACGGTTTTTAAACACTACAGCGGATACATTTGGAATTGAATTGTAAATAGCAAGATTTTTATTCATTTCCTTTTGGCCACTAACTGTATAACTACCACATGAATGTTTCTTACGAAAGAAATCTTTGACTTTGCGAAGATTCTCTCTTACTAGTGGTTTATTATTCTGATTAACTAATTTTGAGTTTGAATATGCAAAAACCACATCTTCATCATCAAAACTCCTTATTAGTTTTTCCAAAAATTTTGGCTTGGCCGAATCGTCCATCTCTGCTATCCAAATATAGTCACTGGTCGCTAAATTAATCCCCTTGGCCCACTGAGAGAATACATTACCAGAGTTCTTTTTGTTAAACACCGTCTGAATCTTTAACTCTGGATATTCCGCACGCAGATTCTTAACTCTCTGTTCAATTTTTTGCACGCTACCATCATCTGATGCGTCATCTAGTATAACGATTTCTGACACAGGATAAGTTTGATTAATTATCTCATCAATTCTGTCATCTATGTATTTAACATAGTTATAATTTGGCAAAATTACTGTAACAGTTTTTTTATTATCCGCACCCCTCATTTTTTATGCATCCTTGATAAAATGATATGTCTTCTTCACTAGTCTCTTGGCCTTACGCACAGCACGGCGAGAAAAACTTGCCTTAATAAGCTCAGAAGCAGATGGAAGATCACTAAATGATACTTGTTTTGTAAGTGTATTCCCAGTTACGGTTGTTTCTTTTGATGCTTTGATAGCATCACGTTTATAGCTCTTCTTAATAGTATTAGCCTCATTTGGAATATTTTTACCGGCAAATTTTTTATCAATAATATCTACAAATTGCTGGTAGCCCTTTTCTATTGGATAGTCTTGCATATATTTATATCCCGCCTCGCTCATGGACTTTTGCAATTTGCTATCGCCAAAGATTTTTAGAATTGCAGTAGCAATAGCTTCTGGATTTGGCTCCGCTAAGAGGCATCCGTCTTCTGGTAGATCGTATAAATTGTTCTCGTGATACAACTCCACTACCGGAAGTCCAGCCGCCATCATCTCAAACGGAATGCGTGATGGGTTGGATGCACTCATACAAAGCCCAACGGTGCACTTGTTGTAAAGTCTGTTACATTCCTTTTCTGTGATAGTTCCAAGGTGAGTAGCTTTTAGGTTGTGAACCTTGCGACGAGCGGAGCCATATAAATACACTTTGATTTCTGGATCTATAGTTTGAGCAATTTGCAAGGCACGAAGCGCTAGCTTATCACAACGGCGAGGCTTACCCGGCTGAAAAATCAAACAAATTGCTTTTTCTTTTTTTACATCCTTTAATTTATGATATTTGCTTAGATCTGCACAAAAGTTAAAATAAGTAGTAGGCGTAGGATAATTACTACCAATTTTAGAGGAAAGCCACTTGCCAATAGTTATACCCTGAAGCCCATAAGAATAAGTCTGCTCTGCCATCATATATTCTGTGCTCATTGGGAAGAACCATGGCTCAAAATCTTGGATAAAATACATTTTGTTGTTGCAATCAGCTTTAGCAACGGTTTCTGCCGTATCCCAACCAGTAGCTATCACCATATCGTATTTTTTGGCTAGCTGATAACCAGCAAACACATCACCCTTAAACTCGCCGTAGTCCTCTTTTATGCGGTCATAGATTTGATTTGGATATTCCTTTTTTAGACTTTGGACATACATATCACATTTGTATCCATGCTCTACCAGATGGTTGAGATTTGTAAAAATTGTCCTGTGCCCACCAGAGCCTTTAGAAAACCATGGTACTATCCAAGCGATTGTTCCCTTCTTGCCATTATTTTCTTCATTCTCTACAAATCCCATTCCACGTCTCCTTACTTTTTGCCATTCTATTTGCTCTTTTGTTAGCTTGTATTTTTTTGCAATTCTTTCTTGTACAGCAACTACTTCTCCGTACTCTACATTTAGTTTAACTACTGTAGAAGCAGAGCCTTTGTCGTGTTTGCGATAATAATTAAGAGGCTTGGCGCTGTAAGCAATATCACCGTATTCTAGAACACGAGAATAAATATACCAATCTCCTGCCACCTTATATTCTTTGGCCTCTTCAAATATTTTGTCTAATTGTTTGATATTTTTCCAAACAACACTAGAAACATTCATAATTGGATTTGTACCAGATAGATAATTAATAATTTCATCCTTGCCATCGTTATAAAAATCCATACTATATCTACCAGACTTCCACATATCCATCCAATCCGTACAAGTGCGACTCTTAATGACATTGTTTTGATTAATGCGATAGGAATCACAATAATATAATACCGTGTTTGGTTTCTCGGCAAATTTCTTCATTGCGGTTTCTAGAAAATGTGCATCGCAGCTATCATCCGCTTCTGCAATCCAAATATAATCTCCAGATGCTAACTCCAATCCTTTTTGCCATTGTGAGAATACACAGCCGCCACTATTTTTCTTATTTGGGGCAAAAATCACTTTGATTTCTGGGTATTCTTTTTTGATTTCTATAATCTTATCTTCTATCACTTCTACACTATCATCAGTAGAAGCATCATCCAATATAATTAACTCAGAAATAGGATAAGTTTGAAACAAAACAGAATCTATACGTTCAGTAATAAAATCCTCATAATTGTAATTAGGAATAATGACAGACACCTTCCTATCTGCTTCTTTAATGCGACGGATTGCGGATTTATAGATATTCACCTTCATATTGTTCATATTATACCATAGATTTGATATAATTAAGGTATGGATAATAACGCTGGCAAACTCATTTCCAATTACCACAGAATTAGAACGGAAAAATATTCTTTAGCTGAAAAGAATTTACAGTTAGTCCAACAAAACCAAGCTTTGCTTGACAAGATTGCATTACTTACAAACGAAAATGAGGCAAAACAAAAATACATTAATGACATTTTAAATAGTCGCAGTTGGAAAATTATAAATACAACTAGAAAATTAACCCTGCGAAAGCCTAAACAAGCTACAGACAACGAGCCTAACCCAACAAAGGTGTCTATCAAACCAAAACTACCCAAATCATATTCTAGCCACTATGAGGATAATTTTGATTTTTCTAAATACAAGAGCGATATCAAACCAATTGCATTTTACTTACCACAGTTTCATACGTTCCCAGAAAATAATAAATGGTGGGGTGAGGGCTTTACCGAATGGACTAACACCCGCTCTGCTACCCCGCGTTTTGATGGACATTATCAACCACGAGAGCCACATGATGATTTTGGCTATTACACGCTAGATGATAAAGGTATCTTAAAAAAACAAATTCGTTTAGCAAAACAGCATGGGGTATACGGCTTTTCATTCTATTATTATTGGTTCTCTGGCAAAAAACTAATGGAGAAACCTTTGCGCATTTTTCTAAACAACAAAGACTTAAACTTTCCATTCTGTCTATGCTGGGCCAACGAAAACTGGACACGACGATGGGATGGCAAGGAAAAGGATATCTTGATTGCTCAATCATATAGTAAAAATGATCCAATAAACTTCATTAAAGATATTAAGGAATATCTGCTTGATCCTCGCTACATTAAAGTGGATAATAAGCCAGTTATACTAGTATACAACCCGGCCGAAATACCCGATTTTGAGACTGTCGTAAAAAAATGGAAAGACACGGCTATCAAAGAAAATATTGGCGAAATTGAAGTCTGGGCAAAAAGCAATATATTCAATGATGACTATAAAAGCGATACATTACTAGACGGAGAATTTGACTTCGCCCCAAACGCATTTAATTTCTACGATTGTAGTATCTCTCATAATGCATCTGGGCTTTTATATGATTATAAGATAATCTTCAATAAGCTATCGTCGCTTAATATTTATGAAGACCACGTTTATAATTTAACATTTTATTATTCCGCCACGATGGGCTGGGACAATTCCGCTCGCAGAAAGGATGCTGGGTATACAGTGTTTACAAATTATTCACCAAAAACGTTCTATGATTGGCTAAAAATGATTATTAATATCACACGCTCAAAAAATCCACCAGATAAACGCTTTATCTTTATTAACGCTTGGAACGAATGGGCAGAAGGAACATACTTGGAGCCAGACAAGAAATATGGCTATACTAATATTAATACATTATCTAGGGCTATATTTGATTTACCATATTCGTCTGAAAGGAAGCAAAAATAATGAACTACACAATCGCAAATGCAAAAAACAATATGTTATCTAAACCTGAGAAAGATAACAAATATGAGTTAGGTGGCTACGTTATAGATTTAAATGAAAAAAATGATTCGCATTCTATACTTGTCAACAACGCACTTGGCTCAAAGAAAATATTAGATGTCGGGTGTGGCAAAGGCTACATGGGAACCAAAATTAAAGAGCTACAAAGGTGCACAGTTGACGGCATAGAAATTGATAAAGTTGCCGCAAAAATTGCAAAGAAAACCTACGACCAAGTTTTTGTGATGGCGTTAGGAGACCAGCACGACAAGAATTTTAGAGCCTTTTTAGAAAATAAAGAAAAATACGACTGTATTATCTGTGGAGACCTAATAGAGCATCTTGCCGACCCTGGGTATATTCTGTCTATTTTAATAAATAAACTAGCTCGCGGAGGTAAGCTGCTTGTTAGTATTCCTAACATTGCCCATGCAAATGTTATTGCTGGATTAGTGGACGGCATATTCAATTATAATATGTGGGGGATTCTTGACACCACACATCTCAGGTTTTGGACCGAGAACTCATTTTATGAATTCATAGCAAATGTGAATGAATTATACAACTTAAAAATGGCGCCAAAAATCATTGCAAAAACCACTGCGTTTGATGGTTCAGTTGATAATTCCCTTTTGGAAGAAGTGTGCGGAAAAGACATTTACACTCTTCAAAATATTTTTGAGATAACCATTGGAAAAAAGAAATATACCCCAAAGAGACGCAGTACTAATAACTATAGCAATCTGATAAGAATTGGAAATTCTAACACAAATCTCCAGAACGGCATCATTCAGCGCGACAAGATTATCTATGATATGGAGAATAGCTTAAGCTGGAAAATCACCAAACCACTTCGCAAAATTAACGCAATTTTTAAGAAAAAGTAGGAGGATTATAAGTGAAAAATAATTTATACATTGTGGTTCCATGCTACAACGAAGAAGAATGTTTAGACGAAACGACTAAGCGTCTAACCAAAAAATTAGATAATTTAATCAAAGGTGGTATTATTGATAAAAAGAGCCGAATTGTTTATATTGATGATGGTTCTAAAGATAAGACTTGGGAGAAAATAGAGAGTTTTAAGTCTCCTGTCATTGGCATCAAGTTGTCTCGTAATCGTGGCCATCAAAATGCACTTCTTGCCGGCTTAACATACGCCAAAGACCATGCAGATGTAATTATTTCTATGGATGCAGATCTTCAAGATGATATTGATGCAATAGATAAAATGCTAGAAAAATATCATAAAGGCTATGAAATAGTTTATGGAGTTCGTAGTGAGCGCAAAAAAGATTCCGCGTTTAAGCGCAACACCGCCTTGGCATTTTACAAACTAATGAACAAACTTGGAGCAGAAGTAGTCTATAACTCTGCAGATTATCGTCTGATGAGTAAGCGAGCAGTAGAAGAGTTATCTAATTTTGAAGAGGTCAATCTATTCCTGCGAGGGCTTGTCCCACTAATTGGACTTAAGTCTACAACTGTGGAATATCCCCGCGCCGAAAGATTTGCCGGAGAAAGCAAATATCCACTAAAGAAAATGATAAAATTCGCCTGGGATGGTATTACATCATTTTCTATCAAGCCAATCCGCATGATTCTTTGGCTTGGTGTAATAATTTTTATAATCAGTTTGTTAATTACTTTGTATTCTCTAATTATGAAACTTGTCGGCAATACTGTAAGTGGTTGGACATTCATCATCTGCTCTATCTGGATTCTTGGTGGATTGCAAATGATTTCTCTAGGTCTAGTCGGTGAGTATATCGGTAAAATATACGCGGAAAGCAAAAAACGCCCACGTTTTATTATAGAAAAAATCGTAGGAGAATAGTTACTTAATATGCTTTTTATTCACAGATATTTTTAATTGCGCAATTTTATCTAGACTATATATAAATAGTATCAGCATAATCGGTAAATAATTAATCAGATACCTAGACCTTGTCTCCCAGGCTAGCAAAAACATAAACAATCCCATTAATGCAATTTTAAGCAAAGACATAGGCGAGCGGTCTTTGCGTGTTAGGAAAGCTCCAATAGTAATCCCAATAAGGAGCATGATTTGAAGACCGTTCATCCAGATATTGTAGCTAGTGAAATAATTCCCATCTGCCGATACTATCTGATAAACTAAAGATTCTGGGTGTGCAGGATTTCTGCGTAATTTATCTCCTACAAAATACGTCCCATCCCCCCAAGTAAATGAGATTTTCTTTGATAAAAAGTCAACATAACCAATTGGCCCATATTTACCCAGGCGACTTTTGATTTCTTCAATATGCCTTTTGGATAATTCTTCTTTATCGCCCAGTCCAGGATACGTAATATCGGTATAATCTTCCATATTAAATCCCCCGTAGCCTTTTAGACCTTGCATAATCCAATGCGTCTTTGGGACCTCTAATGAGCGATCAGTGATTCTATGTGTGTAACTGGCTACAACTAAAGACAGTGGCACAAAAACAGTTATTACGCACACCGCACTAATAGCAAATCTTTTAATATTAATCTTTTTCTTAATTAAAAGTGCAAATATTACCGTTGCAATAAGAATAAAAATAGACGTTGCCTTAACTTGATAGCCGCAAAAACAAAATAGACCAAATATTACTGAGAGGATAACCAGCTTAATTTTGGATATTTTTTCTTCAAATAACAGTAGAGCTAGATATACGCTGCCAGTTATAAAGAACATAGAAATCGTATCGGTGTAAAAAATTACCGTGTATAGTAGTATTGGTGAAAATAAAAGGAACAATGAGAGGCTAAAAATTGCTTTTTTAGCACCTAAAGTTTTGCGAATAATTAGATAGAAAAATATAATTGTACCCAAAATTAACAACAGATTCACTAACATAAGTGATAATTTTGGATTAATCAACCAGGATGTGCATTTAATAATAATTGCGAATACTCCTACTAAAAAAGCCTGGAAAGGAAAATTGGAGACGTAGCTATATTCACCGCCTAAATCTCCATTATTTGCTAAGCTAAGTGCCGCCTCATAGATATGGCCTACATCCCATGATGGAGATACTCTCAAAACTGCTATTGTAAATAATCCAATTGCAAAGAATAGCAATATTGCAGCAGAAACAATGAATATTTCCTTCTTTCTAGATATTTGTTTTTTGTTCTTTTCTAATTTACGATAAATAAGGAAAAGCCCAGCTGCAACTAATGTGCCAATCAAGAAACTTAAAATTGGCACATTTTTATTATATGAGTATATTCCCCCATCTGCAAATAGTACAGATAGGGTAACTATTGAAAAGGCCAAAAAAAATGTCCATCCGATAAGTCTTGAAAAATTGTTTTTAAATTTTTCTATCATCTACCATCACCTCTTAATAAAAGTCCATTGTTGGTTATCATTATTATGGTTTTTCCAGAGCAAAATGTTTGCGCCATTATGATTATCTGCTCCAGCGACATCTAGTGAATACTCTGGATTACAAGCAGATGCTATACGATAGTGTTGGTTGCCATCCATTTTAACAATATCCCATTTTTGTGCACAGCTTGAGTTAGGCGACCAAATCTCCAAGTTCACTCCATTCGCTGCACTGCCACCGGTAGCATCAATACTTCTTCCTGACCACTCATTGAGGATTGTATAATACCCGTCGCTTGCGTCATATACTACTTTATACGTTTGGTTTTCTCCGCCATTAGCACCCCAAATACCAATATTCCCACCATTATCCTTTGCCCCTCCAAATATGTCCATCACCAAATTGCTATTCATTTTGGATGCAATTACGTAACTTCCATCTGAAATTGAGCCGCTCAAGTCAGATGTAGCATTCTTAACTATCCATTTTTGATTATTTCCACCATTCAATGCCCACAAAGCAGTATTAGCTCCATTTGACATATTAGCCCCAACCACATCTAGGGCATTTCTTTCACAAGCAGACACAATATAATATTGTTCGCCTTCTGGGATGACCATCCACTGTTGGAAACATCCATCTCCTTTTTGATAAACTTGAACATTAGCACCGTTAGATCCACCGTTGGCTGCATCTAAATAATATCCATTACTTATTGATATTGAATAATACCCGGTATTGGCATCGTATCTCAATTTAAATTTCTGATTATCGCCACCGTTTCTAGTCCAAATATCAACATTGGTTCCATTACCAATCATCCCACTTCCAACCACGTCTAGCCGAAGCCTATTGCCAAGTCCAGATTCAATAACATAATCACCATCTGCAACAGGTTGATTTTTAGTAGGAGTATTTAGCATCCATCTTTGTGCGTCCGAAGAATTGCTATTCCATATTTGGACTTTATTACCATTAATGTCAACTTTCCCCTCATTAATATCTAGTGATTTTCCAGAACAGGAATTAATAAATCTAAATCCTTTTTCATTCTTCTCTATTATCCACTTTTGAGCGCAAGTATTCATATTGTCTTCAGATAATAAAGCTTCGGCGCCATCACTTATAGACGCATCTCTCACTGTAAGGTACAACCCAGTTTTGGTATTCTTTGCTAAGTAATAGCCTTCTGGTAGACGTGTAATACTATACCTATTGATACTTGACGTTGAATTCTCCCAGATTATCATTCTCTCATTACCACTTGGAGTTTCCGATGCTGGAACGAGCACTCTTCCAGCAGTAGATCTTATACTGTACTCACCATTATTAACTGGTGCAGCTGACAAATTCACAAGATTCCATTGTTGTGCCTCTGAGCCATTTGACTCCCATATTTTAATCTCAGTCCCTGCCGTTCCGATTGCTCCTCCAGATACGTCAAGTGATTTTGTAGCCGCCTCGCTGGAGCATGCGGATACCAAGCGATACCATGAATCATTATTTAATACTAGCCATTTTTGTGAGCATCCCCCATTTCCATCCCACAGCTCAACCTTTGTACCATTATATGATTCGTTATTAAACACATCCAAATATTTTCCTGTACCCACATTTCGCACACGATAGTATTTTCCATCACGATTCAATTCAAACTGTTGCATTTTATTATTACTATCCGAGTCAGAAATAATCGCGGAATCTCCATTATTAGGGCCTGTGAATGAGAGCGCTAATCCCTCATTTGTTTTTAGCTGATACACTCCATCCGGCAAATATATCCCATGCAATTCATTTCCATGTGTATCGCCAAACCACTCTGTAAAGTAATAATAAAAATTAAGATTCCCATAAGCTCCGCAACCTACCACTTGTCCTACGGATGCATCTAATACTGCGCCATTTGGTTGGTATGGAGTATATTGATAGAGTGCCGCCGTTGCGCGGTTTGCCACATATACAGTAGATGATCCACAACCAGAATCTGGATTATATAATATATTATTGTAACCTACAGGATAGTACTTAGAGCCGTTATCCAAAATCCAACGGTATAATTCTGCTGCATTTCTAATTTGATTTTTAAACCCATAATAATCAGCATTACAATCTCCGTGGTCTGGACAACCATAGCCCGTAGCAGAACGATATTGCAAATCAGAATTTGGCCAAGTATCCGTCACCAATCCCTGCTCCTTTTCTAGCAATACAATTAGCACCTTTGGGTTGATGTGATAATCCTGTGCCGCCTGCCAAATAATGTGCGCGGCCGACTCACCGTCAAAACTCTCATCTGCCATACATACATAATGCCCATTTTCTATGTGGTAATTATGCCAAGAATAGTATGCCGCCTTGGATAGATTGGTATCGTTGCATGGATTTTTAGACTTCAAAAATTGCTGGATATCACCTTCACTCATAGAGGTATAATCCGCCATCACATAATCAGATATAATATCCCCAGCATTGAACCCATTATAGCGGGGGTTAATTGCATTTACGCGTCCAATAAATAGTTGCATTAAAAATCCCATCACAGCAGCAAAACAAAAGGAAAAGCAAAGCAAAAATATCTTTCTTCTAGTATCATTTCTCCGCGAGGCCATTATAGTTCTACCTCCGTTTTGAGTGTCCCGGATTCATCATTATGCTGAACATATACTGTAATTTGCCACTTACCAGATTCTATACCACTATTAGGAATACTGTAGCTACAAAATGTAGAAGCAGGCCCTGCCTCAGTAGCTACTGTGCCACCTAATTTTCTGCCAGTAGGGCCAACCAGTGATATTTCACAAGTCCCATCATCGCCAAATTGTTGATAAATTGTAGCATTTATTAGGAACTTTCCTTCAGAAATACCAGCATAATTAATAATTCCAGACAGTTCTTCTAAATCCTCTAGACTACTACTATCATAATTAAGAGTTCCTTTTTCTGATTCACGTTCTTCCTGTTTTGATTTTGACTCTTTGCCTAATGGCTCTGCAGAACCACTTGATTTACCTACATCATCAGAGCTGCGTGAAATAATCTCATTGTTCCCTTCTGCCTTCTGCTCAAAGGGCCTTACAAAATACAAAAACGCAAAAACTCCTCCCGCTACAACAAGCACGCCGATAATAATGGCCGCTACACGACTAGAGAAACGATGGCGACTTTTTGGTTTTCTGGCTGTTTTTGTTTGATACGCCATGATACTTATATTTTAGCATATCACCCCATAAATATCAAGAGTTTTAACACTTATGGTTAAAAAATCCAAATGCCTACTTTTACTTAAACAATCCTAAATGTTTTTTACCATTGTAGATAAAAGTAGGAATCCCCTTTGGCTTAATTTTGTTATCAATAATAAATGTATTCTGAGTGTCTCTTAGAGCAACCTGCAATGACGCTTCACTCTCATGAATTGCCAAAATATCTTCTTCTGAAACACCCCATTCCGCTAGCCATTTTTCTATCAACGCACCAGCCTCGTTTTCAGTAAGCTGCTCATTAAATACGTTTTGATAGATGACACCATCAGCATTGTATTGAGTAAAGATTCTATCAATAATCATGCGGCTATATTTATCTGTTCCGGTCTGCTCGTTAATGGCTAATACGTAACGCGCTATTTCATCTGAATTCCTAAACCTATATTCTCCATTAGTATTCTTAATTGGATAAATAACTACGTATACTTGGTGGCTATTCAAAAAATTAGCATTTTTTTTTAGATTCATATATGAGCTTAGACAAACTGAGCATCCTGGATCAATGATAGACAGTGCTTTCTCCTTGCCATTACCAATAACAAAAGCTGGGGTTAATTTGTCTTTTTCTTCTGCATTGCTAACATAGTCTGCTACATCCCAATTCTTGAGCCTGTCTGGAATATTGCCAAAAATCTCACCCCACTCAGTAAACCAATTTAGGTTATCCTCATCCAAACCACAAGAATCTGCACCTAATGTACAGTTGCTTGGCTGAGATACATTACAAGTGCCAAACACCCATAGAGATAACCCAGCTTTGGCCGCCTCTATAATAGACCATGCTGTAACAACAACCAGTAGCACACTTGCCACCTCAATAGAAATACTAAGTGGCTTAACTAAATTTGGTTTTTTTAGAATTACTTTTTTAAGCAACAGAGATTTTACATCATCAGAAAAATTAGTGTCGCATTTTTGAAGACGCACTTTTTTACCAAAACAATGAAATGCCTTTTTTAGCACCTTCCAATATTTTTTACCAAAGTCACGTTTAAAAATAGAAATAAATGCGACAAATATACCTACTAGTACTAATACAATAAACGCAGCCACACAAACCATCTAAAAATTCTCCAGTGCTTTTTTTACCTTCTCAATATCCTCAACAGTATTATGGTAACCAAGAGAAAACCTAAGCAGAGGTGGGTAGTGTTTAACATGGTCCAGATAATAATGCACGCAAAAATACCCGGTACGAACCATAATTCCTTCGTCTGCTAGTGCTGCACCTAGAATATGACTATCTACACCAGTTTCTTTTTTGTCTACATAAACAGAAATTGTAGAGGCGGGCGCATTGTTAATTACATGAATCTTCTCTTTTGTTTTTAGGAACTCATACAAATCTGTGTATAGTTTTTCTAATTCTTTGCGCTCGTTTTTGGATTTATTATTTAGCCAATCAATCGCTGCCCCCAATGCAATTATTTCCCCCCAGGCTTGCAGGCCAGATTCAAATTGTGTATAAATGTGTTCTGGATTGTCTTTTGATAGCTGGTAAGAATCTTTGTTTACATCATCTACCATACCGCCACCAATAAATGTAGTGTCTATTAACTTGGCAAACTCTTTATTAATGATTATACCGCCAAGTGATGGTGCATACATTTTGTGAGCAGAAAAGCAAATAGCATCTGGCTCTACACCGTGCAAAACCTCTACTGAATGAGCCATGGCCTGAGCAGCATCTATAATAATATATCCACCAGTTTTATGAACCTTTTTTATTACGTCTTTAATATTTACAAGTAGTCTTCCATCAATATTTGATGCAGCATTCACTACTACAAGTGCATTATTTGGAATTTCATCTAACGGAAGTGAGCCATCTTTGCCGCGAGTCAGCACAACGCGTGGTAAATTATTTTTCTTTGCGCAAGACATTGTAGATAGAAATGGCGAGTTGTGTTCTATGTCAGAAGTTACAATTGCTTTAATTCCAGCTTTTTTTACGTTAATTTGTGAGAGGATTAAATTAATTCCATACGTAGTATTGAGCGTAAAAGACACAAAGTAGCGTCTCTTGCTTAGGCCAACATATTTTAGTACTTTTTCACGAGTTTGTTCTACTTTCTGCTCTGTAGTTGCCCCCCATTCATATTTAACACGTTCTCCACACGAATTATATTTAGTATAATAATCGTTTAGTGCATCAATTACAGGTTGTGGACGAAGTGATTGACAGGCAGCATCCAGATAAACTGCGTCGTTTGGCAAATATTCAAAATCCCTCATACCATTATTGCTCCTCTGCTAAATCCAAGCCGATTATTTCTGCGGCTTTTCTTAGTATTTCTATTTCTTCTTCGCTAGCGGTGGCCATTTTTTCTCTAAATAAGGCTACCGTCTCTGGATAAGTAAAATCCACCACCTCAAGCGAGCGCGCTGTTCCGGGTGATTTGCGAAGAGCGCCAATTCGTACCAGATTATCCACATGCTCTGCAACTGCCGACACGGAAGACAAACCTAGTCCAGCACAAATGTCACGATAAGATGGTGAAATACCATGTAATTTAATAAACTCAGAGATATAATTATAAACTTGTGTCTGTTTTTTAGTTAGTTTTATTCCCATAGCAAATCCTTACAAATATTATAGCAAAAATTCTAGTTTTAGTCCCGTTTATGTTATAATAGATTAATAGATGGTTAGAGATAATATAGAGACAATAGGTGGAGTCCCTGTTCGTATGAATAAAAAGCCTGATGCTGTTCCAGTTCGGCACAGTAGTACTACGTCTGTTCCTGTTCACCGCAAATCTTCCACTTACAGCCTCAAGCATAAGTCCGATTCTGCGTCTACCCCTGTTACTGTTACACGACGCAGGCAATCTCAATCCGTCGGTTTATCAAAAGATAATATAGCAAAAGAAAAGGCCAAATTACAGGCCAGTAAGGATTTTTTAAGCCCCGTGTCAACTCTAAATTTTGATTTATCTTCCAAAGAGCTTAAGCCAGATTATAGTCTTAAACACAAGAAGATGTCACACGATACGCCTCGCCAAAAAATTGGCCAAAAAGGCAAAGCAAAGAAAAAACATATTGCACGCAATATATTAATAACTTTCTTTGTTATTCTTCTATTAGGAGCTGGTGCATTTCTACTCTGGGGCAATGATATCATCGCTAAACTCACAGGCGGACGCTCTAATATCTTTGAGGTTATCGGCGCTCTGGGCAGCAACGTAGAATTAAAGGCTGACAAAAATGGTCGTACCAATATAGTTGTTTTTGGCACCTCTGGCTATGACATGAGTGGCTCTGAGGGTGACGGCGAGCATGACGGCGCCCAATTAACCGATTCTATTATGCTTGTATCTATAGACCAAAAAGAAGACGATGTAGCAATGATTAGTCTTCCTCGTGATTTGTATGTTGGCAAAACTTGCACTTCTACAGGCAAAGTAAATGAGGTCTACTACTGTGCAAACCTTACAGGCCAAGATGAGGAGAGTGGTGCAAACGCACTAATGAATACCATGAAAGACATCTTTGATGTAGATGTACAATATTATGTACATCTGGATTGGGCTGCGCTCGTTCAAGTAGTAGATAGTATAGGCGGTATTACTGTTACATTGGACGAAGATATTGAAGATACTTGGACAGAAACATTTATCAAAAAAGGCGAACCTGTCACTCTTAATGGCGAACGTGCGCTTGGTCTTGCCCGTGCAAGACATGGCACAGAAATGGGAGATTTTACTCGTGGAAATAGCCAACAGAAAATCTTGGAAGCCATCCAGCAAAAAATTGTCCAAAACGGACTTGATTTAGGCTCTGCGCTTGGATTAGTTGAGGCTGTAGGAGATAACGTGCGCATGAACTTTACCCTTGAAGAGCTTAAGACAGTTTACTCCATTGCTAAAGATTTAGACCTCAGCCAAATGCGTCAAGTACCACTGATAGACTATACAAAGAATATTGCATATCTAAAAACTGCAGAAATGAATGGAATTTCTTATGTAGTACCGTCTACTGGATTTGGTAATTACTCATTAATTCAGCCATACGTTGCTAAGATGATTTCAAGCAACCCAGCCGTAAGAGAGGATGCGAAGATCCTTATCCTTAATGGCTCTGGAGTAATCGGTGCAGCTTCTACCGAGAAAACAAAATTAGAGAAAGAGGGCTACCAGAACATCACCACTGACGACGCCCCTGAGGGCGAGTATAAAGCCGCCTACTCCGTCTACAAATTATCTGACAATGCACCACAAACTGCAGATATTCTTTCTAAGCGATTTAATGCAGAGCTCCAATCCGCAGAACAGCTACCAGCTGGCATAGAGTCAGGTTTTGACATCGTAATTATTGTTGGAACGGGTGAATAATATTCGGTCTTCCCACTCCAAATAATTCTCGCTACGGTAATTTTAAGTCATCTTGGTTACAGCCTCGTCAAAAATAGCTCGTAATTCCTTATGTAAAGAAATAGCTTCGCTTCTTCACATAAGGTAATTACTCATATTTTTGACAGAGGTGTAATCCGCTTTTAATGACTT